>JAYVXB010000621.1:0-12636 GCA_043785585.1 Deltaproteobacteria bacterium | reverse complement strand
GGCATTACCCGCACGACGACATCAACCGGATGTACGACGCTCAACTGAAGCGGCACGATCTGAGCGATCCGTGGCTCTTCCTATCCACGCCGACGCTCCACTCCGACGCGCCGGGGCTCTGCCCGCCTGGGCATCAGATCCTCGAGATCGCGACGTGCGCGGACCATGCGTACTTCGCCGATCTCCGAGCGCGCGATCGGCGCGCGTACAACGTCGAGAAGAAGAAGATCCGCGAGCGCATCCTCGACGTCATCGAGGCGCGCTACGTCCCGCGCTTGCGCGATCACCTCGCGCTTCGCATCGTCGGCTCCCCCGCGTCGAACGAGCGATTCTGCCGCGCGCCGGGCGGGAACGCTTACGGCGCTGCTCTGACTCCGGCGCACGTCACGATCGGACGACGCCCCTTTCGAACACAGCTCGACAACCTGTGGATGGCCAACGCGACCGCCGGCCTCCCGAGCGTCGCGGGCGCGCTCGGCGCCGGAATGCGCCTCTACGGCGAGCTCACCGGCGACGTCGTCTGACGCTCACGGCGTCGCGCGATCGTCGCGGTCGTACGCGCGCAAGCGGTTCGCGATCATCCGCGCGAGGCGATCCTTCGCGTCCGGCGAATCGGGCGTCGCGAACGCCCAGCTGTAGTCCGCCGGAAAGCTCTGACGCACGCGCGCGCGCCCCGTCTGCGGAAACGTCGCGTCGTCGTTCAAGACGTGCGGCAGCGATGCGACGTCGCCCGCGTGCTGATGGCACCCGATGCAGTTCGTCCCCGCGTTGTGGTCCCCCTTCTCGAGAAACGGATTCGCGCACCACGTCGACGGACCGTGCGTCGCCTCGAGCGCGTCGCCGAGTGTCCCCTCGAAGCCGCCGCGCGGATCCGGATCCTTTTCGTCGAAGTCGGTCACGACGTTCATCTTGTAGTGACCCCACGCCGCGCCGCGCTCGGCGATCTCCGCGGGCCGATCCGCACCGAAGTCGTCGTCGGGATTCGCCGACCACCACACCGTCACCCAGACCCAGTGGCGAAGCTCTTTCGTGATCACGTGGAGTCCGACGAGCGAGTAGCGCTCGCCGCCGGAGAGCTCGACGGTGTACGCGTCGCTCGGCCCCGCCGCCGCCATCGGGAGATCCTTCTGTGGCCAGCCGCCTTGATCGATCGTGCGCGCGAGTCGCCCTCGCAGCGTCGCCGCGCTCGTGTCCGCGACCGGTAGACCGTCGGTGACGAGATCGTCGTTGCGGCGCCACGACGCCTTCGCGACCGCGGCGTCGGCGGCGAGCTCGCTCGAGAAGCAGTTCGTGAAGTTCGTGTCGGACGTCGGCGGCGTCGCGAGATCGAACGCGTTGCCGTCGCAGCCGGCGATCGCCGCGTAGTCCTCGAGGTACTTCTTCACGTAGCCGGGGCTGTACGACGTGCGCGCGTTCCCGGCGAGACCGTCGATCGCTCCGGGCGTCGTGACCTTCGCGAGGCGCGCGAGAAAATCGGCTTCGCTGTTCGATCCGAGCGACGTCGCGTTCCACTCGAAGAGCGCGCTCACCTCCGCGGGCGTCGGCGTGTCGCGCGCGACGCGTCGCTCGCGTCCGAGATCGCCGTACATCTTCGCGAACAGGCGATCGAGCTCGTCGCCTCCGAGCCACGTTCGAAAGAGCGGCACCGTCGCCGCGCCCGCCTCCGCGCTCACGCCCGACGCCGACGCGATCGGTACGGGGCGAAGCACCTTCGCGAGCACGCGCCATCCGAGCTCGCGCCGCGCCTTCTTCGATTGTGCGAAGCGATCCGCGTCCGCCTCCGTCAGCACGTCCGCCGGATACGCCTGCGCCTTCCCCACCGCGCGCCGCTCGATCTCGCGGATCGGCGCCGCACGCGCTTCTCCTCCGTCGTCGGCGCGAAGCGAGCATCCGGCCGCGACACCGAGCGCGAGCGCGAACGCCGCAGCGTGAGCGTGCGTGCGCGTCATGGCGTCGGCGTCGCTTCGAGTTGGCGCACCGCCCAGTCGGACGCCGCCACGTAGTACTTGCCGCTGTTGTGATCGACGACGAGAAAGTAGAGCCATCCGTCGGATCGGAAGTGCGCGTAGAGCGCGAATTGCCCCGGTCCCATCTTGACCGCGCGCACCTTCTGACCCGTCACGAAGTCCGCGACCCAGACATCCGACGATCCCTTGGCGCGGTAGTCCGCGTCCTCGGGCCCGGCGCCGAAGTCCGCCGGCTCGTTGTAGTGGTGCGTCGCGAGGAAGCGCTCGTCGAACGAGAAGTTCGCTTTGTTCCCGCGCATGCAGACCTTGCCGAGCGGCGACAAGTCGAAGCGGTAGTGACCCGCGACGATCTTCGATTGCAGCGACTCGATCGCGTACCCGAGCGCGCCGTGCTCGCCCGCGACGCGGCTCCCGAGCATCTTCCCGGAGCGGGCCATCATCGTGTCGCCGCGGTACGGCGTCGCGACCTTCACCGCGTCGCCGAAGATCTTGTACCCGTCGACGACGTCGTTCCCCTTCGCGACCGCGACGTACACGTTGATCGCCGAGTCCGCCCCCGCGCGCGGAACGGTGTCGCGCGCCGACGCGCTGTACTGCCCGGAGTCGCCCGCCCAGATGCTGTAGAGGATGTAGCGATCGCCGATCGAGTTGTCGCCGAGCTGCTGCCCGACGGTCTGGTACAAGCCGCTCGCCGCGCCGAGGTTCGAGCATTCGGGCTCGCCGAAGGTAACGAGCGACGTCGAAGCTTTCTCGAGGAGGCTCTGCGCGCAGAATTTCGTCCCGCCCTGAAACATGAACGCTTTGTTGTCGGGCCAGAAATCCGGGTCGTAGCTCGCTTGCAATCCGATGTCGCGCGTCCCTCCGTCGAGCGACGCTTGCAGATCGATCGCCTGCGCGCCGCCGTTGCGTCCGCCGCCCGTCGCCGCGAAGCGTCCGTCCGCCGACGAGCGCAACCAGAACGAGTTCGGCGACGTGAGCTCGCGGAGCACGCGCACCGTCGATCCGTCCTGCGGCCACGGCTTCGACCACTCGGCGTTCGCCGCCGACGCGAACACGTCCGCGCCCGCGCGCTGCTGCTGAAAGCACGCCGTCGGGCTCGTCGCGTCGAGCGGGCACGCGAACATCGCGAGACGGTTGCTCCGGTTCTGCGCCGACCAGTTCGATCCTTTCACCGCGCTCGCGTGCGCCTTCAGCGGCGCGAAGTCGTCGACGCAAGCGGTCGGACGATCCTCGTGCATGATGTCGTCGAGCTTCGGCATCCCCTTCTTGAACCACGTGAGGACGAGCTCGTACTCCGACGCCGACAGACGCGCGTACTCCGGGAGCACCGGCATCAGCATCTCGTCGCGGAACTCGCTGTACAGCTCGTCCTGCCCCGCGAAGAGCGACTTGAACATCTGCCCCTGCGCGTACGCCTGCGGATGACGCTCCTTGTTCACCTCTGCGCCGAGCGCGAAGTGCACGCCCGCCGCCATCAGCCCGATGCGCTCGGGCGTGAAGCCCGTGCTCGGGTTGCGCGGGTCTTGGCGCATGTAGTTGATCTTCTCTTCGTTCGACGCGGTGCCCGACAAGAACGACGACGCGCTCGTCAGCTGCTCTTTCCACTGACGAAGCGTGAGCGGGTTGATGCTGTGGCATCCGGTGAAGCTGCACGCCGACGGCGCGTTCGGATCGCGCGTCTGCGGCGCGCCGAGGATCGTGAGCGCGGCCTTCGCGAGCTCGTCGTCGGAGAGCGCGGAGGCGCTCGACTCGTCGACGTTTTCGGAGAGAGACGAGCAGGCGATGACGCCGAGGGAGGCAGTGACGAAGACGACGAGTCCGAGCTTTCGCATGATGGCCGGGCGGCGTTTGCGAAGAGCGTGCCTGTAATGGGATGTAGGTGAATTGCCGACTTTGCCGTTGTTTACGGGTAAAGGACCTGGTCGGTGAAACTTTGCATTGGATCCCGTCCCACCAGCTCGTCAACGATTGGTAATTACGTGGTTATGTGTGTTGCGTTCGCTTTGGAGCGCTGGATCCCGATTAGCCCACGATCCAACCAAATGTAGGAGACAGACTTAGGAATACCTACTGGCATGCGCCGTGCTGAGGGACGCGCCGCCATGCCCAAGCTCCGCCTTCCTCATGTTGCTCTCTTCGTCGCCCTCGTCGGCGCCGCCGGCTCCGCGCTCGTCAGCTGCGCCGACGCACCGCCCGAGCCCGAGCTCTCGTTCGAGCAGCGCGTCGGCGTCGACAACGTCTTCGGCCTCGGCCTCCGCTACGACGCCACGCGCGGGAAGATCGTCGCGACGTTGAACGAGCGACTCCCCGATGGCGAGCGGCTCTATGTTCGCGTCAGGCGCGGCAAGCTCACGCTGACGTCGCAGAAGGATCTCGACTGCGTCGACGTCGTGCGCGACGGGCAGATGCTCGCGGGCATCGGGCGACGCGACGTGCGCGGCAAGCTCGTCTTCGATGGACCCGACGTCGACTCGTCGATCGTCGACTTGCTTCACTTGTACGACGACGCGCGTTGGGCGACCGGCGACGTCGCGCAGTCGCTCAAGGACGACGTCGCGACGCTCGGTCCGGATCCGATCGTCGAGGCGTGCAAGATGCGCGGCGACGAGGTGCGCGCGAAGCTGCAGACGAACCTCGCGTACGCATGGGACCTCGGGACGAAGGACGCCGTCGACGAGAAGAACGCGCGGGGGCCGCACGCGATGGACGTCGACGCGGACGTGGTGAGCGCGGACGACGCGGGCGCCGACGCGACGACGGATGCAGGCGTGGACGCGGCACCACCGACGGCGCCGACGGAGATCAACGAGACGAACGTGCAGAGTCAGATCGAGTACGGACAGCTCTGCGTCCGCGAGCTCGGCGAGATTCCGTTCTTCCGAAAGCTCGGCCCCGGGAAGTACGACACCTTCGACTGCCGCGACCTCGCCGGATCGAACGCCGCAGGGATCACCAGCGCGTTCGACGGCGTCGAAGGCTCGATGATCCCCGTCACGGTCGACGGCGTTCCGCAGGAGAAATGCAGCCCCGGTCGCGAGCTCGGCCCCAACAGCGAGAGCTACGGCTGCATGAACAAAGCGGACCACGGCATGTTCCTCGCGCGCGGCGAGACGCAGCCCGGCCCGATGGTCGTGACGGCGCGAAACGATCGCGGGACGCACTGGGTGCTCCTCTGCCGCAAGGTCGCGGACGACGGCAAAGGAATGACGAAGACGACGACGTTCAACGACATCGCGATGATCGGCCACAACCCGCACACCGGCCGCACGTGCTTCTTCCAGAACTCGATCGGCTCGGGGCGCGACGGCGTGCACGTGGCGCATCCGGGCGACGTCGAGAAGTCGACGAGCATCTGGTCGAGCAGCGTGCAGTCGTATTGCTCGGGGAGCTGCCACGCGGAGAGCGCGTTCGTGCACTCGCCGTGGATCGACGGCGCGAAGCGATCGAACGGAAAAGCGATCGTCCCGAAGATCGGCGAGCTCCCGGAGTTTCCGATCAGCCGCCTCGACGCGCCGTACAACATCGTCGCGGCCGACCAGCTCGGGTTCCAGATTCCGAAGCAGCTCGTGAGCGACGAGATCGGCGCGTGCAACAACTGCCATCGCCTCGCCGGAAACACGATGGGCGACTTCGCGCGATGGTCGACCGGAACGGGCGATGACTACTATTCGAACATCACCGAGTTCGGGAAGCGCTTCTCCGAGTCGCACTGGATGCCGCCGCGCCTCGACGGCGTGACCGAGGCGACGTGGGCGACGAGCAAATTCGTGAAGGCGCTCGATTTCATGAAAAAATGCGACGGAAACGCAGCCGACCCTACGTGCCTCTGGGCCGACGTCCCGCGCGGCGCCTACGACAACCCGCGAGCGCGTTGAGCGAACGCATGGATGCTCGCGGAACGATTTGGCTATACGCTCGTGCGATGAACGGACCGGACCACGACGACGACGGAAAACCGGGCGCCGACTCGATGACGCCGTCGGAACGTCGGATCGGGATCCGTTACCTGTCGTGCTTCCCCGCGCACCTCCAAGTCCAAGACGGCGGCACGCGCGCGGCGATGATCCACGATCTCAGCGCGTCGGGCGCGCTGCTCCTCGTGCGGACCAAGGTCGCGATCGGCGACACGATTCGTCTGAACCTTTTCATCACGGGCGACATGAACGAATCGCGCGCGGTCGTGGCGCGGGTCGTACGCATCGAGAAGCTCAGCGATCCGTACGCGGGGCCGTGGTCGAACCGCGTCGCCGTGCACTTCGACGACGAGCTGACCGGAGTCGACGCCGAGCTCGCGGCGCTGGCAAAACAGCAGGCGGATTTCTTCGCGAGGAACACGCCGGTCGTCAAGGCCTGACCAGGTTGGCGACCGCCGCGACGGAAGTCGGCGCGGGAGCATCGAAACCGTCGTGTCTCTCTTCGCTCGCCTCGAGCCGATCGCGTTCTCGGCCCTGCGCATGGTCTCGGGGGCCGCGCTCTTCTTTCACGGCGCGCAGAAGATCCTCGGGTGGTTCGCGACGCGCGCGGGGCCGGCGGCGTGGACGCAGATGTGGTTCGGCGGAATCATCGAGCTGGTTTGCGGCGCGCTCATCGCGATCGGGCTCTTCACCCGCGGCGCGGCGTTCCTCGCGTCGGGGACGATGGCGGTCGCGTACATCCAGTTTCATTGGAAGCTCCAGATGGCTGGCGGGAAATTCTTGCCGCTCGTGAACCAAGGCGAGCTCGCGCTGATCTACAGCTTGCTCTTTCTCTTCGTGTTCGCGCACGGACCCGGCGCGGCGTCGGTCGACGGGCTGCGACGAAGGAAGTCGCGCTAGACTCCAGGGATGCAAAGCCGTCGCGTCTCCAACGTTCACGGCGCCGCGGCGCTCCTCCTCGTCGCGGTCGGTTGCGGAGGGGATGCGTCGACGACCACGGGCCCCGATGACGCTGCCGTTTCAAGCGACGCGTCGTCATCGTCGAACGATGGAGGATCGCCCGCGAGCGACGCCGGAGATTCTGGCGTCGTCGTTCCGAGAGACGGCGCGGCGAGCGACGCCGGAGGAAGCGATCCCGGCCCCGGCCCGACGCAAATGTGCACGGTCACGAAAGACGCCGACGGCTTCTTCAAGCTCACGAGCACGAAGTCCGACTACTGGGTTCGCCTGCCTCCGAGCTACAGCGTGCAATCTCCGCAACCGACCGCGCTCCTCGTCGCGATCCACGGCTGCGGCGACACCGCGTACAACTTCGCGACGTGGGGCGCGGTCCCGAACGCCCTTCGCGCGACGCAGGGCTACATCGGCATCTCGATCGGCGGGCGCGACGGTCAGTGTTGGACCATTCCGCAAGACGACGCGATCGTCACCGAAGCGATCGCGCACGTGCGAAGCTGCTTCTACGTTCACCAGAAGAAGATCGTGCTCGCGGGGTATTCGTCGGGCGGGATGCTCGCGTACCAGCTCGGCATGACGAGCGCGGCGTCGTTCGCCGGCATCCTGATCGAGAACTCCGGCTTGAGCCAAGGCGTCGGCGGCAACGTCGACACCGTCCTCACGAACGCCGCGTGGAAGATCAACGTCGCGCACACCGCGCACACCGAAGACGCGAGCTTCGCGATCGCCGGCGTGCGCTCGGATCGCGACAAGATGCTCGCGCACGGATTCCCGCTCCAGTACCGCGAAGGGCCCGGCGATCACAACGGGAGCTCCGACGACTGGGCACTCTTCTTGATCCCCAAGATGGCGAGCTGGGTCGCGCCTTGATCGCGATCCGCAGACGTCGCGCGGGCCTCTCTCAGTAGAAGCCTTCGCGACGCGCGTAGCGTTCGGCGCGCGCCTTGTCGTACTCGTCGGCGTCGAAGTCGCCGCCCGCGAGCTCGGCGTGGATCTCGCCGCTCGTCGGCAACGAGGCGCGGTCGACGAAGCGCGCCGGGTTCCACAAGTCCGAGCGCAAGAACGCCTTCGAGCAATGCGTGAACGCCTGTTCGACGTCGACGAGAATGCCGAGGCGCGGGATCTTGCCTTCGACGGCGCTCGACGCGAGGAGCTCGGCATCGGTGGTGATCGTCGCGCGCCCGTTGACGCGAAGCGTGTCGCCGACGCCCGGAATGACGAAGAGCAATCCGACGCGCGGGTTCTCGAGGATGTTGCGGAGCGAGTCCGCGAGGCGGTTGCCGGGTCGCTCGGGGACGAGGAGCGTCTTGTCGTCGAGCACGCGCACGAAGCCGGCGGGATCGCCGCGCGGGCTCACGTCGCACGATGCGTCCTTGCCCGACGTCGCGAGGCACACGAACGGCGCGAGCTCGATGAATTTGCGCGTGAGGCGGTTCACGCTCCCGCTGACTTTTGCGCAGACGACAGGCAAAGGCGCGCTGAGGAGGGCGCGGAGTGTCGGTTCGTCGTCGATGGTGTGCGCGGTGAGACGATGGGCCATGGTGGCGTTATTGTCCGCGCCGCCCGCGCTCGCAACCCTCTAGTAACCGCCGAGCCGCGCGAACCTGTCGCGATGAAACGCTGCGTCTCCGAACGTCATCTCCGCGACGCGCGCGCGCTTCAAGAAGAGGCCGATGTCGTGCTCGTCGGTCATCCCGATTCCGCCGTGCATCTGCACCGCCTCGTGGGCGACGAGCATCATCGTGTCGGAGCACTTTGCCTTCGCGAGGCTCGCGGCGCGCGCGACGGCCACGCCTCCCCCGCTCTCGTCGAGCAGCGCGTGCGCATGCATCACGGCCGAGCGCGCGAGCTCGGTCTCCGCGTACATGCGCGCGGCGCGGTGCTGCAGCGCTTGGAAGCTGCCGATCGGGACGCCGAACTGCACGCGCGTCTTCAAGTACTCGAGCGTCATCGCGAACGCCGCGTCCATCGCGCCGATCATCTCGGCGCACAGACCAATCGTCGCCGCGTCGATCACGCGCTCGAGGATCCACAGCCCGCCGTCCGGCGCGCCGATCGCCGCGTCCGCGCCGACCTTCACGCCTTCGAGCTTCACGATCGCCGCGTCGCGCCCGTCGATCCGTCGCTGCGGCTCGACGTGCAGCCCCTTGGCGTTCGCCGGCACCAGATACAGGCCGATCCCGCCTCGCATCGCGGGAGTGAGCGCCGACACGACGAGGTGCTCCGCGCCGACGCCGCCCATGACGTGCGCCTTCTCACCGTGAAGCACGAACCCGCCGTCGGCCGCGTCCGCCGTCGTCTCGATCGCCGTGAGCGAATAGCGCGCGTGCGTCTCTTGGTACGCGAGCGCGAGAAAGCGCTCTCCTCTCGCGACCGCGGGCAAATGCGCTTCGCGTTGCGCCTTCGATCCGCCGACGATGAGCGCGTTCGCGGCGAGGAGCACCGTCGACAGCATCGGCTCGGGCATCAAGCCGCGCCCGAGCTGCTCCATCACGACCATCGAGTACCGGTACCCGAGCGCCGATCCTCCGAGCTCCTCAGGAATCAAGAGCCCGAGCCACCCGAGCCCCGCCATCTCCTTCCAGAGATCGCGCGATACCGTCCCCGCGCGCGCACGCTTCAACGACGAGCGCCCCGCGACGAAATCGCGCGCCGCCTGCTCGAGCATTCGCTGCTCTTCGGTGATGACGAGATCCATGTTCACTTCTCCGGCAGGCCGAGCACGCGCTTGGCGATGATGTTCAGCTGAATCTCGCTCGTCCCGCCCTCGATGCTGTTCCCGCGCGAGCGGAGCCAGTCTTTGGTCAGCTTGAGCTCGTCCTCTTCGAAGCCCGCGCCTTCCCATCCGAGCGACTGCGGACCGGCGATGGTCGCGGCGAGATCGCGGCGACGTTGATTGAGCTCCGTTCCGACGAGCTTGAAGATCGACGCCTCGTGCCCGGGCTTGTGCCCGACCTTCGCGCCGTCTTTGGCGCGCGCGAGCGTGTAGTCGAGGCACGCGAGATCGATTTCGAGCGCCGCGATCTTGTCGCGCACGACAGGGTCCGCGATTTTTCCGTCGACCTCGCCGAGGTGGTGACGCGCGGCCGCGAGCATCTTGTCGCCATCGCCGCTCTCCTTGAAGAGATCCGCGATCATCGTCCGCTCGTGGCCGAGGAGCGCGCGCGCGATCGGCCAGCCGCGGTTCACTTCGCCGACGACGTTCTTCGCGGGGACGCGCACGTCGGTGAGGAACGTCTCGCAGAACGGCGACGCGCCGCTGATGAGGCGAATCGGGCGCACAGTCACGCCCGGCGTCTCCATGTCCATCAAGAGGAACGTGATGCCGTCCTGCTTTCGCGCCTCGGGATCGGTGCGAACGAGGATGAACATCCAGTCGGCTTTGTCCGCGAGCGACGTCCACGTCTTCTGTCCGTTCAACACGAAGTGCTCTCCGTCGCGAACCGCGCGCGTCGACAGCGACGCGAGGTCGGAGCCCGAGCCCGGCTCCGAGTACCCCTGGCACCAGCGAATCTCGCCGCGCGCGATCGGCCGCACGTGCTCCTTCTTCAGCGCATCGCTCCCCTCTTGGAGAAGCAGCGGTCCGATCATCGACAGCCCGAACCCGATGAGCGGCGGCCGAAGCGTCAAGCGCGCCATCTCTTCGGCGAGCACCTTGGCCTCGCCCTTCGAGAGCCCACCGCCGCCGTACTCCTTCGGCCACGTCGGCGCGGTCCATCCGCGCTCGGCCATCACGTCGAGCCAACGCGCGACGTCGGCGGGGTACTTCGTCTTCTTCCCGCCCCAGTTGAGCTCGTCGCCCGTGCGCGTCGGTGCGCGCATCGACGGCGGCGCGTTGGTCTCGAGCCAGGTGCGGGTGCTTTCGCGAAACGCTTCGAGGTCGGCCATCGCCGCCAGCGTACGCTACATGTCCACGGTCTTGTCGAGGGTGCTGACGAGCTCTCCGCGGAGGCGACGCTTCCAATCGCCGACGTCGCCGAGGTGAGCACCTTTCGGGAGAAGCTGGGCGTACCGATCGAGGCGCGTCACGCCGGCGTCGACGGATCGCGTGGCCTCGTCGCGCGCGCACGTGAGCAGCGCGCTGAAGTACGCATCGTCGACGAGATCGCGTTGGAGGACCTTCGCGGTGGCGTCGAGCTCGATCGCGCGCTCGAAGTCGGCGACGGCTTCGGCGTAGCGCTCGGCGAGATCGCACGCGGTCGCGCGATCGACCAGGATTTCAGGCCCGTCGTTGCCCTCGGCGATTTCTTTGGTGGCAGACGCGATGGCTTCTTCGTAGTCGCCGCGATCGATCAGCTTTCGGGCGAAGGACATTCCGTACGACATGGGCGCGTCGTAGCACGGAGAGGGGTCAGGGCGGAGGTGGCGTGGGGGTGGGCGTGGGCGTGGGCGTGGGCGTGGGCGCGGGCGTGGTCGTGGTCGCGGTCGTGGTCGTGGTCGTGGTCGCGGTCGTGGTCGTGGTCGCGGTCGCGGTCGTGGTCGCGGTCGAGGTCGAGGTCGTGGTCGTGGTCGCAGTTGCCGTTGCGCTGGGCGGCGTCCGTGGTGTCGAGCCTTGCACGATGATCCATGGGCGCGCGATCTGCGCGGGCATGTCCGTCGTGTCCGCGTCCTCCTCGAGTGCAGCGTCGCGCCGCGTGGGATCCGCGTCGGGCTTTTCGTCGGCGACGATCGCGGCGGGCGGAGCGACGGTCGCGGCGGACGTGGACGCGACGGGCACAGGATGATTCCAGCGCGCGTCGCCGATCCCGAGACCGATCGCGAGGCCCGCGGCGAGGAGGCTCACTCCAGCGATCGCGAGCATCGTGTTGCTCACTTGAGGAGGAGGTGGCGGCGCGGGCGCGGGCGGCTCCGACACGCGCGCCGGCCGATTCTTCAACGCGAGGAGATCCGCGAGCATCGCGCGCGCATCGACGTAGCGATCCTCCGGACGCCGCCGCAACGCCTTCGCGACGACGTCCTCGAAGCCCTTCGCGATCTCGTCGGTCCGCCGCGTGTCGAGCCGCGGCGCCTCCATGCTCAGCTTCTTCCGCGCGACGATCGCGTCGCCCTCGTCCGTGAAGACGTACTCCCCGCTCACGCAGCGATACAGCATCGCGCCGAGCGCGTAGACGTCCGACGCGACCGTCACCTTGCGCGAATCGAGGACCTGCTCGGGCGACATGTACGGCAACGTTCCGACCGCCATCGACGCCGCGGTGAGCTGCGTGAACGACGACTCCCCTTCGCCTTCGCCCGGACGACCGAGCAGCCGACCGAGAGAAAAATCGATGATCACCGCGCGCGTCCCGCCGGTCGCCAGCGGACGCAAGATCACGTTCGCCGGCTTCATGTCGCGATGCACGACGCGCGCGGCGTGCAGATCGCAGAGACCCGCCACGAGATCGCAGCCGATGCCGATCGCGCGCTCGACCGAGAGCCGCCCGTCGATGAGAACGTCCGCGAGCGACTCCCCCTCGACGAGCTCCATCACGAGGACGAGCCCGTGGATGTCGTCGTTGAGAAAATCGAGGACGCGCGCGACGTAGTCGCTCTGGATGCGCCCGAGGAACTTCGCCTCGCGCTCGAACCGGACGATCGCGTCGTGCGACGCCGCCTTCGCTTCGAGGAGCGATTTGATCGCGACGCGCATCCCGACGTGCGCGTGGTGAGCGAGCCACACCTCGCCCCAATTGCCTTCGCCGAGCTTCCGCTCGACGACGTAGCGGCCGGCGATGAGCGTGCCTTGACCGATCAGCACAGGGCGATGGTACCAGGGCGCGGACGGCGAGGATGGGAACTCGCGCGCCGCCGGCGACGCG
>JAYVXB010000620.1:0-4005 GCA_043785585.1 Deltaproteobacteria bacterium | reverse complement strand
TTGAAGAACAACGGCGCCACGCTGGCGATGACTCACAACTGGGTACTCGTCAAAGTGGGCTCCGAGGCGCGCGTCGCCCTGGCGGCGCTTCAGACCGGACCCGACGCCGGCTACATCGCGTCCGGCCCAGACGTGCTCGCGACGACGACGATGGCTGCCCCAAAAGCGACCACCGAAGTGACGTTCACCGCGCCCGCGCCGGGGAAGTACCCATACATTTGCACATTCCCTGGACACTACATGTTGATGAAAGGGGAGCTCACGGTCACGCCGTGAGTCGACGAGCCATGAAGCGAACGAACCTATTGCGAGTCGCAGCGCTCGCCGGTGTGGCGGGGATCATCGCGCTCATCGGGACGACGATGGGCGCCTGCAACGATCAGGGTGACTGTCCTGCGAAGGAGAGCGTCGCGCCGGGCGGGGCATGCAGCGGCGAAGAGCTGCAGTGCGCCTACGATCTCGCGACGCCGAGCGCCGCGTGTGACGGTACGACGACGACGCTCTCGACGAGCTGCATCTGCACGTCGGGCGTGTGGGCGTGTCCGTCGGCGTTTGCGTGCGAGACCGACGGTGCAGCCGAGACAGGCGACGACGGCAGCGCAGAGACGGGCGACGACGGCAGCGCAGAGACGGGCGACGACGGCGGCGCGGAGGCAGGCGACGACGGCGGCGGCGAGGCCGGCACGGACGCCGGGGCGAGGGACGCGCGGCACGGCTGACGCTGCGCACGCCAGAGACATCCATGAGGAGAGGGTCCATGAGCGAATCGAAACTCGTGACGCGACGGCAGATGCTTCGGAAAACGATGATGCTCTCGATGGCGGCTGCCGGAATGGCTGCGGTCGCGACGGCTTGCAAAGGCGCGCCAAAGGAGCTGCATTGCGACGATACGACAGGGCTCGCGCCGGTCGATGTCGCGACACGAAAAGCGCTCGAGTATGTCGACAAGACCGCGGACCCGAAGAAAGACTGCGTGGGTTGCCTTCAGTACGTGGCTGCGGCGGACGACGCTCATTGCGGCGGCTGCAAGATGTTCAAAGGATCGGTCAATCCGAAGGGCTACTGCAAAGTATGGACGACCAAAGTCGCCGCCGCGCCGACCTGAGCGGTCAGCCGCGTCGGCGTTTCTTCGCGGTCGTGCGACCCAGCTCCATGACGAGCAGATCGGCGATCGCGCGGACGCGCGGGATCGCCATCGCGCTCCGCGCCGACGCGAGGTAGAGCGTCCGCGGCACGACGCCGACGTCGAGATCGAGCTCGACGAGCTTCGATTGAATGAAGCGATGCTCGACGCGCCCGAGGAACATCGCGCCGAGGCCCGCTTCGGCCGCGCGCACCTGCACGAGGAAGTCGTCGGACGCGAACGACGGAACGAAGCCTGGGATCATTCGCGCGAGCTCGGGGTTCGGCGGGAGGCCGTCGAACGGCGGCGCCCACGCGATCCACGCGATGTCGCTCGGGACGCAGCGGCGCGGCAACGTCTTCGCGTACGCCGGGGACGCGAACGCGCCGATCTCGAGATCGAGCGTCGCGAGCGTCTCGACGTCGCGCTGCGCGGGCGCGGCAAACCGGAGCGCGATGTCCGCTTCGCGACGCGAGAGGTCCAGGTACTGCACCGTCGCGACGACCTCGAGATGCACGTCGGGCAGGCGCGCCTTCGCGAACGCAGCGAACGGCGCGAGGAAGTCGAACGCGATCCCCGGCGGCGCGGTGATCCGCACGCTGCCGCGCGGTCTCGACTCGAGGCGCTCGGCGGTGCGGTCGGCCTCGGCGGCCCACTCCGCCATGCGCCGCGCCGGCTCGACCAGGCGCTCGCCGAAGCTCGTCAACGTGACGCCTTCGACGCCGCGCGTGAAGAGCGCCTCGCCGACCGACGACTCGAGCTCGGCGATCCGGCGGCTCACCGTCGGTTGCGTGACGCGAAGGCGCTTGGCCGCAGCGCTCAGGCTCCCCCCCTCGGCGATCGCCAAGAAGAGCTGGAGGTCGTCCCAGGGGATATGCATCTGCGTATGGGTCTATCCGTTCTTCGTCACTTTTGCATTATCTGCGCATATCCCATGTTGCGGGCATGACGAACCTCCGACCGGTGCTCTTCAACGCCGTCACCTTCGCTCTCTCGCTCGCGGTCGCCGCGCCGCTCGTCGGTTGCCGACCCACGAGCCACGCCTACGCGCCGTCGTCCTTGGGCATCGCGCGCCGCACCGCGGATCTCGAGGCCGTGATCGACGAGCCCGGACCGGTCGTCGTCGAGACCGTCGTCAGCTCGGACTGGGCGGTTCCGCGCTCGGGTCTCATCAACCTCGGTCACCCGCGCGCCAAGGAGGCGAAGCTCACCGACGGCGACGAGGCGATCGTCATCATGATGCACGCGCTCCGTCACCCGACCCAAGGCCTCTACCTCGTCGACACCGGCGTCGAGCGCGCGCTGCGTGTCGATCCCGAGCACGCGGCGTTGAACGGGTTTGCCGCGCGGTACATGGGAATCGACAAGATGAAGATCCACGTCGATACCGCGACATGGATTGCCGCGCAGCACGAACCTGTCAAAGGCGTCTTTCTCACGCACCTCCACCTCGATCACATCGCCGGGATGCGCGACGTACCGAACGACGCCGTCGTCTACACCGGCCCGGGCGAGGCGGCCGAGACGCGGTTCATGAACATGTTCGTCAAGTCGATGACGAACGACGCGCTCGAGGGCAAGGGCGACATTCGCGAGTGGCCGTTCGCGCCGGATCCCGATGGAGCGTTCGCGGGCGTCGTCGACGTCTTCGGCGATCGCACGGTGTGGGCGATTCAAGTGCCCGGGCACACCGACGGGAGCACCGCGTACATCGCACGGACCCCGAACGGCGCGGTCCTCTTCACCGGCGACGCGTCGCACACCGCGTGGGGATGGGACCACGACGTCGAGCCCGGGACGTACTCGTCCGACGGGCCGCGCTCGGCCGTGAGCTTCGCGCGCCTCCGCGCGTTCGTCGCGAAGCATCCGAAGATCGACGTGCGCCTCGGGCATCAGCTGCGCGCCCCGAAGTGACGTTTCTCGTCGGCTCGACGCGAGCACGCGGTCGCGGCGTACACTGTGCGCCCTTTCGGGGGCGTAGGCGTTAATCCTTTCGCCGGGCCGCCGTACACAGAGCATGCCGGCCGCGCCGCTTCCCCCGTCCGAAGTCAGGCGTCTCGTCGCCGTGCAAAAGCTCCGTATGATGGGCACCCCCGCGGAAGAGCGATTCGACAAGATCACTCGCCTCGCCAAGCGCATGTTCAACGTGCCGATCGCCGTCATCGACATCATCGGCGAGAAGCGCGTGTGGCTGAAGTCGGTGCAAGGGTTGGACGCCCTCGATGCGCCGCGTGACGTCTCGTATTGCCAGTTCGCGATTCTCAGCTCCGACGTCTGCTACATCCCCGACACGCAGCAGGACGCGCGGCTGGCCGACAATCCCCACGCCCACGCGGGCGCAGACAGCGTGCGCTTTTACGCGGGCTACGCGCTCAAATGCGATGGAGAGAACGTCGGCGTCCTCTGCATCGCGGATTATGCGCCACGCACGCTGAGCGACGAGGACGTCGCCAGTTTGCGAGACTTGTCCGACCTCGCCGAGCACGAGCTCAACGTCGCCAAGCTCACGGAGAATCAAACGCGCCTCGCGGCGGAGAACGAGGAGCTCGAGGCGAAGGCGCACGTGGACGACCTCACGCGCGTTTGGAATCGAGGGGCGATTCACGAGATCCTGCGGCGCGAGATGACGGAGGCGACGATCTCGGGCAGGCCGTGCGCCGTTCTCGCGCTCGACATCGACCACTTCAAACAGATAAACGATCGTCACGGGCACCCCGCCGGCGACGAGGTGCTCCGGCAGGTGAGCGCGCGACTGCGAGCGGTCGTGCGCCCGACCGACGCCGTCGGGAGATCGGGCGGCGAAGAGTTCCTCATCGTACTCCCCGCGTGTGGCATCGACGGCGCGATGACCGCCGGCGAGCGGGTGCGGAGAGCGCTCTCCG
>JAYVXB010000619.1:0-33844 GCA_043785585.1 Deltaproteobacteria bacterium | reverse complement strand
TGCCGGCGATCCCGGAGCGCGGATCGCTCTTCGACATGATGGTCGCCGTCGTGCGCGAAGAGGTCGCGCCGCTCACGAGCGTCGCGCCGTGGGTGCCGGCGGCGCTCGCGGACGTCGTGCACGCGGCGCTCGTGAGAGACCGCGCCCAGCGCCTCCCCGATCCGTCGACGTTCGCGCAGCGCCTCATCGCCGCGGTGCCGGACGCGGCGCTCGGCACGAGCGGTCGCTTCTCGCTCGTCGACATCCCGATGCCGGTGTCCGCGGCCGCGCGCTCTCCGGTGTCCGACATGCAGCGAACCGTCACGGCGGACGACGACATCCCCGTCTCGGTCGCGTTCGACTCGGCGCCGCAGACGCCCGTGCCGCCGACGCTCCGCGATCCGCGCAACGCCGCGTCCGTGATGCCCGAGGCACCGAAGGTCGACGCTGCCGCCCCCGAGTCCGAGCCGCCGTCCGCGCCTCCGAGCTCCACCGAGGAGGGGGTCGAGATCTTCCAGCGCCTGTCTCCGCCTCCGAAGGGGAAGCGGAGCTGATCGTCACCAGTCGCAAACGGCCGACCCCCACGTAAAGCCCGAGCCGAACGCGACCATCGCGATCTTCATCCCGCGCTTCAAGCGCCCGCTCTCGACCGCCTCGGCGAGGAGGATCGGGATCGTCGCCGCGGTGGTGTTGCCGTACTTCTGGATGTTGTGGACGACGCGATCGTCGGAGAGCCCGAGCTGCTTCGCGACGTATTGGTTGATGCGCATGTTCGCTTGATGAAAGAAAAAGAGATCGATCTCTTTCGCGTCGATCTTCAATTCCCAACACGCCTGCATCACCGAGAGGCACATCTTCTCGACCGCGTGCTTGAAGACGGTCTTCCCTTCCATCTGCGCGAACATCATCTCGGGGGCTACCTGCCCGACGCCGTTCGCGTCGACCGGAATGAACGGGCGCTTTCGAATGTCCCAGACCTTCTGCGCGAGGTTCTCGGCGAAGCGTCCGTCCGCGCCGAGCCACGCGCCGCGGATGCCGCGATCTTCGTCCGTCGCGCTGACGACGACCGCGCCTGCGCCGTCGCCGAAGAGCGACGACACCGTGCGACCGCGCGTCGACAGATCGAGCGCCGCCGAGTGCGTCTCGGCGCCGACGACGAGCACGTTCTTCGCCGCGGCCGATCGCACCATCGCGTTCGCCGTGTAGAGGCCGTAGAGAAATCCGGAGCACTGGTTGCGAACGTCGAGCGCCGGGACGAACTTGGGTGACGGCCCGTCGCACAAGCCGAGCTTCTTCTGCAGGAGCACGCCGCTCCCTGGAAAACAGAATTCGGGCGAGAGCGTCGCGAAGACGATCATGTCGAGGTCGTGCGGCGTGAGCTTGGCGTTCGCGAGCGCCTTCGTCGCCGCTTCGACGGCGAGATCCGAGCTGCCGACGCCTTCGTCTGCGAAGCGCCTCTCCTCGATGCCGGTGCGCTGCACGATCCAGTCGTTCGTCGTGTCGATCTGGTAGTCGCGCGCCAGGTCGTCGTTCGTGACGACGCGCGGCGGGACGTAGAAGCCGGTTCCGGAAATGTACGCGTTGGGGGCGGGTGGCACGGTCGTCAGATTAGCTTAGGATGCGCCGCCATGCGCACCCTCAAAGGCAAGACTCTCTTCATCAGCGGCGCCAGCCGAGGCATCGGACTCTGCATCGGACTTCGCGCCGCGCGCGACGGCGCCAACGTCGTCGTCGTCGCGAAGACGACCGAGCCGCATCCCAAGCTCCCGGGCACGATCTACACGGCCGCCGAAGAGATCGAGAAGGCGGGCGGCAAGGCGCTCGCGTGCGCGGTCGACATCCGCGACGAAGCGGCCGTCTACGACGCCGTCGCGCAGGCCGTCGCGAAGTTCGGCGGCATCGACATCCTCATCAACAACGCGAGCGCGATCAGCCTCACCGGCACCGTCGAGACGCCGATGAAGCGCTACGACTTGATGCACGGGATCAACACGCGCGGGACGTTCCTCTGCTCGCAGGCGTGCATCCCGCACCTCAAGAAGAGCGAGAACCCGCACATCCTCAACAACTCGCCACCGCTCAACATGGACGAGAAGTGGTTCGCGCCGCACGTCGCGTACACGATGGCGAAGTTCGGGATGAGCCTGTGCGTCCTCGGCATGGCGGGCGAGCTTCGCGGCGCGGGGATCGCCGTCAACGCGCTGTGGCCGCGAACGACGATCGCGACGTCGGCGGTGCAGAATCTCCTCGGTGGCGACACGGTCGTCGCGGGGAGCCGCAAGCCGGAGATCATGGCGGACGCCGCGCACTGGATCCTCACGCAGCCGTCGCGCGAGTGCACGGGCAACTTCTTCATCGACGACGAGGTCATGAAGAAGGCGGGCGTGACGGACCTCGAGAAGTACTCCGTCGTCCCGGGGAGCGCTTTGATCCCGGATTTCTTCGTCTGACGCGTCGGCAACTGCATTGCACATGGCGGGCGGCGCGCGCGCACGTACGATGGGTCAATGTCGGGACGTGATCCATCGGCCAGCCGCTCGGGAGGCGAGGGGACGTCCGCGTGGGCGATCCTGCACGAGCTGTTCGTCGAGATCCTCGGCGACGCGGGGCGCGTCGGCGTGCTTCTCTCGACCGCGCTCGCGGCGTCGGGCCTCGAGTCTCCGCCGACATCGGGCGACGCCGTCGTCACGTTCGCAAAGACGCATCTGCTCCCGCTCGTCCGCGACGAGGTGGGCGCGCGCACTGCCGTCGCGTGGATCGCGCAGCTCGAGTCGCGGCTCGCCGCTGTACCGCCGGCGACGACGCAGGAGTCCGGACGTCGCCGACGCGATCAACGCGACACCGTTCCCGTTCCACCGCCACCCAAGCCGCCGCTTCCCGTCACGTTGCCCCCTTTCCGGAAGAAGCTGCCGTCGATCACCGGCGACGAGCGCCGACCCGTCGCGCTGCTCGTGGGCGCGCACGCTCTCGAGCGATCCGGCCTCGCGCGTGCGCTCGTTCAGGCGGGGATCGACGTGCGGTCGGTCGAGACGGTGCAGGCGTTGGCGACGATGCTCGCGGGCGAGAGCGCGGTGCGCCTCGCGATCGTCGATCTCGACGGCGCAGATGCGAAGTCGATCGTCTCGACGGTCGCCGCGTCGCGTCCCGATCTTCCCGTCGTCGCCCGAACCGCGCAAGGTGGCGTGTCCGCCGACGAAGCGTCCGCCGCCGGGATGAAGGTGGTCTACGCCTACGCGCGACGTCAGCCGCCACCCGACGTCGTCGAGCGCATTCGCGCGCTGGCGATGCCCGAAGAGCCGGCGAGCGCGCCACCTCCGACCGATCTCGTTCGAACGCCGCGCTTGATCGTCGCGATCGAAGACATCGGTTGGTACGGCCTCGACGACGGCGCGCTCGGCCTCGTCCGCGCGATGGACGGCGTGGCGGATCTCGCGACGCTCGCGCTTCGATGCGGCCTCACGCCCGACGACGCTCTGCGGATCGCGCGCGCGCTCGTCACACAAGGGATCCTCGTGCTCGGGTAGGCGTTCCGTGCACGACCTTCGTTTGCCTAGCGCGCGTTGTCGTCACTGGCGGGTATGATATCTTCATACTCATGGCAAACGCCGCCAAGATAGCGTGCAGCATCGACGCCAATCTCCTCAAACGCATCGAATCCGTGCGCGCGAGAACCGGTGAGAGTCGCAGCGCGTTCATCAGCCGCGCGCTCATCGCGCTCACGTCGGAGTCGGCCCGCGCGAGCGCCGTACGCCGGTACGTTGCGGCCTATCGCGAGACTCCCGAGACGACCGATGACGTCCGAGCAGCGCGGAGCAGCGCGCGCCGTGCGCTCACGCGCGTCGCTTGGGAGGACGTGTGAAGCGAGGCGAGATCTGGTGGGCGCGCATCGACAAGAAGCGGCCTGTCGTACTGCTCTCGCGCGACGAGGCGTACGACGTTCGAGCGATGGTCATCGTCGCGCCGGCGTCGACGACCGTCCGCGGGTACGCAGTCGAGGTGAAGGTCGGGCGTCGCGAAGGGCTACCGCGCGATTGCGTCGTCAACTGCGACTGGCTGGTCACGGTACCGAAGGCGGACCTCGTCGAACGCGCTGGCGCGCTCTCTGCCGCGAAGCTGCGGCAGCTCGACGACGCGCTTCGGTTCGCGCTCGGACTCGAGTAAGCGCGCCCACAAAACACGAAACCCCCGAGGCATCGTCTGCTCCGAGGGTCTCGTGCCCGCGCGTCTCGTCTTCGGCCGATCGCGCGGTGCGCTCCGCTTTCTCGCGGCGCGCGTTGCTCTGCAGAGGTCAGCTCGGCGTCGCAGCGACGGTCGCGGGCTTCGCGGCGGCGCCGTTCGTCGGCGTCGTCGCAGTCCCCGTGTCCTTCGCTTGCTTCGCGAGATGACGCCGGCCGCCTTTGCGCTGGGCGGCGCGCAGCTCCTCCGCTTTCGCGGCGAAGATGCGACCGTCCGGCGAACGCGCGAGCGCCTGCAGCGACGACGTCGCTGCGAGCGCCTGTTGCGCGAGACTCGACGCAAGAGTCCAGGCCTCGTGCTCCAAGTAACGCGTAACCGCGCGTGCGGCCGCCACGCCGAAGCGCAGATGCTCGAGCTTCGCCAGAGCACTGCGCGTCGCCGCCGCGTCGACGGGGACCGCGGCGATGCTTCCGCCGTTCTCCTCCGCCGTCTTCGCGACGAGCGCGATGAACGCGGTCGGCGCGCGCCCGGCGACCGCGCGCATTTCAGCGCGCACGGCCTTCGGAGCGAGCACGACCGCGGGCAACACGCGCGCGACCTGCATCACAGCCGCCGCGGGATCGAGCCCCGCGGACGACTGCTTCTTTTGACTGATTTTCCTTTTCGACATTTCCTCTCACCTCCTTTCCGTCGTTCATCGCTCGTCGACGCGCGGCTTTGGATTCGCTTCGCGTCGCCGTCGATGAAGAAGTTGTACGTCCGCGCGCGTGCACGAAACAGGACGCTCCCAGGCAGGACAGAGGACGAAAACAGGACGAAGAGAGGACGATCACCGGACGAAGATCGGACGTCTGCGCGTGCGAGAGACGCGTGCGCGCGCGCGACACGGATGTTCGCGCGTGCGAGAGGCGCGTATGCGCGTGCGAGATCCGCGTATGCGCGTGCGAGAGGCGCGTATGCGCGCGCGAACCAGACGTCTGCGCGTGCGACGTCGACGTATGCGCCTGCGACACGCTCTCGTGTGCGCGCTGCACGGGCGCGCGCGCCCGAGCTTGCGATGCGCGCCGCCGTTCGGTTAGATCGCGCGCGTGAGCTCCCAGAAATGGCGCGTCGACGGCGCTCGTGTGCGCTCTCTGCGCATGGCGCTGATGATGACGATCGAGGAGCTCGCGCAGAAGTCGGGCGTCGCCGATCGATCGATCGCGGCGATCGAGCGCGGTGAGCGGGGCGCGCGGCCCGACACGATTCGCTGCCTCGCGAAGGCGCTCGGCGTCTCGCCGGAGGAGCTGCTCGTGCGCGAGACGCCCGCCGCGCATTCGACGGCGCCCGCTCCCCCCGCGCCGCGCTCCGACGTCGCGCTCCCGCCGACGAAGGTCGCGCGCACGCACCTCGATCGCCTCGCCGACAAGACACTCGCGCTCGGGATCACCCCGGCGATCGTCGCCGTCGGAAAGGCGCACCTCGAAGTGCTCTTGCCGCCGCGCATGCAGGATCTCTTCGCGCGTCACGTCGCCTTCGACGGCAAGCGCTTCGTCGTCGAAGGGATCGTCGGTCGCCCGCGCGCGTTCTCGGCGGACGAAGCGCGCGCGCTCGGCGCCAAGGTCGGCGTCGGCGCGCGCTACGACGTGATTGGCGAAATCGCGCCGGGCGTGCCCTTCAGCGTGACCGCGCACGCGACGAACGCCAAGCTCGCCGACCTACTGCAAGCGAAGAAGGGCCAGCGCGCGCGCATCGTCGTCACCGTGCGCGTCGTCGGGAAGAACGACGCACGCGTCGTGTCGCTCTTCGCGAGTCAGCGGAAGCGCGCTTGGGGGTTCGTGGTGGAAGCGGTGCTGTAGACCGGAAAATCAAGTCGAGCCTCCGACGAATCCCGGATGCGAGAGCGCGCGGTCTGCTGACGCCGGTCGGAAACCGAGGCCGGGAGGTCCGGCAAATTCGACCGGTGGCGCTCGCTTTCCAAGCAACCTGAAACGCGGGTCTCCGATGAATAAGCGTACCGGGTCAGTAGGGCCGCTTTTCGAGTGGCGCGACTACGTTTCTCGCTCTAAGAGGCGAGCGATCGCTGGCATCCGACCGACGGAGAACCATGATGACGACGCGTACCAAAGTAACCGGATGGCTCTTCGCAGCTGGAGTGGCGGTCGCGACCGGCGCTTGCGCGCTTTTCACCGAGAAGGATACCGAACCGAGCCCTGGAGACACCGGATCGCCCGATTCTTCGGCAGATGGCTCGGACGAGGCCACGGTTCTCACTGCGCCGGACGCGGGGAAGGATGCCGGGGACGCAGCCGTCAGCGCACGCATCGTCAGCATGTCCGTCGGTTTCGACGCATGCGTGGTTCGCGAAGACGGCCACGTCGAGTGCTGGGGCGTGAACTACCTTTCGTCTCTCGGCATCGGAGCGGATGCGGGTTCCTTCACGACGTCGCCCCCAAGTCGCGTGCTGGGCCTGGACGATGCCGCACAGGTTTCGGTGGCAGCGACGCCAACGGCATGCGCGCGCCGCCGGGGCGGCGAGGTCGTCTGTTGGGGATGGAACGGGGGCAACGCGCTTGGGGACGGCCTGGACATGTCCGCTCAAAGCGCGGCATCGACGCCTACTCCCGTCGTCGGTTTGCTCGACGCCGTGGATGTTTCGGTTGGAGCCACCGAGGCGTGCGCCGTTCGTCGAGACGGAACGATTGCCTGCTGGGGTTCCGCCGTTTCGATCGGCACCGACGCTGGAGTTCCCACGCAACCCGTAGCCATCAGCGGCATCGGCGATGCCGTCGAGGTCAGGGTGGGAAAGCGACACGCTTGCGTGCGTCGAAGCAGCGGTGGCGTCGCGTGTTGGGGCGCCAACGACTTCGGTCAAACAGGCCAACCGATCGACGCCGGCGCTGCGCCACGCGTTCCCGTTCCAGCGGCGGTGGGAGGCATCTCCACGGCAGTGCAGCTAGCTGCGGGAGACGCGTCCACCTGCGCCCGGATGAGCGACGGTACAGTGTGGTGTTGGGGCGGCAATGCCAGCTCCGAGCTCGGCCTTCCACCGGACGCGGGAGCGGTAACCACGCCGTCGATGGTGGTCGGAATCCAGGGCTCGGTGGAGCTTGGCGCTGGGAGTTCATCATTCTACTCGCGCGCTGCAGACGGATCCATTCGAAGCTGGGGCTCAAATCGCGCGGGCCAACTAGGATCCGGTCTCGACCCCGTCACGCTCCCAAGATCTTCGAGCCCCGTGCTCGTGGCGGGTTTCAGCGACGCAGTCGCGGTCGCCGGCGGGCGCGAGGGTGCCTGCGCAGTTCACGCCAGTCAGTCGGTGGCGTGTTGGGGAGACAATCGCGCGTCGCTCATCGACGGTCAGGCTTACCGGCCGACGCCGGTCAGGGCGGTTGGTCTGAGCCAAATCTACGCGATCGCCGCGAGTGCGAACGGCTCTTGCGCCGCTGACGTCAACGGCGACGTGTGGTGCTGGGGTACCAACTACGACGGATTGCTCGGCGCAAACGTCGCCGACGTGACCTACGATTCGGTTGCTGGAGCAAGCAGCACGCCCGTGAAGGTCCTCGGTCTCACGGCAAGAGCGCTCGCATTGGTTGCGGGCGATAGCCACGCGTGCGCGCTTCTCAGTGGCGGTGGCGTCAACTGCTGGGGAAGCAGCCGATCGCACCAGCTCAACATGACCGGCTTCACAGACTCCAATCCATCTGCGATGCCCGTTCCGAACCTTCCGCCGGTGGGCCAGCTCGCCTCCGAATCGGACATTACGTGTGCGCTCGATCAACAGGGCAACGTGTGGTGTTGGGGCTTTTCCTATGCGCCCGCACCAAAGCAGGTGCCGGGCGTCGCGCCCGCAGTTCAGATCACGACAGGCCAAAACTTCGCGTGCGCGCTCATGGGCCGACCGGGCGCCATCGTTTGCTGGGGATCGAACTATAAGGGTTGTCTCGGCGACGGTACGACTCAATACGCCCCTCACCGTGTGAGTGTGCTCAACATCAACGACGCAATGCAGATCACGTCGGGGGACTCTCATACGTGCGCTCTCCGGAGCAACGGACACGTCTCTTGTTGGGGCGAAAACTTCTCCGGACAACTCGGAATCGGACAGCACGACGCGATCGATCACCCGTTTCCGGCGGAAGCGTTGAACGTCGTCGACGCCATCGACGTTCGTGCTGGCAGGGGCGGGACCTGTATCCGCAGAATGAGCGGGGCGGTCGTTTGTTGGGGAAGCGGAATGAAGGCGGGAAACGCGACGGGATTCGCGAAGTCGTACGTCGACGCGCCCGACAAGCCGGTCGAGGGGCTCCTGGCGCAAGCCGTCGCGCTCGGCCCGCTCCACGCGTGCGCGATCGCGAACGATCGTTCCGTGGTTTGTTGGGGCTCGGACGATCTCGGGAGGCTCGGTGATGGCAAGACGTTGTTCTTTTCGACGCCGACGCCAATCGCCGGCTTCTGATTCGACGCGTTCTGGTCACGTACGACTCGATCACGGGCCGCACGCCACGCCGAGGCAGGACGTCGTACACTCACGGCATCCCGTCACTAGGCAGTCACCAGCGGCGCCGCACGCCGCGCCCGTCGTCTTCCGGCCGGCGCACAATCCGTCCGCCCTGCAGTAGAACGCGCCCGCGCAATCGGAATCGCCCGCGCACGCGGCCGGGCACGCCGGGTTGCCGTTGCACAAGAACGGCGCGCACGTCGGCGGCGCGTGCCCCACGCTCCCCGCGGCGAGCGTCGCGCACGTCCCATCCGTCGTCGCGCCCTGCGCGACCGAGCACGCCTGGCACCCGCCGCTGCACGCGCTGTTGCAGCAGAACCCGTCGACGCACGGGTTCGCGCCGCACTCTCGGCAGCCGGCGACCTTGCAGTCGGTCGCGAGGTTGCACGTCCCGCCCTGCGCTTTGATCGCCACACACGCGCCAGCCGCGTTGCAGTAGTCGCCCGCGATGCACTCCGCGTCGGTCGTGCATCCGCCCGGACACCCCGGACCGCCGCCGCACAAGAGCGGCGAGCACGTCGGCCGCCCCACGGTGCCCGTGACTCCGCCGCACGTCCCGTTCGTCGTCGCACCTTGCGCGACCGAGCACGCCTGGCACGCGCCGCCGCAGGCCGCGTTGCAACAGAAGCCGTCGACGCATCCGCCGGCCGCGCTCGCGGCGCATTCGCGGCAGCCGGAGACTTTGCAGTCGGCGGCCGTGTCGCACGTCCCGCCGGCGATCTTGCGTGGCTGGCAGGTGCCGTTCTGATCGCAGTACGAGGTCGCGATGCATTGCGCGTCGTTCACGCACGCCAGCGGGCACGTCGTGCCGACGCAGACGTACGGCGTGCACATCTTCGTCGGGTTGGTGCAGGCGCCGCCGCTGCACACGTGATCCGTCTCGGTGCCCCCTCCGCACGACGGCGCGCCGCACGACGTGAGGTCGGCCGCGTTGCACGTGCCGTCGCCGGCGCACTTGGCGAGCTTGCAGCCGGCGACGTTCAGCGTGCACGTGTTGTGCGGATCGCTCCCGGCCGCCACGTTCGCGCACAACCCGCCGCCGAGGTTGCACGCCTTGCATCCTTGGCAGCTCGCCTGCGGCGTGTTGCAGCACGTGCTGTCGACGCAGTTGCCCGAGCCGCACGCGACACCGGAGCTGCACACAGTGCCGAGCACTTGCTTCGGCGCGCAGTGGCCCGTCCCGTTGCAGAAGCTCCCCGCGAGGCAGTCGCCTTGCACGAGGCAAACCTTGCCGTCGATGCACATGCCGCACGCGCCGCCGCCGCAGTCGATGTCGGTCTCGCTTCCGTTCCTCACGCCGTCGGTGCACGTCGCCGCGCACTTCATCGCGGTGCAGAGTCCGCCGCGGCAGTCGGTGCCGAGCACGCAGCCCTGCAGGAACTGGCACTTCGCCGCGCACGTCGCGCCGCCGCAATCGACGTCCGTCTCCGTCCCGTTCTTCACGCCGTCGCCGCAGCTCGGCGCCGCGCACACGTTCGCGTTGCACACGCCGCTCGCGCAATCGCCGCCCGCCGCGCACACCTTGCCCGTCGCGCACCCGGTACACGAGCCGCCGCCGCAGTCGGTGTCGGTCTCCGTGCCGTTCTTCACGCCGTCGGTGCACGTCGGCGCGCGGCACGTCCCCGCCGTGCAGACGCGGCTCACGCAGTCGCTCACGACGCCGCAGACTTTGCCGGTTCCGCACGCTGCGCACTGCGGGCCGCCGCAGTCGATGTCCGTCTCGCTGCCGTTCTTCACGCCGTCGGTGCACGCCGCGGCCACGCACACCATCGCTTGGCAGTGCGCGCTCTGGCAGTCGCCGGCGATCTTGCACGCCTTCTGGTTCGCGCACGACGGGCACGATCCGCCGCAGTCGATGTCGGTCTCCGTCCCGTTCTTCGCCGTGTCCGTGCACGTCGGCGCCGCGCACTTGCCGCCGGTGCACACGCTGCTCGCACAGTCGGGGCCGGTCGAGCATCCTTTGCCGTCGCCGCACTTGGTCGTGCACGTGCCGCCGCAGTCGATGTCGGTCTCGGTTCCGTTCTGCGCGAGGTCGGTGCAGCTCGGCGCGCGACAGACCTTCGTCACGTCGTCGCAGCTCTTGCTCTGGCAGTCGCTCGGGACTTTGCACTTTTGGCCGACAGCGCAGCGCGTGGAGCACACGACTCCGCCGCAATCGACGTCGGTCTCTTCGCCGTCGACGATCGCGTCGCTGCACGTGCGAGGCGCGGCGTCTCCGGTCGCATCGGCGCTGCCGTCGGGGAGCGGCGGTTGGAAGACGTCGTCGGAGGCGTCGCCGTCGATGATCGTCGCGGTGCCGTCGAGGTCGAGGCTGCACCCGGCGTACAACGTCGACGCGAGAAAGAGAGCCGTGACGCTAGCGAGAAGGGAGCCGACGCGAAGGCCCATGAAAGCGAGCATATCCCGCCCGCGCGACGGATGGCCAACGCGTATACTGAAATGGCCTCAATGAGCTTTCGTAGCCTCAGCGGCCTTCACGGCATGCGTCGCCGCATACGCCATGCGTCATTCACCTACTCGGCCGCTCTGCAATGGGGAGCGGTCGATCGCGCGCTCCACGCGCTCGCGCGCTTCGGCTACCTCGTCCCCAACGAGAGCCACCCGCGAAAATCGAACGTCGCGGTCGAGCAGGACGTCGTCTACGGCCCGACGGGTGACGCGCACCACCGCCTCGACGTCTACATCCCGACCCGCGCGCAAAAGCCGCTCCCCGTCGTCATGTACGTCCACGGCGGCGGATTCGCGATGCTGTCGAAGGACACGCACCGCGTGATGGCGATGGCGATCGCGCGCCGCGGTTACCTCGTCTTCAACATCAACTACCGCCTCGGGCCGCATCACACCTACCCGGCGCCGCTCGAGGACGCGTGCGCGGCGCTCTTGTGGGTCGATCGCAACTGCGAGCGGTTCGGTGGCGATCGTTCGCGGATCGCGATCGCCGGCGAGTCGGCGGGCGGCAACCTGGTGACCGCGCTCGCGGTCGCGCATGCGTTCGAGCGGCCCGAGCCGTTCGCGCGCGCCCTCCACGACGCCGACGTGAAGCTTCGCGCGGTCATCGCGACGTACGGCTTCCTCGACATCGGGTACATCGATCGCTACCTCGCGCATCCGAAGATTCCCGGATGGATGAAGTCGCTGCTCCACGACGCGGCGCGCTCGTACGTCGGCGCCGACGTCGCGGCAGGTGTCGCTGCGTCGCCGCTCGCGAGCCCGCTCCGCATTCTCGAGGAGTCGCAGGCGCCGGCGCGCCCGCTGCCGCCGTTCTTCGTCTCGGTCGGCACGCGCGATCCGCTCTTCACGTGCTCGCGTCGGCTGAAGGCGGCGCTCGATCGCCGCGGCGTCGCGTGCGATCTGCACGTGTCGCCCGGCGAGATCCACGGCTACGACGCGCTGATGTGGCGAGCGCCGGCGCGCGCGAAGTGGCGCGCGGCGCACTCGTTCCTCACGCGCAGCATGTTCCCCGACCGCGAACACGCTTGAACGCGGCGCGAGCGCGTGGCAATCCCTGTTGCGATGTCGAACGCCATCACGGACGGGATCCGCGTGACCGTCAAGACGACCTACGTGCCCGACCAGTCGGCGCCGCTCGCGCAACGCTACGTCTTCGCGTACACGGTCCGCATCGCGAACGAAGGCGCCGAGCCCGCGCAGCTCCGCACGCGGCATTGGATCATCACCGACGGGACCGGCAAGGTCGAAGAGGTGAAAGGGCCGGGCGTCGTCGGGCACCAGCCGATGCTCCGTCCCGGAGAGCACTTCGAGTACACGAGCGGCTGTGTGCTCCGGACGCCGCGCGGTGAGATGCGCGGGACGTACCAGATGCACCGCCCGGACGGGCGCATGTTCGACGCGGCGATCGCGCCATTCTCGCTCGCCTTGCCTCACTCGCTCAACTGACGACGCACGAGGACTACGACTCCATGGATGAAGCCGCCTACCAGCAGCTGGCCGATGCAACGTTTCGCCGGATCGGCGACGTGTTCGAGGACGTCGATTCGGACGCGGTCGACTGCGAGATCGCGGGCGACGTCATCACGCTGACGTTCGCGGACAAGAAGCGCTGCATCGTGAACACGCAGCGCCCGACGCGGCAGATCTGGATGGCGGCGAACGCACGCGCTTGGCACTTCAGCTACGACGACGCGAAGCGCGCGTGGATGGACGACAAGGGGCAGGGGAGCGAGCTCTTCGCGACGATCGCGCGCGTCGTCAAAGAAGCCGCCGGCATCGACCTGAAGATTTAGAGACGACCGCCAAGGCGCAAAGCCGCCAAGGATTTGAACAACCAAACTTGGCGCCTTTGCGCCTTGGCGGTCAAATCCCCCAGAGTCACATCGCGTCGAGCGAGATCCCGATCGCGCCGCGCAGCTCCGCGTACTCGTCGCTGACGGCGAACGCGAGGACCTCTTTCTGCCAATCGTCCGACGCGATGTCGCCCGGCGATCGCGACTCGCGCTGGCTCGCGCGCCACGCCGTGTCGACGTCGCCGACCACGAGCAGCCCCGCGCGCGCGAGCGATACATCGGCGAGCTGCACCCATCGCTTGATGTCCGCGCGATCGCCCGCGTCGATGATGCTCGAGACCGCCGCGCGGAGCGCTTCGAGATCCTTCGGATCCAGCGCGCGCGCGAGCGCGAGCTCCGCCGGCTTCGCGCCGCTGCCGACCGCCGCGCGCATCGCCGCCTTGAGCAGCGACTTCAGCTCGGTCACCGTCGGAAAGAGCGCATGCGCGGCGAGCTCCGGGCGGAGCTCCGACAGGCGGCGCGCGACGATGTACGTGAAGAGCTCTTCGGGGATCGCGCTCGCCGCATCGATCGACACGAACAGCGCGGGCGTCGGCGCGGGCGCGACGGCGAGCGCGAGCGGCATCGTCGGACGCTCGTAGAGGACGGGCGACGGAAGCGAGAGCACCTCGGCGACGTTCGCGACGATCGCGAGGATCCTCGCCGCGGCCGGAGAATCCTCCGCGCGCACGATGCGACCGAGGAAGCCCGCGCGATCGCGCGCAGGAATCGCCGCGAGGCGCATGCGAAGGATCGCCGGCGCGACGATCCGGAAGATCGCCGTGAGCCGCGGATCCATTCCCGGATGCATGATGTGCGAAGCCCACGCGCCGCCGCCGAGCGTCCCGGGCACGTTCGCGACGTCGTACGGCGGGTAGTCGCGCAAGAACGTCGTCTGCTCCTGGTCGAGCGCGCTCGGGTCGAGGTGGAGGAGGACGTTCGCGGCGCACCACGCTTTGTCGACGAGGCGCTGCCGCAGAAAGAGCCCGTAGAGATCCTTGTAGATGGCAGTGACGCGCGGCGTGCGCCGCAGCGACGTGCGCGCCGTCGCCACCGCGACGTCGAGCTGATCCATCACGACGAGGAGCTCGAGGACGATCTTCCGATCCTCCTCCGAGTCCGGATCGAGCCGACTCGCGCAGCGGAACGCATCGAGCGCGCGCGCTGCGTCGCCGAGGCGATCGCGGTAGACGAGGCCGAGCTGGTGGTAGAGGGCACACTTGAGCGTCGAGTCGCGGCTGTCGTGAACGCGCCCGATCATCTTGCAGTACGCGAGTCGCAGCTCGTCCCAGTCGCGGAGCTCCGTGAGGATCCGCACGGTTCGCTCGAACGCATCGAGGCGCGTCTCGTCGAGATCGAGCACCTCGTCGTAGATCTGCGCGGCGCGTCGCGCGTCGCCGATCTTCTCGCGGACGATCTGCGCCAACGCATACAAGGTCTTCGCCTTGCGGCCCGCGTCGTCTTCGGCGGTCGCGATCGCGCGCAGCGTGTCGACGAGCTTGTCCCAGAGCGACAGCTCGCCGTAGAGCAGGACGAGGCGTCGAAGAGCGACGAGGTCACCGGGCTTCGCGGAGAGCGCCTCTTCGAGCACGTGCGCCGCGCGCCGAGGGATGCCCGCCTGCTTCTCCCAGATGTCCGCGGTCTCGACGAGAAGCGCGAAGCGCTCGTCGGCGTTCTCGGTCGCGCGCGCGATGCGGAGCTTGCACCCGGCGGATCGCTTCCAGTCGCTCTGCGCAGCGAAGGCGTCGGCAAGCTCCGTCAGCGCGCCTCTATGGTCGACCTCGATCGCGAGGGCCTGGCAAAGGAGCGAGATCGCGCCGTCTCCGTCGCCGTCGGCGCGCCGAATCTGTCCGAGCTTCGCGAGGTCCGCCGCGCGAAGCTGCCCCGCATCGCTGACGATCGCCTGAATCGCCGCGCGGGTCCGCGCGCGCGCGTCGGCATCGGCGCGTCGTCGCCAACAGACGTCGATCAGCGCGGCGCGCGCCTTCGGATCCGCCGGTCGCATCTCGTACGCCGCCGTCGCCGCGAGGAGCGATCGCTCCACGTTTCCGAGCGCGAGCGAAACGCGCGACGCGAGCCGCATCAGATCGAACACCGTGTCATGCGCGCCGTCGCGCGTCGCCGCGTTGAGGAGCAGCTCGCACACCGGCTGCGCGTCGGCCCAGCGTTGCGCGCGCACGAACGGATCGAGGAGCGCGCGCGCCGCCGCTTCGTTGTTCGGATCGGTGCCGATCGCGTACTCGTACGTCGACAGCGCGCCGCGCGCGTCGCCGAGCGACGTCTTCATCTTCGCGAGCTCGACGAGGAGCTGCGCCTTCAGTCGCGCCGACTCGGTGTGCTCTGCGCGGCGCTCGAGGCAATGCACCGCGTACATCTGATCGCCGGTGCGCGTCGCGATCCGCTGCAGCGCCTCCCACGCCACCACCGCGCCGTGATCGAACGCGACCGCCTTCTCGAAGTGAAGCCGTGCGCATGTCGGGTCGCGATCGTCGATCGACAGCATCTCGCCGATCTGAATGTGAATCTGCGCGGTGACCTTCGCCGACTCGGCGAGATCCGCCAGCCGCGCGCGGTACGCCGCCGCCCCGGTAAAGTCCTTTTTCTTCTCGCAGATCCTCGCGAGCTCGGTGATCGCCTGCACGTGCCCATCGTCGACGTCGTAGACGCGCCGGAGCGCATCGAGCGCCGCGTCCGGGTCCGCGAGCTTCTCCTCGTGCACGGTCGCGACCTTCATCAAGCAGTCGCACTTCTCGAACGAGCTCACGGTCACGCGCGCGCGGCGTTCGAGCGTCTTCACGAGCTCGGGCCACGCGCGCATCGCGCGGTAGCAGCGCTCGAGACCTTCGTGCGCGACGGCGTGCGTCGGATCGAACACCAAGATGAGCTCGAGCTTCGGCGCCGCGTTCTGCGGCTTCACGAAGAGGCGCTCGTGCACGTCGACCAGGCGAAGGAGCGCGGCGATCCGATCGTCGTCGCTCTCGGCGGCGTCGACCTGCTTCTCGAGCACGCGCGTCAACGCCGGGAAGTCCTCGGCGCGCCGACAGATCCGCTCGAGGCCTCGCAGCGCCTGCATCGCGTTCGGGTCGAGGGCGAGCGCCTGCTCGTAGTGCTTTTTCGCCCGGCGGTCGTCCTTCGCGCGCTCTTCGTAGAGATCGCCGAGCGCGAGCCGCACCACGCAGCGATCCGTGTCGTTCGTCGCGCTGAGGAGCGCACGCTCGAGCGAATCGCGTTGCGCGTCCCACGCGCCCGCTTCGCGGTACTGGCTCGCGAGGCGACGATGCACGAGCGCGTGTCCCGGATCGATGCTCTGCACGCGCGCCATGAACGGTTCGGCGCCCGCGGGATCCTCGAGCGCGCCGCGGTACCACTTGACGAGCATCACCGCGTAAGGGAGCGCGCGGGCGTCGTCGTTCTCTGCCTCGAGCTTCGTCTCGACCGCGCCGACGAGCGAGACCCACTTGGCCGTGCGACGCGCGATCTCTTCCAGCGCTTCGACCGTCTCGCCGTCGCGCGGCTCGATCGTCAGCGCCTCGAGGAGCGCGTCGTTCGCCTGCTCGGCGTCGTCGAGCTCGCGCAAGAAGATGTCCGCGATGCGCTTCAGCAGCTCGACGCGCTCGCTGTCCTTCGACGCCACCTCGATCCGCGCGAGGTAGAGCTCGATGAGCGGCACCCACGCGCCTTCCTCTTCGTACCTCTCCGCGAGCGCGTCACGCACCGTCGCGGTCGTCGTGAAGCGAATCTTGCGGCGCGGCCCGGTGCTCTCGCGAACGGCAGGGAGCTTGAAGGCGCGCGTGTCGTCCGAGTCGATGGCCCCTTCGAGGTCGGCGGCGTCGATCACGATCGACTGCGAGTCGTCCGCGTCGGAGGGGAGATCGTGTCGGCTCGTGTCGTCCGCGGACAAGGCGGAGTCCGACGTCGGCGGAGCATTGCGCTCGCGGGATGGATAAGGCCTTGCCCACGTGGGGATCTCGTCCCCCGCCCAGGTCGGATCGACATCATCTGTAAGTGCTCGCAAAACCATCGACGCGGTTCCCCTCGCGTTCGTCCACTGGGGGCGAGTTGCGAGCCGCGTGCCGTGCTTTCGCGGAGTCAGGTCGCGCTGTAGGTGGTGCTCCGCTTGTCGCCGTGCTTCTTCACGCGGCCAGCGTCGCGAAGCTCCTTGAGCGGCCCCGCGAGACGATCCGGAGCGACGCCGAGCGCGCTCGACAGCGCGCGCACGCCGAGCGGCTCTCCCGCTTTTCGAAGCACGTCGGCGAGCTGTTCCGCGACCTCGGCGCGCTCGCCCGCACCGCGCCGCGTGCGCTTTCCGTGCGTCTTCGGGCTCAGCGCCGGCGACGATCGCGTCGGTCGCGGGATCTCGACGCGCGCCCGCGCGGGCGGCGCAAGCGCGGCGACCTCGGCGAACGAAGCGTTTCGAAGCGTCGCGACGATGCGCCCGACGAACTCCGACGTCAGCGAAGCCAGATCGTCCTCGAGCGAGCTCTTCTTCGGCATGGCTCCTCTTACCAGATCAGCTTGACGGCATGGGACGAGAGGACCTACAGACACGTCTGGACAACTCGATCCCTTACGTCAGACTATGACGTGCGAGTTGCCTCGAATCGCTGGAACCATTCGAAATGCCTATTGTTCGGCTCCCCATCCTCTCCCCCGCGTCGTCCGCGACGGTCGTCCCCGACGGCCGCTTCGAGCACACGAACGTCCGCTCGATCGACGATGCGCGCGCACAGCTCGCCGAGCCCGAGCTGATGCAGATCGGCGATCTGGCGCGCGAGTCGGGCAAGACCGTGAGGGCGATTCACCTCTACGAAGAGCTCGACTTGCTGCAGCCCGCGGCCCGCAGCAAGGGGCGCTTTCGTCTCTACGCTCGCGAAGCGCTCGTGCGCATTCGCTGGATCGTCAAGCTGCAGGAGATGGGCTTCAGCCTCTCGGACATCCAGACCGTCGTGCGCGAGTGGGAGCGGCAGAGCTCCGCGTCCGGCTCGATGGTCAAAATGCGCGACGTCTACAAGACCAAGCTCATCGAAACCCGCGAGCACATGAGGCGGCTGAAAGAGCTCGAGCACGAGCTTGAAGCGAGCCTTCACTACCTCGATACGTGCGACGTCTGCGATCCGGCTCGTCTCCTGTCGGCGTGCAGCGGTTGCGATCTCCACGAATGCGACACGACCGTCCCCGAGCTCGTCGCCGGGTTTCGAGCGAAATGAGAAGCGAGAGAGAGAACGTCATGGCGATCAAGCTCCCCATCTTCATGGACTACCACTCGACGAACCCGGTCGATCCGCGCGTCTTGGACGAGATGCTCCCGTACTTCACCGAGAAGTTCGGCAACGCGGCGAGCCGCAGCCACGCCTTCGGATGGACCGCGGAAGAGTCGGTCGAGTACGCGCGCGAGCGGATCGCGAAGCTCATCGGCGCGCAGAGCGAGAAAGAGATCGTCTTCACGTCGGGCGCGACGGAGAGCGACAACCTCGCCATCAAAGGCGTCGCCGAGTTCTACAAAGACAAAGGCAACCACATCATCACGACGGTCCTCGAGCACAAGGCGGTGCTCGACACCTGCAAGCGCCTCGAGAAAGAGGGCTTCGTCGTTACGTACCTCGGCGTCGGCAAAGACGGGATCGTCGATCCGGACGCCGTGAAAAACGCGATGACCGAGAAGACGATCCTCGTGAGCGTGATGCTCGCGAACAACGAGATCGGCACGATTCAGCCGCTCGCGGAGATCGGCAAGCTGACGCGCGCGCGCGGCGTGCTCCTTCACAGCGACGCGGTGCAAGGGGTCGGCAAGACGCCGTTCGACGTGAACGCGATGAACGTCGATCTCGCGTCGATCACCGCGCACAAGATGTACGGACCGAAGGGCGTCGGCGCGCTCTACGTTCGCCGCAGCAAGCCGCGCGTTCGCATCTCGGCGCAGATGGACGGCGGCGGGCACGAGCGCGGCAATCGCTCTGGCACGCTCAACGTCCCGAGCATCGTCGGCTTCGGCAAGGCGGCGGAGATCATGCGGCTCGAAGGCGCCGACGAGAGCAAGAAAATCTTCGCGCTTCGCGAGCGGCTGCGCGCGCGCTTCGAGAAAGAGCTCGACGAGGTCTACGTCAACGGCTCGCTCGAGCACCGCCTCGCCGGCAACCTCAACATCTCGTTCGAGTTCGTCGAGGGCGAGGGCCTGATGATGGCGATCAAGGACGTCGCGGTGAGCTCCGGCTCGGCGTGCACGTCGGCCAGCCTCGAGCCGAGCTACGTGCTCCGCGCGCTCGGCGTCGGCGACGAGCTCGCGCACTCGAGCATTCGATTCGGCCTCGGCCGATTCAACACGGAAGAAGAGGTCGACTACGTCGCCGACCTCGTCATCGCGAAGGTGAAAAAGCTGCGAGACGTGTCGCCGCTCTACGAGATGCACAAAGAAGGAATCGATCTGAAGAGTGTTGCCTGGGTTGCGCACTAGTCGGATCAGGAGAAATCAAATGGCCTACAGCGACAAAGTCGTGGAGCACGCGGAAAACCCGCGCAACGTCGGGACGCTCGACAAGAACGATCCGAACGTCGGGACGGGCCTCGTCGGCGCGCCGGCGTGCGGCGACGTGATGCGTCTTCAAATCAAGGTGACCGACGACGGCATCATCGAGGACGCGAAGTTCAAGACGTTCGGCTGCGGCTCGGCGATCGCGTCGTCGTCGCTCGCGACCGAGTGGCTCAAAGGGAAGACGATCGACGAAGCCGCCGCGATCAAGAACGTCGACATCGTCAACGAGCTGAACCTCCCGCCGGTGAAGATCCACTGCTCGGTCCTCGCGGAAGACGCGATCAAGAGCGCGATCGAAGACTTCAAGAAGAAGCGCGCGGCGCGCGCCAAGTAGAGACGAAGACATGACGACGACGACGTCGACAGCCCCGACCCCCGAGAAAAAAACGCTCGCGATCACCGTCTCCGCGAAGGCGGTCGAGGCGATCAAGCGTCAGATCGCCAAGCGCGGCGTCCCCTCTGAACTCCCCTGCTCGCTCCGCGTCGGCATTCGCGGCGGCGGTTGCTCGGGCTTCTCGTACGTCATCGAGTTTCACGACGGCGCACCGCACGCGCGCGATCGCGTGTTCGAGTACGCGGCAGAGGACGGCACGCCCGTCCGCGTGGTCAGCGATCCCAAGAGCCTCATCTATTTGAACGGCTCCGAGCTCGATTGGGAGCAGACGCTGATGTTCCAGGGCTTCAAGTTTCGCAACCCGCAGGAGAAGACGAGCTGCGGCTGCGGTCACTCGTTCACGGTGTGATGGACCCGTTCGCAACACTCGGTATCGCGCGCGCCTTCGACGTCGATCTCGCGGCCGTAGAGAAGACGCACCGCGAGCTCTCTCGCGCGCTTCATCCAGACAAGTACGTCGCCGCGCCGCCGAGCGAGCGTCGCGCGGCTCTCGAGAAGGCGGTTCAAGTGAACGAGTCGTGGCGCACGGTGCGCGATCCGATCAAGCGCGCAGAGGCTTTGTTCTCGCTCGCGGGCATCGCCGTGGACGAGACGAGCGAGCCGAAGGCGTCGCCGGACTTCCTGATGGAAGTGATGGAGCAGCGCGAAGCGCTCGCCGATGCGCGCGCGCAGCGGGACGCGGCGGCGGTGACGCGACTTGCGAAGGAGATTGCAGCGCGCGCGTCGGGGGTCGAACGCGCGCTCGGCGCGGGGTTCGCGAAGGGCGAAGAGCTTCGCGCGCTCTTGCCGTTGCTCGGCGAGCTCAGGTACTGCCGCCGCTTCCTCGAAGAGGTCAGCGCGATCGAAGACGAGGCACAGGCGTCATGAATCATTCGCACGCGCTCCCGAAGGTCGCACAGGCGTCATGACCCTCCTCGAGATCTTCGATCCCAAAGCGCCGCCTCGACCCATCGGCATCGATCTCGGCACGACCAACTCGCTCGTCGCGTACGTGCGAAGCGAGAAACCCGTCGCGATCGCCGACTGCGATCAAGAGATCCTCTTGCCGAGCGTCGTGGCGTACCACACGGCAGGCGACGTCGTCGTCGGACGTCGCGCGAAGGACGAAGCAGCGGAGCGACCGCGTGACACGATCGTCAGCGTGAAGCGATTCATGGGACGCGGCGCGGATGATCCCGAGACGCGTCGGCTCGGTCCCTACGCCTTCGTCGATCCGAAGCCGGGCGAGCCGAACGTGGTGCGCTTTCGCGTCGCGGGCGCGGGCGGTTCCGAGCGCGAAGTGACGCCGGTCGAGGTGAGCGCGGAGATCCTGCGCGCGCTGAAGCTCCTCGCGCAAGACGAGCTCCGTACGATCGGCGGCGCGGTGATCACTGTGCCCGCGTACTTCGACGACGCGCAACGCCAGGCGACGAAAGACGCCGCGCGCCTCGCCGGGCTCGAGGTCCTTCGCCTGATCAACGAGCCGACCGCTGCCGCGCTCGCGTACGGCCTCGAGAAGAAACAGAACGGCACCTTCGCGGTCTACGATCTCGGCGGCGGTACCTTCGACGTAACGATCCTGGTTCTCGACGACGGCGTCTTCCAGGTGAAGTCGACGGGCGGCGACAGCGCGCTCGGCGGCGATGACATGGATCGGCTCATCGCGGAAGAGATCTTCGCGCAGCTCGAGCAGAGCGACGGTCCGTCGGCGGAGTCGCTCCGTCGCGATCGCGACGCGAGCTCGCGTCACCCCGGCTTCGTTCGCATGGTGCTCGACGCCGCGCGCAAGATGAAGCACGCGCTCACCGACGCGCGCGAAGTGCAGGCCGAGATCGAAGGTCACGGCAACGTGCGCCTCACCCGCGAGCGCTTCGACGAAGTGATCCGACCGCTCCTCGATCGCACCGGCGTCGCGTGCAAGCGGGCGCTCAAGGACGCGGGGCTCGCGCCCGAGCAGCTCGACGGCGTGATCCTCGTCGGTGGCTCGACGCGCGTTCCCGCGGTGCGCGCGTACGTGCAACGCCTCTTCAAGAAAGAGCCGCTCGGCGACATAGATCCGGATCAGGTCGTCGCGCTCGGCGCCGCGGTTCAGGCAGATCTCCTCGCGGGCGAGGGACGCAGCGACGAAGTCTTGCTCCTCGACGTCATCCCGCTCTCTCTCGGGATCGAGGTCGGCGGCGGCGTCGTCGACAAGATCCTCCCGCGCAACACCACGATCCCGTCGGGCGCGCGCGCCACGTACACGACGCAAGAAGACAACCAGACCGGCTTCGAGATTCACGTCCTGCAGGGCGAGCGCGAGATGGTTCAGGACTGCAGGAGCCTCGCGCGCTTCACGCTGAAGGGGATTCCGCCGATGCCCGCGGGCCTGGCGAAGCTCGAGGTGACGTTCCAGGTCGACGCGGACGGACTCCTCGGCGTGCACGCGAAAGAGACGACGACGGGGATCGAGCAGACCGTGAGCGTCAAGCCGTCGTACGGGCTCGACGACGAAGCGGTCGAGCAGATGCTCATGGACGCGCTCGATCACGGCGAGGACGATCTTCGCATCCGCAGGCTCGCCGAGAATCGCGTCGAGGCGCATCGAATCCTCGGGGCGACGCGCAAGGCGATCGACGTCGACCGCGCGCTGCTCGAGAGCGGCGAGCGCGAGCGCATCGAGGCGGCGATGGCGTTGCTCGAGGAGGCGACGCGCGGCGAAGACCCGTCGCGCATCCACGTGCGGATCGAGGATCTCGACGCCGCCAGCAAAGACTTCGCAGGTCGCCGGATGAACCGCGCCATCGCGCGCGCGATCGGCGGCAAGAAGATCGACGACGTCGCGAAAGACGTTGAGCATGCGCTCGGCATCGACCTCGCGCACACGGCACCGAGGTAAGCGAGACCGAGATGGCGATCGTACGGTTCAAAGGGTTCGGCGAGATCGAGGCGAAGGTCGGGACGAGTATCCTCGAGGCCGCGCAGGCGCTTCACGCTCCCGAGGGGTACGCGTGCGGCGGCGTCTGCGCGTGCTCGACCTGCCACGTCTACGTGACGAAGGGGAGCGAGCTCCTCAGCGAAGCCGACGACGACGAGCAGGACATCATGGACAAGGCGTTCGACGTCCGCGCGACGTCGCGTCTCGGGTGCCAGTCGAAGATCGAGCGAGACGGCGAGATCGAAGTCGAGATCACGCGCGAGAGCCTCGAGGCATACGAGAACGAGCATCCGCAAGAGCGCGGCAAGTACATCAAGCGCGGATAGCTCGGCGAGATCCGAGAGCGCACGCGACTCGGCCCAGGTTCGCGTGAGCAAACCCGGGCCGAAGGGTACTGCGTCGCAGAATCAGCCGCCGCCGCCGGCGTCCGTCGAACCGCCGCCGCAGATGACGGGCGCGATCAGGTCGAAGATGGACTGGAAGTCGGTGCCGCCGGTGCACGCCGTCGCGCCGCCGTCGCCCATCGTGAGAGCCTGCTGGCAGCCCGCGCTCGCCTGCGCGGCCGTCGAGCAGCCGGCGCCTGCCGCTTGCTGGAGGCACGCGACGTAGAGCTGGAAGGACGCGTCGTCGGTGATCTGGCACACGGAATCGCACGCCGCGGTCTCGCACGATTCGGCGGCCTGCATCTTCTTGGAGCAGGCGACGCCCTCCGCGCCGCCGCGGATCTCGAAGCAGCCGCCGACGTTGGCGGTGATGACGCCGAGCGTGCTGCCGGGCGCCGTGCTCGTGTGGAAGTACGCCGCGCCCCACGTCGCCGCCGTCGAGTTCGTCTCGAGGCAGCCGGCGCACGTCGCGTGCGCCATCTTGTAGGCGTCGCACATCGCCTTGGTGTGGCCGACGTTGAGGCAGTTCGTCGTGAAGTCCGTGATGTCCTGGTTGGTGCACGCCCCGACTTGTTGATGCACCGGCTTGAACGGCGGCGGCATGAACGTCGACACGTCGACCGGGGCGCAGGTGAGCGCTTGGCCGTCGTTCTTCGAGGAGTCGGCCTTCGGGCTGTCGGCCGGCGCGTCGTGAACGCTGCTGTCGACGGCGACGCCTGCGTCATCGCCGCCCGGAGCGGGGCTCGAGCTGCTGGAAGAACAACCGTAAACGAGCGCGCCGACGAGCGCACCAACCGACACGACACAAACAGACTTGTTGAACGGCATGTGCCCTCCTCGAGATTCCAAGCGACGCGGCGCCCCACCGCAGAATTTTGCGAGCGGTGCTCCTTAGCGCGTTCGTGGGCGCGATTCCAGACGGAACGCGAGGGCGCGCGACGACCGGTGGGTCGCCGCCGGCATGCTGGGCTACGTCGTGGAGCGTCATTCGCTCCCGCAAGCGAGCGAGTCGCTACCGCTTGGTGTCGATGCGCGCGATTTCTCCCGGGCTCGGCGCGGCAGACGGCGCGGGCGGCACCGCCACGGGCGGCGGCATGGCGCCCATCATTCCCCCTTCGAAGCGCACGCGCGCGATCGGCGCGTTCGGCTCGACGACGGCGACGCGAAAGTCCGGGTAGGGCGCGCGCATGATCGCGGAGTCGTACGCGGTCGGATCTTTCTCGGCGCGCTTCGTCTCGGCGTCGCGCGCCTTCTGTATGCGCTCCGCCGTGACGAGCTGATCCGCGATCCATTTCGGCACCGGGCGCACGAGGTGCACTTTGCCGTGTGCGGGGACAGACATCGTCTCGACGCGCGTGAGGAGCGTGGTGACTTCACTCTGAACGCGCGCCATCGGCGTGGAGAACGTGCGCTCGAGCGCGGTCTTGAATGCGCACGACTGCGCCACGTCGCCTTCGTTCTGGGCGTCGATCACGAGCGACCACCCGGTGCTGGACGTCGCATCTCGCTGGACGTGCGTCTTCACGAGGACCTGCTCGAACCGCGTCGCGGCGACGGTGCCCATCGCATCGTCGAAATCGTCGGCCCATGTGGTGCGCGGTAGCACGAGCGCGAGCGTCGCCGTCGCCGTCACGGTGGCGAAGCCGACGACCGTGACGAAGCTGCGGAAGACCTTGGAAATACCCATCGGAAGCCCCTCTTTCGTGTGAGCGTTCGCCGCTCTCGAGGGTGACGTCGTCCGAGCGCGCCGTTTCGTGACATCGCCCGGAGCTATTCGGCGACGCGCACGTCGTCGACCACGATGCCGCCGTCCGCGCGTCCGCCCTCGTCGACGACTTCGATCTGCACCATCGCTCCGACGTGCGCGCGAAGATCGATGCTCTTCGCTTGCATCTTCGGTGGCTTGGGCGGGTAGAGGCGCTGAATCTCCTCGCCGCCGACGAGGATGCGAACGTACGTCGTCGACGAGCCGGCCGTCGCGAGCGTCACGCGCGCCTTGTCGAGCTTGAATGCGTCGCTGGTGAGGCGCCCGCTCGCACCGTGCGCGCCCTGCGTGCTCGCCGCAAAGTTGCCTTGAAATCCCTTGATGTCGGCCAGTCGCGCGCGCGGCATCGGCGCGGCGCCGAACGCGCCCGTCGCGCTCCAACCGCGGAACGCGCCCGACTCGAATGTCCCGCTGATCCCCGGAGCGACCTCGTGCTCGTCGCGGTTCTGCGCGCGCCACAGCGACGTCGGCCTCACCGCGAATCCCGTGTGTGGCATGAGCGACTGCGCGTCGTCGTATTGAAACCGATCCGACTCGTAATAGAAGCGATCGAGCTCGCCGAGCTCGCACGGCGCATCGAGGATGACCGCGCGCCATTCGCCGCGTGCCAACCGCGCGCCGAGGTCCTGCACGCCGCCTTCGAAGCCGACGTCGCCCGTCCCCATTTGGTGCAGATGAAAGCGCCTCTCGTTCGCGTACGCGACGAACGGATGCGCGGGGATCAACGACGGACCGCCGATCTGCGCCACGCGATTCTGGAAGATCGCGAGCTCGGCGCGATCGCGCGCGGTCGGGACCTGCTTTCGCGGATCGTATGCGAACGCCACGAGCTGAACGAGCAACGCGCCGGCGACGAGCGCTGCGCCGCGCGTCGTGGCGTCGGACGCGAGCGACTTGAACGCCAACGCGACGACCACGCTGCCGAAGAGCGCGATCGGCATGAAGCAGTTGCTGTACGACCATTGCGTACTGTGGTTGAGGCCGCTCGACAGCGCTGCAGCGGCGAACATCACGAGCCAGAACGGCGCGACCGCGAGCTGGGGCTTCTCGGTGAAGCGGTACACCGCGAGGAGCAGCGCGATGACGACAGGCGGCACGAGCACGAGGAAGCGCGGCTTCTCGTAGAGAAGCTCTTGGTAATACATGTGCGGCGGGTAATCGAGCGACGTCGCGCGCTGGTAGAACGCCGCGACGAGCAGCGCCAAGACGAGGACCGCGACCCACCGTGTCCACTTGCCGTAGCCGATGGCGAGCACCGGAACGAGCAAGAGCGCGGGCGCGAGAAAGAGCACGTCGCGCCAGTACTCGAGGAGGATGTTCTTCCAGTAGAAGAGGTGCCCCTGGTGTCCCTTGAAAATGTAAAACCAGAACCAGTGGTCGGTCGTTCGGTCGTAGAGGAACACCGTCGCGATCCCGAGCGCGCCGCCCACGCCCACGAAGAGCGCGGCGAGGCGTTTGTCGCGCGTGAAAATCACGATCGCGGCGGCAGGCGCGAGGACGGCGGTCGTCTGCTTCGTGAAGAACGCGGCGACGAAGAGCGCGGCGGCGAGGACGACAGCAGGGCGGCGTGTCGCGTGGCGCGCGACGTACGTCGCCGCGAAGGCGAGCGCGAGGGCGAGGGCGTCGGGGCGGACGAGATCGTGGAAGGTGCCGGCGAAGCGGTACGTAGCGGCGTAGATGCCGACGGCGATCGCGCCGTACAGGCGACCCGCTTCGCGTGAGACCGCGAGATAGACGAGGGCGAGCGTCGCGAGCGTCGCGCCGAACGTCACGCTGCGCGCGAGGCCGAATGTCAGCGTGCCGGTGAGCTTCGACAACCACGCGACGACCATCGAGTAGAGCGGCGTGTAGAAGAACGGAACGAAGTCGGCGCTCGGTCGTGCGTAGATCGGCAAGCCCTCGCGAACGCGCGCCGCGTGCGTGAGCATCCCGCCTTCCATCCACTCGACCTCGAACGGATACGGCACGCGCAAGAGGCCGCACGCTACGAGCGCGAGCGCGTACATCGCACCGACGACGGCGATGGCGATCGCGAGCGGCGGGTGTCGGGACCGGGCCCGATCCATCACTTGGACCGCTTCTCGCCGCCCTTCTTGGACCGGTTCAGGAGATCCCCGAACGTGCCGAGCGTCGCGGGCGCCGCTGCGGTCTCGCGGTAGCCGGTGTACTCGGCGCGCTCGGCGTCTTCGCGTGCGCCGCGGATCGAGAGACGCATGCGGCCGTCTCCGGTCTCGAGCACCTTGGCCGTCACCTTGGTCCCCTCGGGGAACGTCTTGCGAATGTCGGTGCCGCGCGGGACGCCGAGCTCTGCGCTCGGAATGAGGCCGCGGCCCGCGCGGCCCTTCGTCCCGTCGATCTGAACGAAGACGCCGTACGTCTCGATCCGTTCGACGGCACCCGTGACGATCGAGCCGAGCGCGACCTTCGCCGTCGCCGCGGCGGCTTGCTGCGGAGTGCGTTCGGGAGCGGGCGTGAGCGCCTTGATCGAAAGGGTGATTCGCGTCGTCGAGTCGCCCGGTCGCTTTGGCTCGACCTGCTTCACGTCGCGCACCTGCACCTCGACGACGTCGCCGACCGACACCGCGTTGGCGACGACGACGCCGCGCTCGTGCGCGATCTCCGACGCAGGAATCATCCCCTCGACGCCGCCGAGATCGACGAACGCGCCGAACTCGCGCACCCCCGTCACCGTTCCGCGAAGGATCGCACCCGGCACGACGTCCTTCATGATCGTCGCGGCCGCCTCGCGCGACTCGCGCTCGAGGAGCGCGCGGCGCGACACCGTCACGCTTCGTCCGCCGTCGCGGATCTCCGTGACGAGAAACTGCAGCGAGCGTCCGACGAACGTCGTCGGATCCTCGACGTACTTCGAGTCGACCTGCGAGTTCGGGCAGAACGCGCGTGTCCCCGCGAGCTCGACCTCGAGGCCGCCCTTGTTCACCTTGACGACTTTGCCTTCGACCGCGACGCCGCTCTCCTTCGCTTGCTCGAGCGCGGCGACGCTCCCCGGCTTTCCCATCGACTGACCGAGGCGCACGTTGCCGCCCTCGTCGACCTCGATCACGCGCGCGCGGATCTTCTGTCCGACGGCGACGGTCATCGTGCCGTCCTCGGCGCGAAGCTCGGCGGCCTCGATGAACGCCTGGCGTTTTCCGTCGAGCTCGACGAAGACCGAGTCCTTGCCGACTTGAACGACGATCGCTTCGATGAGCTCGCCGACGCGCGGTGGCTTGCGGCGAAGCGTGGAGGTCGACTGCTCGAAGAGCGCGGCGAAGCTGTCGCTACCGCCGTCGGGTTTGTCGGTGCTCATGGGAGCGGCAGGCTTAGCACGCCCGCGCGCTCCGTCCGAGGCTTGGAATCAGGCGCTTCGTCAGGAAAAGACGACGCCGCCGACCGCGATGACCGCCGCGATGCAGTCCTCGCCTTCGAGGACGACGAAGTCGTGTTCGGTGCCCGCGGGCTCGAAGAGCTCGTCGCCGCGCTCGATCTCGACGCCGCTCGAATCGCGGAAGCCGCCGGCGAGGACGATGGTCGTCTCGTCGCCGATGTGCGCGTGGCGCGGGAAGGCGGCGCCTGGCCGAAGTCGTCCAACGACGGCGACCGCGCCCGCGTATTTCGGGCCGGGGCGCACGGGGATCAGCTCGATTCCCTCGGCGGGACCGGGGTGCCACGACGCTCCTGCTTCGACTTTGGCGACGAGCTGTTCGGCGCGCTCGACCGAGATGTCGAACAGCCGCGCGAGTCGATCGACGTAGATCCCGAAGCGACCACCGCGCCCGATCGATCCCATCAGCCGGCGCTTCAACGCGCCGCTCGCGTCGTCCGGCGCGCACGCAGCCGTCGCGAGCGCCACCGCCGCGACTCCACTCTCGAAAGCGCCAACGCCCAGCTCGGGGACGTGGATCGCTTCGAGTGAGTCTGCGGGCTTCGGCTTCATGATCGGGCGACTCCTTCGGCCCCCTTCGTCACTCTACGGCCCAGCTGCCGGGCCGGATCGTATCGGAACGGACGTTCAGATACGGATGCCAGGCGCCGGGAACTTCGAGCAGACCTCGCGCACCTCGCCCGCGACCCTCGCGAGCATCGCTTCGTCCGTCGGCGCAGCGACGACGCGATCGATCCACTCCGCGATCCGACGCATCTCGGCGTCGCCCATCCCGCGCGACGTCACCGCCGGCGTCCCGATGCGAAGCCCCGACGGATCGAACGGTTTGCGCGGATCGAACGGCACCGCGTTGTAGTTGAGGACGATCCCCGCGCGGTCGAGCGCCTGCGCCGCGACCTTGCCGGTGACGTTCTTGTTGGTCACGTCGATGAGCATCAAGTGGTTGTCGGTGCCGCCCGTCACGACGCCGAAGCCGCGCTTCGCGAGATCGTCCGCGAGCACCTTCGCGTTCGCGACGATCGCACGCGCGTACTCCTTGAACACGGGCTGCAGCGCTTCTTGCGCGGCGACGGCGATCGCGGCGGTCGTGTGGTTGTGCGGCCCGCCTTGAAGACCCGGGAACACCGCGCGATCGATCGCCGCCGCGTGCTGCTTCTTGCAGAAGATCATCCCGCCGCGCGGACCGCGGAACGTCTTGTGCGTCGTCGACGTGACGACGTCGGCGATCCCGATCGGCGACGGGTGCACGCCGGCGCAGACGAGCCCAGAGATATGCGCGATGTCGGCGGCGAGGATCGCCCCGACCTCGTCCGCGATCGAACGAAACGCCGCGAAATCGATCGTGCGCGGATACGCGGTCGTCCCGCACCAGAGGAGCTTCGGCTTGTGCTCCTTCGCGAGCGCACGCACTTGATCCATGTCGATCAGGCAGTCGCTCTTTCGAACGCCGTACGGCACGCTCTTGAAGTACTTGCCCGTGATCGAAACGGCGTGGCCGTGCGTGAGGTGCCCGCCGGCCGGGAGCGCGAGCCCCATGATCGTGTCGCCCGCGTTGCAGAACGCGACGTAGACGGCGAGGTTCGCCGGGCTGCCGGAGTACGGCTGCACGTTGACGTGGAGATCGTCGATCGCGCCGGCGGGGAGGCCGGGCGAGCCGCCGAAGAGTTTCTTCAGGCGCGCGATCGCGAGCTCCTCGACTTGATCGATGACCTGCTGACCTTCGTAGTACCGCTTGTGCGCGTAGCCTTCGGAGTACTTGTTCGTCAGGCACGATCCGGTGGCTTCCATGACCGCGCGCGAGGCGTAGTTCTCGCTGGCGATGAGGCGCACGGTCTCGTGCTCGCGCCGGTTTTCGTCGGCGATGAGGCGGGCGATTTCGGGATCGAGCTCGGAGAGGACGGGATCGCGCATGCGCGCTTTGTAGCATCAGCGGCGGCGGCGTGCGCGGGCGACGGTGAGCGCGCCCGCGAGGAAAGCGAGCGCGACGCCGGTGCCCTCCGACGGAGCCGCGCCGATCGCGCACCCGCCGCCGAGGCCGTGCGAAACGATCGGCTTGGTGTCCGCGTCGCCCGCGTCGGCGCCTGCGGTCGCGTCAAGCGCGCTCGCGTCCGGCGGATCGTGATGCGTCGTGCATTGACCCGCAGAGTCGTCCGTCGACGTGCAGACGAGCGGCGCTGCACAGCCGTTGCCGGCGACGCCGCGGCATCCGTCGGCGCAGTTGTTGGACGCGCAGATGCGGCCGGACGTCGCGGAGCCGCAGTCCGCGTCGACCGAGCACGCGCCCGGCTTGCAGTTGCCGATGCTCCCGTCGCGCGCGTCGCAGTGGCTGCCCGGTCCGCAGCGATCGACGCCGCCGATGACGTGGCATCCGAAGACGCACCAGCCTTCGGCAGCGACGTCGTGGTCGCAGTAGAGACCGTTGCCGCAGTCGGTGTCGACGCCGCAGCCGCACAAGTTGCGAACGGCATCGCACACGGGGCGTGTCGCGGTGCCGCACGCGGTCGAGTTGGTCCCCGAACAATCGAGGCACTCGCCGGCTCTCGAGCCCGACGTCACGCAGGCCGGATGCGCGGCGGGGCACGCGCCAGGTCCCGCTCCGTGATCGCTCTGGCACGACGAACAAAACCCCGCGGCGACGTTGCAGACCGGGGCGGGGCCGCGGCAGGGCGTGTCGTCGAAGCAGCCGACGCACATGTGCGTCGTCGGATTGCAGACCGACGGGGCAGTGCATTGCGCGTTCGACGTGCAGGCGTCCGCATCCGGCGCACCGAGCAGCGCGGCGACGATGGTGAGCGTCGAAGCAAGTCGCAGCGCGAGCGCGCGAGGGCGAAGGACGGGCATCAATGCAGTGTACGGCATCGTCGACGCGTTGGATAAGCCCGCGGAGGTGGCCCTTCGTAGGAGGTTGCGCGCCACGGCCGGGGCGGCGTAAGCATCGGAGGTGGTCGTGCAAGGCTGGATACCGACGGCATCGTTGCGTCGCCCTCGGGCGCGGCTTCGACGCATGCTCGCCACGTTCGCCACGTTCGCCACGGTCGGGCTCGGTCTATGCGCCGACGCCCACGCGCAGAGCGCCGAGAAGCAAGACGCGACGACCGCGTTCGATGGACAGCCGGCTCGTCGCTCCGGCGTCGTCCTCGGCCTCGGGTTCGGCGCGGGTCTCGTAGGCGCGAGCGGCTATCCGAACCAAACGACGAAGATCGACGACCCGAGCTACTTCGCTTCGAGCGGCGTCATGCCCGGCTACGGCGGCAACTTGCTCCTCATGGGCGCGCTCGCCGACTACATCAACTTCGGCCTCTGGTTCGGCACGCGCTCCGCGCAGAACGGCGACTGGAGGTCGCACGGGACCGCGGGCGGTTTTCGCGTCGAGATGTTTCCGCTCGTATCGCTCTTCCCAAAGCTGGCCGATCTCGCTGTCTTCTCGCATTTCGGCATCGGCGGCGCGACGCTCGACGCGAAGCGCGGCGCTTACCCAGGCGCGGACGGAGTGCAGTCGTTTCTCGGGGCGGGCGCGTTCTACGAGTTTTCCGTCGGCAAAGCGCTCGGTGGACACGTCGCGGTCGGACCGAGCCTTCAGTACGACGTGATCTTCTCGCGCTCGATCGAACAGAACGGGATGCTGCTCGGCGGACGGTTCGTCTGGTACGGCGGGAAGTGACGCTCCGGTGAGGCGCGGCTCGACGGCGCTCCTTGCGGCCGTCGCGGCGAGCGGTGTCGCGGCGTCCGTCGCGGCGCAGCCGATCGACGACAAGCCCGTCGCGCTCGAATGGGTCGCGCCTGCGGAATGCCCCGACACAGCCTACGTCGAGCGCGAGCTCGCGCGCCTCCTCGCGGGGGATCCGGTCGCCGCCGAGCGCCGCCTTCGCGTGCGCGCGGAGGTCCTTCGCACCGAAGGAGGACGATGGCGCGTTCGCGTTCGAACGAGCGGCGTCGGGGGCACGGGCGATCGGACCCTCGACGCGGAGTCGTGTCGCGCGCTCGCGGATGCGACGGCGCTCATCGTCGCGCTCGCGGTCGATCCCGCGCGCGTCGCGACGAACCGGGCCGCACCGACGCCGAGCGCGTCGACCGCAACGAGCGCATCGAGCGCGCCGAGCGCCACGAGCGTTCCGCCGATCGCGCCGTCGTCGTCCGCTTCGTCGACGAACGCGCCTACTCCTCCGGTCGCGTCGTCCGCCGCACCGATCGCCTCGTCGCGTCCTCCTCGCCCAATCGCGTCCGCCGTTCTGCTCCCTCCGCGACTCCCGTCGCCCCCCACCGTCGTCGCCGTTGGTGTTGCCGGTACGCTCGACTCCGCGACGCTTCCGCGCGCGGTCCTCGGTGCCCAGCTGAGCTTCGGGATCGTTCCGGGCGGCGCGACGTGGCTTCGCCTCGACGCGTCCGCGGCGCTCTTCGCAAGCGCGAGCACCGGCGTGGGCACCGCGCGCGGAGGCGACTTCACGCTTCGCGCGTTCGATCTCGGCGCGTGCATTCCGATCGCGATCGACCTCTGGGAGCTCGGCCCGTGCGCGGGCGCCGAGCTCGCGTGGGTCGTCGGTCACGGAAACGGCGCGTCGTCGCCCGACACCGGATCCGTATGGATCCCGCGCGTGCGCGCGGGTGGCGCGTTCGCCGTTCGCATCGCGTCGCCGCTCTTTCTCCGCGGCGATCTCGGCGTCGCCGCGGGGCTCGTTCGACCGGAGTTCGTCGTCGGTGGTGCCGGCGGCGGTCTCGTCCATCGACCCGCCGCGCTGACCGCGCGTGCAGGTCTCGGTATCGAGCTACGCTTTTAGTCACGGAACCCCCTCGCCCCGGCCACTCTCCCCTTGTGTCGATCCTCGCGGCCAGCGCGCACGAGCCCGGCGGCGTCGCCGTCGTGCGAAGGCCGTCGTCCGTCAGTAGCTCGTCCGCGTCGACTGCGTTCGACGCGTTCTACGAAGAGCATTTCGCGTTCGTGTGGCGAACGGTGCGCCGACTCGGCGTCGCGCCGAGCGCTCTCGACGACGTCGTGCAGGACGTCTTCGTCGTCGTGCATCGCCGTCTCTCCGAGTTCGAAGGGCGCTCGTCCGAAAAATCTTGGGTCTTCGCGATCGTGCTCCACGTCGTGCGCGACGCGCGACGCACGCTCCGTCGCAAGCCGGCGCAGCTCGGCGGCGTGGCGCGGACGGGCGACGACGTCGACGACGTGGTGGACGTGGACGGCGCGAGCCCGCACGACTCCGCCGCGAAGCGCGAAGCGGTGCGACAGCTCCACGCGATGCTCGAGGCGATGCCGGACGATCGGCGCGAGGTGTTCATCTTGTCGGAGCTGGAGCAAATGAGCGTGCCGGAGATCGCGCTGGCGGTCGGTGCGAACACGAACACGGTGTCGTCGCGGCTCCGCGCCGCGCGTGCGGATTTCGAGCGTGCGGTCGCGCGCGCGCGTGCAGGCGACGAGTGGAGGCTGCGATGAGCGAGCTGGGACCGGAGGCGAGGGCACTGCTCGACGTGGCGAGCGCAGGCGACGAGCCGAGCGGCGCGGATCGCGCGCGCGTACGCACGGCGTTGGGCGCACGGCTCGCGATCACGGCCGCGGCGGCGGGCGTCGCG
>JAYVXB010000618.1:0-4013 GCA_043785585.1 Deltaproteobacteria bacterium | reverse complement strand
CGGCAGGCCGGTGAGCGCGTCGTGCAGCGTGTCGTGGAGGAGCTGCTCCTGCGCACGGCGTTGCGTCGTGACGTCGGTCCCGATGCTGGCCGTGCCGCTCACCGTGCCGTCGGGCGCGCGCAGGATCGTGTTCGTCCACGAGACCAGGAGAGTCTCGCCGCATTTGGTCACGATCTCGTTCTCGTCGTGCGCCGCGATGATCCCCGGGACGATCTTGCCGAGGAAGCCGCGTCGAACCGCGTCGCGTCGCGCTGCGGGGATGAAGAGCTCGAACCAGTCTTGACCGATGACGTCCTCGCGCGCGCGGTCGCAGAGGTCGAGGAGGTAGTCGTTGCAGAAGGTGATGTGACCGTCGGCGTCCAGGATCACGGCGATGTGGTGGACGTTCTCGAGCATGTCGCGAAAGCGACGCTCCGCTTCGGCGAGCGCGATCTCGGCGCGCCTTCGTCGCGTGACGTCGCTCGCCACCACCAGCCGCGCCTCGCGTCCTTCGAATTCGATCTCGCGCGACACGACCTCGACGTCGACGATCGATCCGTCCTTGCAGAGGTGGCGCCAGTCGGTGCCGGTCGTGACCGACGGGAGGCGATCGGCGATCCGGTCGAGGAGGAGCGGCACGTCGTCGTCGGGGCGGATGTCGCGGATGCTCATCTTCAAGAGCTCTTCGCGCGAGTAGCCGTACGTACGTACGGCCGCGTCGTTGACCGCGAGGAATGCGAGCGTCTCGAGATCGTAGATCCACATCGGGTTGGGATTTTCGTCGAAGAGGATCCGCGTGCGCGCTTCGGACGCGTCGGCGCGCTCGCTCATCTCGCGAAGGACGAGGCTCGACGACGGCGGTACGCGTATCGCGGACTCGCTCGGTAGAGCGGCTGGTGCCGAGGACTCGGTCGTAGCGCGTCTTGTCACGCTGGCACTCCGGGCAAACTCCCCACCCGTAAGCCAGGATACACGACCGTTTCGGGAAGTTCGTGACCTTCGGTCACGGTTTTGTCGCGGCTCGCCGCCACGAGGCCCGTCATGTGCGCGTTGTGCGCGTGTGCGCGTACACGCGAGGGTGCTAAGAGACGGCCGTGACGAACGACTCGACCGCCGCGGGCGGCATCATCGCCAGCATCGGGCGCGCAGCGCGCGCGGCCGGGCGGCGCATCGGCGTGGCGCCCACCGCGCAAAAAGACGAGGCGCTCGCGCTCCTCGCGAAGGGGCTCGTCGAGGGGATGGCGGCGATCCTGGACGCGAACGCTGCGGACGTCGCCGAGGCGCGCGCGACCGGAACGAGTGGCGCAATGCTCGATCGCCTCGCGCTCGACGACACCCGGGTTCGCGCGATGGCGCGTGCGGTGGACGAAATCCGCGCGCTGCGCGATCCCGTCGGCACGGTGATCGAAGAGAGCGTTCGCCCCAACGGTCTGCGCGTCCGCCGGGTGCGCGTCCCCGTCGGCGTCATCGCGATGATCTACGAAGCGCGCCCCAACGTGACGTCCGACGCGAGCGCGCTCTGCATCAAGGCGGGCAACGCGGTCGTCCTTCGCGGCGGGCGCGAGGCCGCGCGATCGAACGCGGCGATCGCGGCGATCGTGTCCGATGCGCTCGAGCGCGCGGGGTTGCCGCGCGATGCGGTGCAGCGCATTCCGATGACCGATCACGACTCGATCCGCATCCTCCTGCAGCAGATCGAGACCATCGATCTCGCGATTCCGCGTGGCGGCGAGGCGCTCATCCGCTTCGTCACCGAGCACGCGCGCGTCCCGGTCGTGCAGCACTACAAGGGCGTCTGCCATCTCTTCGTCGACGCGGGCGCCGACGTCGATCTCGCCACGCGCCTCGCCGTCGACGCAAAGCTCCCACGCCCCGGCCTGTGCAACGCGCTCGAGTGCTTGCTCGTCGATGCGTCCGAGGCGGCGCGCGTGCTTCCGTCGATCGCGACGGCGCTCGTCGCCGGCGGCTGCGAGCTTCGCGCGGACGATCGCGCGCGCGCCGTTCTGCCCGCGCCCCTCGGCGCGAAGGTCGCGACCGAAGCCGACTGGGGCGTCGAGTTCCTCGACCGGATCCTCGCCGTTCGCGTCGTCGACGGCCTCGACGGCGCGCTCGCGCACGTCGCGCGCTACGGCTCCGGCCACACCGAAGCGATCTGCACCCCCGACGCAGCGCACGCGGATCGCTGGCGCCGCGAGGTCGACGCGGCGTGCGTCGTCGTCAACGCATCGACGCGATTTCACGACGGCGGAGAGCTCGGTCTCGGCGCCGAGCTCGGCATCGCGACAAGCCGATTGCACTGGCGCGGGCCCATGGGGGTCGAGTCGCTGACGACGATGAAGTGGATCGTCGATGGCGATGGCCAGGTGCGTGGTTGACGCCACGCCCACATCGCGAAATGCTCCACGTAACAGCGGATTGAAAGGACGGATCGTTGGCGGCTAAGAAAAGTCACGGAGCGGGCGGCGGAGCGGACGGCACCGGCGAGCGCGGTCGACCGAGGATTCACACGTCGCACGAGCGCGCGAAGCCCGCGCCCGGCCCGCGGAAGAAACGCGCGCCGTCGATGGAGCGGCGCGGTCGCGTGCGCGAGCCCGTCGCGGCGGCTCCGCGCGCCGGTCCGAAGGTGCGAAAGACGAAGCTCGGCCCGCGCTCTCCTGCGGTCGGCTCGTCGAGCACGAGCGTCGCGAGCGATCGCGCGCGCGAGCAAGCGATCGAGATCGCAATCGCGGCGCTCGAGAAGAAAGCCGTCGGCCTCGAGATCCTCGATGTCGCCGGGAAGGTCGACTACGCGGACTTCCTCGTCATCATGACCGGACGCAGCGATCGTCAGGTCGCGGCGCTCGCGCAAGGGATCGAAGAGGCCCTTCGGAAGAAGGGGACTCGTCCGCTGGCGATCGAAGGCATGCCGCACGCGAGCTGGGTGCTGATGGACTTCGGCGACGTCGTCGTCCACGTGTTCCAAGACGACGCGCGGAGCCTCTACGACATCGAAGGGCTCTGGATGGACGCGCGGCGGATTCCTGTGCCGGTGCCGGAAGGGCCGTAGCGCACGCCGTTCGACCTATGACCCGCGCGCGAAGACACGCGTGCCGCCGCCCACAGTGGACGGCGGCACGCAGCGGATCAGATGACGGCGTCTTTGATCGCCTTCACCGGACGCGCCCTCACACCTTTGCTCGCCGGCTTCGCCGCGAAGCGCTGCTTCTCTTTCGTGAACGGGTTGATGCCGTCACGCGCCGGCCGCGCCGGCTTCTTCACGACGACGAACTTCGCGAAGCCCGGCAGGACGAAGACGCCGTTCTTCTTCAGCTCGCGATGTCCGATGTCGACGAGCGTCTCTACGATCTGTTTCACCGTCTTGCGCGACACGTCGTCACCGACCGCATCGACGACCGCTTGAAGGATCGCGCTCTTCGAGAGCGGCTTGCCGGACGTCTTCTTTGCTGCTTTTGAACTTGCCATGTTTTGAAGCCTCCTGTTCCAACGCCGAGAGTTACTTCTCGGTAGCTCGCTGCCGCAATCGAAATCGCCGACGGGGCACCCCGTTCCGAGCGGTCCGGCGAGGGCGACTTCGAGAAGATCGCTACGCGCTCTTCTTCTTCCGTTTCTTCTTCGGTTTCTCGGCAGCCGCCTTTTCCTTCTCGTCCTTGCTCGTCGGCTTGAGGATGTAGGCGATCGCGATCGACAAGAAATAGAGCCCGATGAGCGCGCCGCTCACGGCGATCTGGCTCGTGACCTCGGGTCCCGGCGTGACGACCGCGCCGAGCGCGAACGCCAGGATGATCGCCCATCGGCTGAACTTCACGAGCTGCTTCGGCGTCACGAACCCCGCGATCACGAGGAACGCGATGAACAGCGGCAGCTCGAAGACGAAGCCGAACGCGAGGAGGAAGCGCGTCGTGAAATCGAGAAAATACTCGAGCGTCACGCGCTGCGTGAGCACCGCGCCGTCGCCGAGATCACCGAGCAGCGACAGGAAGTAATTGAACGTGAACGGGAACGCGACGTAGTACGCGAACGCCACGCCCGACATG
>JAYVXB010000617.1:0-4014 GCA_043785585.1 Deltaproteobacteria bacterium | reverse complement strand
TCGCGCACGTTGCCGGGAAACGCGTAGCCGTCGAGCGCACGAAGCGCGTCCGCGTCGAGCGCGCGGATCTCTTTGCCGTGCTCGGCCGCGCACCGCGCAAGGAAATGCTGCGTGAGCTCCGCGATGTCCTCACGCCGATCGCGCAGCGGCGGCACCTCGATGCGAATGACGTTGAGACGGTAGTAGAGATCCTGCCGGAACTTGCCGGCCTTCACGTCCTCCTCGACGTTGCGGTTCGTCGCTGCAATCACGCGCACGTCGACCGTCGTCTCGGTCGACGCGCCGACGCCTCGCACCTTGCGCTCTTGCAGCACGCGAAGCAGCTTCACTTGAAGCGGCGTGGCAAGCTCGCCGACCTCGTCGAGGAGCACGCTCCCGCCGTCGGCCTCTCGAAAAATTCCGAGCGTGCGTGACGTCGCGCCGGTGAACGCTCCCTTGTCGTGCCCGAAGAGCTCGCTCTCGATGAGCTGCTCGGGGATGGCTCCGCAGTTGACGACGAGGAACGGTTTGCTCGCGCGATCGGACGCGTCGTGGATCGCGCGCGCGATCCGCTCCTTGCCCGTCCCGCTCTCGCCCGTCACGAGCACCGTGCTTCGCGTGTTCGCGATGCGCTCGACGAGATCCAAGATCCGCCTCATCGCCTGCGAGCGCCCGAGCAGATCGCGCGGATGCTCGCGCGACACTTGCGCGCGCAGGCGCACGTTCTCCGCGACGAGCGCGCGCTTCTCGAGCGCCTTGTGCACGAGCTCGCGCAGCTCGGACGTCGCGAACGGTTTCGTCACGAAGTCGTACGCCCCGCGCTTCATCGCCTCGACGGCGGTCTCGAGCGTCGAGTGCGCGGTCATCACGATGACCTCGGTCTGCACGCTCCGCTGCTTGACGTGCGACAGGAGGTCGAGGCCGCTGCCGTCCGGCATCATCAGATCCGTGAGCACGACGCCGTACGGGATCGGCGCGTTGGCGATCGCCTCGCATCCGGTGTCGAAGCCCGGCGCGAGCGTCACGTCGTAGCCTTCGCGACGGAACATGATCGCGAGCATGTCGCGCAGGCCGGGCTCGTCGTCGACGACGAGAACCCGCCCCTTGCCGGACGCAGCTCCGGGCCTGACCATCCTGCGACGATACCAGACCGGCGGTGCTCGCTACTGCTGAAGCTTCACGAACACAGGCTTCGTCTCGCCGGCGCCGACCGCGACCGAGACCTCTTTCTGGCCGAGCTCGGGGTGCATGAACTTCACGCGGTGCGATCCCGGCTTCACCGGCGTCTTGATCTTCGGCGTCATCCCGAGCGGGACTCCGTCGAGAAAGCAGCTCGACGGCGGGATCGAGTTGATGTTCAGGAACGCATCGCCGACGGGCTGCGCCGTCGCGGGAGGAGTCGTCGGCGGCGTGGTGGGCGGCGTCGTCGGCGTGGGCGGCGTCGTCGGAGGCGGCACCGGGACGACCGCGGTCGGTGTCGTCGGCGGAGGGATTGGCTGACCCTTGAGCGTCAGCTCGACGCTGAACGTCTTCTCGGCCTGCCCGTCCTCGAAGCTGATCTGCTGCTTGAAATCGTTGTAGCCCGTCTTCGACGCCTCGAGCGACCACGACTTCGACGTGTCGATGTCGACCGAGATCGGAAGCGAGGGCAGCTCGCGGCGATCGCTGCCCGACACCAGGTAGACCTTCGCGCCCGTCGTCGCGAGGCTGATCGTCGCTTTGCCTTTGACGACCTTGAGCGTCATCGCGCCCATGTCGATGATCTCGTCCTTTGCGACGAGGATGCTCTTCTCGAGCGGCGCGTAGCGATCGCCACCCTTGAGCATTATCTTGTGATCGCCGGGGGTAAGATCGCCGAGCTCTTGCGGGAGCGGTCCGACCTCTTTGTCGTCGACGTAGAGCTTCACGCCGACTTGCGAGCCCGCGACCTTGATCCCGGTGCCCTTCTTCGACGCGGTGCCGCCGAGCGTGAACGTGACCGGCGTGTCCTTGCGCGCTTCGACGCTGACGACTTGGTCCGACGGCTGGTCGGGAGCAAGCGCGAGAGGCGCGACCACCTTGACGACGTGCGATCCCGAAGCGACTTGATCGACGATGCACGGCGCGGTGTCGCACTGCTTTTTGCCGTCGACGAAGATCTGCACGAGCGGCACGCTCTGCCCCTTCGAGTCGGCCACGTTGACGACGAGCTTGCCCGTGCGCGGAATGAGAAGGAACGCGCCGATGCCGCCGCCGATGAGGCTGATGAGGAGCACGAGGCCGATCCAGAGACCGACCTTGCTCGACGACTGCGGACGAACGAGCGCCGTCGCCTCCATGCGGTTCGGCGGCGGATAGTCCGACGCCTGCGCCGGCGGATGCTGCGAGTACTGATGCTGCTGTTGCTGCACGTGCTGCGGCGGCGCGTACTGCGGCTGCTGCGGCGGCATCGAGCCCGGCATCGAGGAAGGGCGCCCAGGCATCGGCATCGGCGCCGTCTGCGTTTGCAGGTAGCCCATCATCTGCGGTGACGCCTGGTTGAGCGGCATCGTCTGCCCGAGGCCCTGGCGCGTCTGCGGAGGCGGCGGCATCGGGTTGATCGTCGGAGGAGGCGGCAACGGCGCCGGCCCCGGAGCGGCGGACGGCATGCTCGACGCGCGGGCGAACGCGCTACCGACCGACGGCGGCGGCGGCGGCGGAACCATCCGCTGCGACGACGGACCCGGCATCTGCGATTGCGACGAGCCGCCCATGGGCGACGTCATTCCGAGCAGCGTCGCCTTCGCGTTCTGCTGCGGCGGTGGCGCGGGGGTCATGCCGGCGGCGGGGCGCGGGGCAGGGGCGGCTTTCGTGATCTGCTCGCCCTCGGCCTTGTCGAAGATGTGCGTCGCTTCGTCCTCGTCGTCCCAGTCCATGTCCATGCCTTCGCCTTTCGGCATGGGCGCGGTGGCGGCGGCGGCGGGCGGCGGCGACGATGCCGCAGGCCGCGCGGGCGGAGCGGTCGACGGTGCGGGCGGGGGAAACGCGCCACTGCTCTTCGGCGGCGGCGCGCTGATGGCCGGAAGCGATCCGCGGCCCGGTGGCGGCGGAGGCGCAGTGGGGCGCGCACCTCCAGCCGGCGCAGCAGCTTGCATCGACGCAGAGATCGGCGACTGGATCCCGAGGAGTGTTTTCTTCGCGGGATCCGGCATGCGCGCTGTCTGCGCTTGCGGAGGGGGCGCGGGCGGCACCGAGGAGCGCGGCGGAGCGCTCGGGCGCGCAGTGTTCTTCTTTCCGAGGCCCTCGAAGATGTCGAGGTCCGATCCCCCCTTGTTCTCTGCTGCCATGGCACGGGTCTCCTGCACCTGCCGCGCGTCCGTCGGCCGCCCTGTCGTGTTGAGGCTGCCTGCGCCTGCCGACTGAGCCCCCGCGTCATTACTTTCGCGGGCTTCCGGGAACGTCCGACGCATGTATTGAGCGATCTGGTCGCGTGTGGCCACCAGATTAAGGTTCTGAGCTAAATTATTTAGGTCTCGATAAAGTTCCCTGGCTGCACGGTAGCGCTCGTCGAGATTCTTTGCGAGAGCCTTCAGGACGATCGCGTCGAGCTCGGCGGGGACCTCGGGGTTCAGGCTCGACGGGGGATCAATTTTCTGGGTGCGGATCTTCTCGAGCACCAGTAGCTCGTTGTCGGCGAGAAAGAGTCTCTTTAGCGTCAAGAGCTCCCACATGCAGATGCCCAGGGAGAAGACGTCGGCCCGCTGGTCGACCTCGTGCCCTTTGACTTGCTCCGGGCTCATGTAGCCGAACTTGCCCTTGATGGTCCCGACTTGGGTGCGCGACAGCTTTCCGGCGGCCTTCGCGATGCCAAAGTCGATGAGCTTCACGTCGCCATCCCACGAAACAATGATGTTTTGCGGGCTGACGTCGCGATGGACAATCGATACGGGATTGCCCTCGTCGTCCTTGCGCGCGTGGGCGTACGCGAGCCCCTCTGCGATACGCGAGCAGACCCCGACGATGAACCAGAGCGGCGGACGCAAGCCGGTGCGAACGCAGCGATCGAAGAACCAGCGA
>JAYVXB010000616.1:0-4029 GCA_043785585.1 Deltaproteobacteria bacterium | reverse complement strand
AGCAACCCATCGAGTTGCCGCAGTTGAGGCACTTGTAGCAAGCACCGTTTCGAACGGTGATGTGGCCGCACACGTCGCAAACCGGCGCGTCGCCCATCATCGCGTCGAGATGCGCGTCGAGCGGAGAGCCGCTCGTGTTCGTAACCGTGACGGAGCCAGGGAGCGAGAGCCCCGTCGCGTTGCTCCCCGTGAGCCCTTCGCTCATCGCGGCGCTCCGCGCGACCGCTTCCTTGGTGTGTGACAGCGGTCCGCCGTCGGTGATCGAGCCGAGCGTCGGAAGTGAGCTCACCGACGGAGCGTCGTCGTGCGCGGACGCGGTCGTGAGCTCGGGCTTCACGTGCGCGAGATCGTAGCGACCGAGGTACTCCACGCCGATGACGCGGAACAGGTAGTCGACGATGCTCGTCGCGAGCTTGACGTTCGGGTGCCCTTCGACGGTGCCTTGCGGCTCGAAGCGCGTGAACGTGAACTGATCGACGTACGTCTGCAGCGGCACGCCGTACTGCAGCCCGATGCTGACCGACATCGCGAAGCAGTTCATGAGCGAGCGGAAGGCTGCCCCCTCTTTGTGCATGTCGATGAAGATCTCGCCGAGCGTGCCGTTGTCGTACTCGCCGGTGCGAAGGAAGATCTTGTGTCCTCCGACGCGCGCTTCCTGCGTGAAGCCGCGGCGCTTCTTGGGCAGGCGGACGCGCAGGCCGTGCGGGCGCGTGCCCGACGGATTGATCTGGAGCGTGAGCTGCGAAGCGTCCTGCGCTTCCCGCGAGTCCGGGATCGGCGCGAGCGTCGGCGACGCATCGAGATCCGCGCGAGCCGTGCGCGCGTCGGCCGCGGCCTTGTCCTTTGCGACCTTCGCGTCGTCGGTGCTCTCTTTGCTCGATGTCGAGAGCGGCTGCGATGCTTTGCATCCGTCACGGTAGAGCGCGACCGCCTTCAGGCCGAGGCGCCAACCCTCTTCGTAGATCTCCTGCACGTCGTCGGTCGTCGCGTCGTTCGGCAGGTTGACCGTCTTGCTGATCGCGCCGCTGAGGAACGGCTGCGTCGCCGCCATCATCCGCACGTGGCTCATGGGAGCGAGGTAGCGCTTGCCCGTCTTGCCGCAGCGGTTCGCGCAATCGAAGACCGCGTAGTGATCCTCGGACAGGTGAGGCGCGCCTTCGATTGTCATGCGACCAATGATCACCTGGCCCGCCTCTTCGATCTCCTCCTTGGTGAACCCGAGGAACTCGAGGAGCGAGAAGCCTTTGACCTTACGGACCTCTTTGGTCGCGCCGAGGCGGTCGTACGTCTCTTCGCCGATGATCCAGGTGCCAAAGGCGGCGTCGAGATCGAACACCGCCGGGATGGCCGCTTCGATCTTGGAGAGCTCGGCGTCGACGAGGCCGCGCTCCTTGAGCGTGCGGCGGTTCACGTGCGGCGCCGCGAGGAGCGTGTTCGTACCGGAGACGAACGCGACGATCTCCTGCACTTCGACTTCGTTGTACCCGAGGCGACGAAGCGCGTTCGGCACGGACTGGTTGACGATCTTGAAGTAACCGCCGCCCGCCAGCTTCTTGAACTTCACGAGCGCGAAGTCGGGCTCGATGCCCGTCGTGTCGCAATCCATCAGGAGACCGATCGTCCCCGTCGGCGCGAGCACCGTCGACTGCGCGTTGCGGTAGCCGTGCTGCTCGCCGAGCTTCACCGCGCGATCCCAATCCTCGCACGCCGCGCGATACAGATCGCTCGGGCACGCGTCACGATGGATCGCGTACGCCGCGTCGCGGTGCATGCTCATGACGCGCAACATCGGCTCGCGGTTCTTCGCGTAACCGGCGAACGCGCCCTTGCTCGCCGCCATCTCCGCGCTGGCCGCGTACGCGTGCCCGCACATGATCGACGTGAGCGCCGCCGCGATCGCGCGACCCTTCTCGCTGTCGTACGGAACGCCGAGCAGCATGAGTAAGCTGCCGAGGTTGGCGTACCCGAGGCCGAGCGGGCGATAGTCGTGGCTGTTCTGCGCGATGTTCTTCGTCGGGTAGCTCGAGAGATCGACGAGAATCTCCTGCGCGATGAAGAACGTGCGGCAGGCATGTCGGTAGCCGTCGACGTCGAAGCGAAACGTATTGGCCGTCGTCGTGCCGTCGGCCTGCAGCTCCTCGTGGAGGAACTTCGTGAGGTTGACGCTGGCGAGGTTGCACGCCGTGTCGTCGAGGAACATGTACTCGGAGCACGGGTTCGACGCGTTGATGCGGTCCGTGTTCGGGCACGTGTGCCAGCGGTTGATCGTCGAGTCGTATTGCACGCCCGGATCCGCGCAATGCCACGCCGCGTCGGCGACCTGACCCCAGAGATCCTTCGCCTCGAATGTCTCGACGACCTTGCCGCTCGTGCGCGCGATCGTCTGCCAGTTTCCGCCGCTCTCGACCGCGCGCATGAACTCGTCGGTCACGCGGATCGAGTTGTTCGAATTCTGCCCGCTGATCGTGTGGTAGGCGTCGCCGTTGAAGTCGCTGGAGAAGCCGGCCGCGATGAGCGCGTGCGCTTTCTTCTCCTCGCGGACCTTCCAGTTGATGAAGTCGACGATCTCGGGATGGTCCATGTTGAGGCAGACCATCTTCGCCGCGCGGCGCGTCGTCCCGCCGCTCTTCGTCGCGCCGGCCGCGCGATCGAACACCTCGAGGAAGCTCATGAGCCCGCTCGACGTGCCGCCGCCCGACAGCTTCTCTTGCTTGCCGCGGATCGAGCTGAAGTTCGATCCCGTCCCCGAGCCGTACTTGAAGAGGCGCGCCTCGGCCTTCACCAGGTCGTAGATCGACATCAAGTCGTCTTTCGCCGTCTGGATGAAGCAGGCCGAGCACTGCGGTCGCGAGTACGCGTTTGCCGTCTCGGTCACGGTGCGCTTGTCGAAGTCCCACGCCCAGTTCCCGCCCTGGCCTTCGATGCCGTACTGATGGAAGAGGCCGAGGTTGAACCACACCGGCGAGTTGAACGCGCCGTACTGGTTGACGAGAAGAAACGAGAGCTCGGCCTCGAAGGTGTCGGCGTCGGTCTTGCTCGCGAAGTAGCCGCCGAACTGATCGGCCGCTTTGCGGATCGTGTTCGCGAGGCGATGCACGACTTGGCGGACGCTGGTCTCCCCGTCCTTGTCTTTGTCGCCGCGCATGCCGGAAACGCCCGCCTTGCGGAAGTATTTGGAGATGACGATGTCGGTCGCGAGCTGACTCCACGCCGCGGGGATCTCGGCGCCTTCCATCTTGAAGACGATCGTCCCGTCGGGATTCGTGATCATGCTCGAGCGGCGCTCGTAGACGACCTGATCGAGCGGATTCGTCTGCGGCGACGTGAAGCGGCGCTCGACGCGCGTGCCGCGCTGTCTCGGTGTGCTCGATGCGCTCGACGTCGGCGTGCCCTTCGGCGATGCGCTCTTCGACGAGGCCGACGCCGGCTTCGACATGGCGAGCTTCGACGAGGAAGGCGGACTCGACGCAGGTTTGCGTTTCATGGAGCTCTTGTCGCTGTGATTCGTCCCGTTCTTCATCTTGCTGCCGAGTCCCGCCCCGAAGTCGATTGACTGTGCCATATCCGCCTCCACTCGCTTTCTTCGCTCTTTGCGCCCGCAACAAAAGACGACGTCGCAGCGCTCGCGTACTCCGAGCACCTTCTCGACATCGACCGAACCCCGCCCAAAACGCCGAAACTCAACCCGTCACTTCGAACAACCACTCACTCAAACGACCCGCACGCCAAGCCGCGTTCCAAGCCTACTGCGTGGCACCTGAACGTCGCCCTCCTCGGGTGACCCCCACCGGCGTTCAGCCTTCGGGGTCGGGCCTTCTAAGGGACAATGCAACGGAACAGACGATCAGGTCACCAAGGCTTCAAGACAACGCCCGCTTGCGTCTCGCTCCCTGAAACAACGCACCGTGTCAGTACTCTGGGCGTTGCTTTGCGAACGGAGAACGAAGGCGGAGAAAGCGTTGTAACCCCAACATCTAGTGTGTGTCTAGAAAAAAGCCACGAGATCTCGTACGTACAAGGTGTGAGGGG
>JAYVXB010000615.1:0-4030 GCA_043785585.1 Deltaproteobacteria bacterium | reverse complement strand
CCATCAGCGCGTCGCGCACCGAGTCTGGCAGCACGCGCAGAGGGCGCGTCGAGATGCGATCGAGCCGCACGCGACGCACCCACGCGTTGACGCGCTCGGCGGCGTCCGCGATGGCGTCGCCCATCGCGTGCGAGCGCTCATCGTCGACGATGACGAGATGCTCGTTCGGCAGCACCTTGAGGCTCGTGCGTACGAGCAGGCTCGCGGCGTCGGTTAGCGGACTCTGCTGCTTCACGTGCGCGGCGGAGTATAGCGCAGCTCCGCGCGCTTCTCACGGCGCAACCCGCGCGCGCAGAAACTTTTCGAGCACGCGGCGATCGACCTCGCCGAGCACGTCGAGCTCGATTCCGATCTCGGACGTTCCGCCTGTGCTGGATCTCGCAAAGCGGACGACGCCCCGCGCGAGGACGGCGTCGCCCGGCAGCACGATCTGCAGCGAAACGCGCGAGCCGATACGCAGCGGCCGGCGCGAGGCGATCCGGACGCCGCGGCTGGTGACGTCGACGGCGGACGCGACGAAGAAGCCGCTGTCGCTGCCGATCGCGACTTCTCCCAGGAAACGGAAGCGCGGTTCCGCGCGTCGCTCGGTCGCTACCGGATGAGCGTGTGGACGAACGTCGGAGGACGGGCGAGCGGCGGAAGCGGCGACGGACATAGGCGCGACGACGGAGCAAGATTCGCGCGAAGGACGGCTCGGCGTGCGGGCCCGCGAAATGGGCTCGACCCGCAGCAGGGCGTGGTCACTGCTCTGACCGGCGACGTGACGACTACGGGTTTCTCACCAAGAGCTGCGGAATGACGAGGCACATCTCGTCGAGCGTCTGCTCGCCGAGCGTGATGTCGGCGGTGCCGGTGCGGCGTCGTGCCGTGAGCTCCGCGGCGAGGCGGCGGTTCTTCATCGTGTTGTCGTAGGTGCATCGGAGGAGGATCTTGTCGCCCGGATCGAGCGTCGGGAGCTCTTCGACTTTCGCCTCGTACGAGTACATTCGCTGCCAATGGAAGTCCCAACGGTCCTGAAGCAAGCACGCGCGCTCGGCGGTCGCAGCCTTCTGGAGATCGACCTTCACGTCGACACCCGCGAGGTGCTCGTGCGCCATCACGCCATAGAGGTAGAGCTTCATCGGCGGACTGCCGACCGCCGGAACCGTGAGGCGCATGCTCTCTGTGTGGCCCGCCGTGTCCGCCGGGATTCGGAACTCGGGGATCGCCGTGCGATCGTTCGGACCGGGGAGGAGCCCGTCGCCGTTCGGGAGCGCGGCGCCCGCGTTTCCGAACGCCGTCGTGTAGAGGAGGTACTCGGGCTTCGACGTGGCGAGTCGCAGTTGCACGCGCGTCGAGTCGCTCTCGCCCGTTCGACCGCCGGGCGAGTAGTGAATCTGCATGATGATCTTCGACGCGGGCGCGACCGGCATCGCGATGTTCGCCGGGAGCTCGATCGGCAAGTAGCCCGGTGTCCATACCGCGAGGACGACCGAATTCGCGCCGCCGACCGTCGCGGTCGAGCACTCGAAGCTGCCGTCGGGCCCGGCTTGCGCGGCGGCGACGCCCGACGGATCGGTGACGACGACCGCGTGATGCACGACCGTCGCGTTGCCTGGGATGACGTGGACGCCGTTGATGTACGCGCCCGCGGCGAGGCGCGGGTCGTCGAGGACGAAGCAGCGGAACTGATCGTTGTCGCCGCTCGTCACGAACGGCTGCTTCGGTGTGAGCTCGAACGACGCGTTCGGCAGATCGTTGCGCGGCGGCTCGCGCGGCGGAGGCGCGTCCTTCGGATCGCCTTCGGGTGTGCCCGCGGTCTGCCACGCCGCGAGCGTCGCGATCTCCGCGTCGGTGAGGCGCGCGTCTTTGTTCCACGGGTGCGGCGGCTTGCACTCGGACGTGTCGAGCGCTCCCCACGGCGGCATGCGTCGCGCGGTCGTCTCGCCGACGATCACGCCCGCGCGAACACGCGCGTGGTCGTACGTCGTGAGCGCGAACGGCGCGAGGCCGCCGGCGACGTGGCAACTCTGGCAGTGCGTCTGGAGGATCGGCTCGACGTCTTTGTGGAACGTCGGGCCCGACGATGCCGTCGTCGCGGGCGGTGGCGTGCTCTGCGGCGGCGCAGCGTCACCGGAGTAGCAGGCGACGATGGCGGCGGGGACCGACAGCGCGAGGGCGGCGCGGAGAAAGGACGACATGCGGTACCTCCATGGGTCAGGGGTACGGGCGTCCCAAGCAGCCAGCGTGCCCGCGCGGATTCGCGGGGAATCGTGCCGGAACGCGTGGTCGGAGTGAACGCTTCTCCGGGAGAAGCGTGACGCGCCATTCACCATCGGACGTCGCTGCGTCGGTCGCGCCAGCGGACGGCGTCTCACAACGCAAACGTTCTTCCGAACGCAAAGCCGATGTACGGGACGACGGTCTCGTTCCCGACGCCGAAGATCGGTCCGCCCGACGCGCAGGTCCGGGTCTCCCTGCGGTCGTTCGGCGTGCATTCGCCGCTCGACGGATTCAGCAGCCCCGACGCGCCGAGGTAGAATCGCACCTCCATGCCCGTCGACCACCGATGCTCGATGGATCCTTCGAACGCGAGCCAAGCCGCGTGATCCCAATGCTTCCGCCACGTACCTCCCCAACCGTCGTTGGTGTCGTAAGGACCACGCGACGCCGCCATCCCCGCGGCGAGCGCGCTGTGGCCGAACAGATAGCGAACGCGCGATGACACCGCGAGCTGCGGTCCGCTGAACGACGTGCCGACTCCGCCGCCGATCGTCCACCACGGAATCGGCGTCGCCTCGACCGCGACGCCGGCGAGACCGTAGGGCGTGCCGAAGCCGACGTGCCCGGCGATCGCAAGTTGGCGGCGCCAGACGCTGAAGTCGCCGTCGCCTTCACGGTGCGCGTCGCGCCGCTCGTCGTTCCACGCGTCGTCTGTGCGCGCGGGCGTTGCGGCGAGCGTCAGCGCGACGGCGAAGGCGAAGGCGGCGCGCATGCGGGCACGGACGAGCACCCGGTGTGCCAAGGGCATCACTGGGTGCCTGTCGCTCGTCGAGAGGGAGCGCCACAGTGGAAGTGCTTTCGCTGAATTTGGAGCCGTCGAGCCCTATCGACCTTGCCGAGCTCAGGAGCGCAACGCCGCGCGTCGAGCACGCATCCACTCCGCGAAGCAGCACCGACCAGCTCGAGGAGACGACGATGGCAAAGCGCGTGATCACAGTGCTCGGAGGGACAGGGCTTCAGGGTGGAGGCGTCGTGGACGCGCTTCTCGCCGGCGGCGAGTTTGCGGTGCGCGTGGCCAGCCGCAATCCGGCCAGCGACGCGTCGCGTGCGCTCGCTGCGCGCGGGGTCGAAGTCGTGAAGGCGGATCTTCTCGAGCCGAGCAGCCTCGCCGCCGCGCTGTCGGGTTCGTACGGCGCGTTCGTCGTCACCAACTTCTGGGATCCCGGCCAGGGACCGCGCGAGACGGAGGTCGGCACCGCGGCGGTGAAGGCGGCGCGCGCAGCCGGCGTACAGCACTTGATTTGGTCGACGCTCCCCGACGTCGAGAAGCTGACGACCGGTCGCTTGAAGGTCGTGCACTTCACCGGCAAGGCCGGCGTCGATGCGGCGGTGACGGCGGCCGGCTTTACGCGCCATACGTTCGTCGAGGCGCCGATGTACTTCCAAAACTTCCTCACGATGATGGGACCGCAGCCGCTGCCGAACGGCGGTCGCGGGTGGGCGGTGCCGATGGACCCCGCGGCGCGCGTCATCCACGCGGGCGACGTCACCGAGGTCGGGCGCGCCGTCGCCGCCGCGTTTGCCGCGGGCGACAAGCTGCCCGACGGCAGCTACCTCGCGCCCTGCGGCGGTGTCTATTCGTGGAACGATTTCGTCGCCACGTTGAACGGGCAGGGGCACAAGCTGCAAGTGATCCAGGTGCCGCCGGACGTCTACGACGGCTTCTACCCGGGCGCCCACGAGATGCGCGAGATGTTCCAGTATTTCGAGGCGCACACGTACTTCGGCCCGGACCACGAGGCGCACATCGCCGCGACCAACGAGCTCG
>JAYVXB010000614.1:0-12783 GCA_043785585.1 Deltaproteobacteria bacterium | reverse complement strand
GGGCAAGAAGGTCCCCGCGGTCCACGCGCTCGATCTCGACGGCAAGGACGTGACGCTCGCGTCGCTCTACACGAAGGGCCCCATCTTGCTGGCGTTCTATCGCGGCGGCTGGTGCCCGTACTGCAACGCCGAGCTCCACGCGTTCTCGACGGCGTATCCCGAGTACCAGAAGCGCGGCGTCACCCCTGTTGCCGTCAGCGTCGACAAGCCGGAGATCGAGGCGAAGACGAAGGCGACGTGGACGATCCCCTTCCCGGTCCTCAGCGACGGCACCGCAACGGTCATCGAGGCGTTCCACGTCGTGAAGAAGCTCGAAGGCGACGAGCTCGCCAAATACAAAGGCTACGGCGTCGACCTCGAGGCGTACTCGGGCAACACGCACCACGAGATCGCGGTCCCGGCGCTCTTCTTGATCGATCGCGGAGGCGTCGTCCGCTGGGCGCACTCGGATCCCGAGTACAAGGTTCGGCCGACGACGGCGCAGATCCTCGCGGCGATCGACGCGGCGAAGCTTCCGACTCGGTGAGTCGTCTCGGCCGGCTCGGGCATGCTTTACTGACGCTCATGCGCGCTCCCCGCAGCCGCGAACGCTCGTGACGTCCGCGCTCACGCAGGAGCTCGAACGCGAGACCGTGCAAAGCGCGGCCATCGTCAACCGCCTGCGGCTGATCGGTGTCTCCGCGTTCTTCACGCTCACGATCGTCTTGAGCGTCATCCTGCGCGTTCCGTCGTGGCGGGGGAACGAGTGGATCTTCGCGGCCTATTGGGCAGTGACCGTGGTGACGTTCTTCGCGAGCCGTCGATCGGATCGGCTCGGCGGATGGGCCATGCTGGCGGTCGCGTTCGTCGACGTACCGATGGTGTTCCTGCTTCAGCTCGCTTCGTTTCCAACCGCGTCGAGCACGAGCGGAGTCGCGGGGTTCACTCTCGGCATCTACGCGCTCCTCGTCGTGCTGTCCGCACTCTCGCTTCGCGATTGGTACGTGTGGGCGACCGCTGCCTTCGGCGCGGGTTTCGAGATCGCCCTGCAAACACTCGCGGGTGTGAGCGCGGGCGGGCGCGTCTCGTCGATCATCGTCCTCGTGATCGTCGCCGCGGCGTGCTCGTACGCGCGGCGCCGTCTCGTCGAGTTGGTCGGGCGCGTCGAGCGCGATCTCGAGGAGCGCGAGAAGGGCGAGCGCGCGCTTGCCCACGCCGGCCGCATGATCACCATGGGGACGCTCGCGGCGAGCGTCGCGCACGAAATCAAGAACCCGCTGACGGCGGTGCTGGGCGGAATCGCGCTCGCCGAGCGCGCGGTGAGCGCCGATCGCAACGCAGAGCCGTCACCGATGCTCACGAGGGCGCTCGCGACGTCGCGTGTCGCCGCCGATCGCGTACGCGTCATCGTCGAGGACATGACGACGTTCGCGCGCGTCGACGACGAGACGATTCCGGACGTCGACGTGAACGCGGTGATCGAAACCGCGCTGGCGATGGCGCATCCGACGATGAAGCATCACGTCCGCGTCGTGCGCGATCTCGCGCCGGACGTTCGTGGGTTCGGGAGCCCGCGCCGCCTCGAGCAAGTCTTTCTCAACCTCTTCATCAACGCCGCGCACGCTATGCCGGAGGAGCGCGGCGAGACCAACGAGCTGCGCGTGTCGACGCGCGTGCTCGACGACGGCCGCGCGTGCGCAGAGGTCGCCGACAACGGGACAGGCATGTCCGTCGAGACGAGCACGCGTATCTTCGAGCCCTTCTACACGACGAAGCGAGCCGGGACGGGCCTCGGTCTGTTCATCTGCCACGGGATCGTGAAGGCGCTGGGCGGCGAGATCACGGTGGAGAGCCAACTCGGCAAAGGGACCTGCTTCAAGATTGTCCTCTCCGCGGACGGGCCGCGTAGCCGCGCCGCCTGAACGTCGACGCTCGAGGACGCCGCTCTATCGACGCGCCTCCACCCGGATGCGCCCCGCTGCGCCGGACTCGAGGCGTCCGACGATTTCTGCGCAAGGCGTTCCGCGCGCGCAGAGCTCGTCGACGAGGCGCGCGGCCAGGCGGTCTTCGACGGCGATGAGCAATCCGCCCGACGTTTGCGCGTCGCACAGAACGAGCTGCGCCTCTTTGTCGACGCCTTCGCCGTACGCTGCCCAGTCGCCCAAGAAGCGCCAGTTCGCGTGCGTTCCACCCGGCGTGATGCCCGCGCGAACGTACCCCCACGCCGCCTCGATCACGGGCACCTGATCGAGCCACACCGTCGCCGCGCAGTTGCTCGCAGCGGCAAGGTTGCGGAGATGCCCGAGCAGCCCAAAGCCCGTGACGTCCGTCGCCGCGTGTACGCCGACCGCGAGCATCGCCTCCGCCGCCGCGCGGTTCAGCGTCGACATCAGACGAACCGCCTCGCGAATGGCGCCGGCGGTGTCCGCGTCTTGCTTCGCGGCCGTCGTGATGATGCCAATGCCGATCGGCTTCGTGAGGACGAGGGCGTCGCCCGCTTTGCCGCCGGCATTGCTGGTGATGCGATCGGGGTGGACGATTCCGGTCACCGCGAGACCGTAGATCGGCTCATCGGTCTTGATGGTGTGGCCACCAACGAGATCGATTCCCGCCTCCTTCGCCTTCTCGGCGCCACCTCGAAGAATGTCCGCGAGGACGCTCACGTCGAGCTCGGAGTCGGGAAAGCCGACGAGGTTCAGCGCAGTCAGCGGTCGGCCGCCCATCGCGTAGACGTCGCTCAGCGCGTTGGCAGCGGCCACGGCACCGAACTCCTACGGATCGTCGACGATCGGCGTGAAAAAGTCCGTCGTCAGAACCAGAGCCGTCTCGGCGTCGAGCCGATAGACGGCCGCGTCGTCGGATACCCAGGCGGGCGCTTCGCGGCGCAGCCGGCACGCTTCGCGGTCTTCGTGAGTCGGATGGTCATGGAGTCCTCGTGCGTTGGCGACGTTGGCGACGTTGGCGGCGGACGACGGCAACCACGGCGGCAAGGAGCGCAAAAGGCACCGCGCCGCCGCGCGACGGAACGGAAGATACGCGCCCCGCGCATCCATAGACGGGAAGATCGTCGTTGCCGGCGATGGCGGCCGGGTTTGGATCGCCTCCCGCGCGCAGCTCGTCGATGTCGCTGACGCCGTTGCCGTTGCTGTCGACCTTCTCTGCCGCGAGCTGATCGAGCGCGCTCACGAGGCTCGCCTCGTTGAACTCGACGAGACCATGCGCGCGCATCGCGCGTCCGAAGGGGGTGTTGACGGTTCCTCGGCCGGTGCGACCGCCTTCGTGGCATGTGCTGCATGGCGGCGTGGCGGACGCGCCGATGTGCGCCTGAAGCGCGCCGGGAAAGTTCGGTGTCGCCATCGAAGGACCGGCTGCGAGAACGACCGCACCCATGGCGGCCACGAACACGACGCGCGCTCGAGATCGACGCTTCATAGGTACACGTGAAGCTGCGCGAGCAGCGTCGTGACCTTGGTCCTGCCCGTCGACGTCGCACCTGCAGCGGCGTCGGCCGGTCCGCCGATCGCCTGCCAGATGGCATCGACGCGCACGTCGGCGTGAGGAAGAAAGAACCACCATGCCGACGCCCACGCGCCGACCGACGATCGATCCGTCGAAAACGATCGATTGAGGATCTCGAGAGTCGGCCCAACGTGCACGCCCTGCACGGGCTCGAAGTCGGTCGAAAACATTCCAGCCACTCCGCGCGCCGTGGTTCCAGGCGTCGGCTGCGACACGTTGAGGTAGTGGAGCTCGAACGTCATCACGAGCGGCTTCGCGGGCGAGTAGCGCGCGAAGACTCCGTGCGCGTGCCGCCACGCCGGCGTCTGGAGCGAGAGGTCCTCGTCGACGTGCGTAATCATGCTCGACGCTCCGAGTGCCAGCCTGCGCGTCAGCGCGTATTCGAAGTAGCCCGCGAATCCCCGCGATCGGAATTTGTCAGGCGACACTTGGAAGTTCCCGAGAATGACCATTCCCTCGGTCCGGATCTTCGACGTGTTGTAGGCGAGCGCGACTCCGTGCTGCTGAGCGGCGTTGATGTCGACGCGCGGCTCGCTATGGACCCACATCGTGTGCTCGATCGAACGAACGCCGAACGGGAGATTCATTCGTCCGGCGCGCAGGAGGAGTTTGTTGCCGGGTCCGAAATCGACGCCGACCCAGTGAACCCGAGACACGAGGCGATCGTTCAGGCCCCTGGTGAGGGACGCGCCGACGGCTCCCTCGTGCACGTATCCGACACTCGCGTTCGCGCGCACGCGACCGAGCGCGACCTGCCCTTCGAGATCGGACTGCATGAGGATGAAGCGATTCGTTCCGGTGCCGCCCGCGGGGATGTTGCGGAGAACCGCCGCGCGAACGTCGCCGCCGAGAAGGACGCTTTCGGGCAGCTCGACCGCGCCGAAGAGAAAATCGCCGATCTTACCGGTGTCGGTCGCATCGGGCCTGCCGTACCGCGTGCGAAGGAGGTTCTCTCCCTGGGCGCGTCCGAATGCGTTGAGGAGGCCGCCGCCCGACGGATCGGCGTGGCACGTTTTGCAGCTCGTGTACTCGTGGCGAATCATCCACGGATAGGCCCGCGCCTCCGACGGCCAGATCCAGACGACCATCGCGAGCAGAGCGGCGACGACGATGCGCAGGGCGACGCTCACGGGACGACCGTGACCTCGACGCTCGCGCGATCGGCGTTCACGCACTGCTCGCTCGTCGCGTCGAGCGTGTAAACGTACTTGCCGGGAGCGGAAGGCGCAGTGATGACGCGCGTCCAGGTGCCGCTCGGGAAGCCGGTGCCGGGCTTGCCGCGCGAGGGCGGATTGAGCGCGCGCGCGAACGACGTGGTCGGTTCGATGACGAGGACCTCTTCGGAAATGGGATCGCGCGCCGATGCGGCGAACACGCCGGCGCTGATCGTGAGGCTGCCTCCGGGCGAGACCGTCGTAGGGGTCACGATGAAGTCCTTCACGGTCGGCTTCACGTCCGATGCGAGGAGCGGCTCCATGCGAACGACGTTGTCGACCGAGTCGGTGCTGCCGAGCGGCATCGTGCCGTAGCGATAGCCGTCGAAGTACGTATGGAGTCCGCCGGGCCCGCGCGGTACTCGAATCTCGAACGTGCCGTCGGCGGCGGTCGCGGTGGCGTAGCGGTAGTTCGGGTGCGCCTTCGACGGATCGGGATTGACGGAGTAGTGACCGCACAGCTCGACGGCGACGTGCGTGCCTGCCTCCACGGGCGCGTCGGTCATTCCCTTGACGACTTTGCCTCGCAGCGTGACGAGCGGCTCGTTCTCCTGCCCGCACGTCGTGTCGCCCTGCGTGTAGCATGAAGCAACGCATGCGATGACGAGCATGGCGGAAACTGCGGCTCGCGCCGCGCGTATGCTTCGGGGTCGTTGCTCGATCGTCATGGCGAGGTCTCGATCGTGTACGTCGAGCTCCCGAGGGAAGTTACGCTGATGCGTCGTGTGGTCGTCGTTCTTCGCGTCGGGCTCTGCGCCGTCCTGATCGGCTGTACGTCCGATGGCAGTGCCGTGACCGTCGCGACCGAAGGCCCGCGGCAGTGCGCGGGCGCGGGAGATCCTGCGCGCGAGCGCAGCGGCTCGGACTGCCTTTGCTGCCACGCCACGACGGAGTTCGGGGTCGCAGGCTCGATCGCGCCAGGCTCGCCGATCGACAGAATCGTCGTGACGGACTCGGACGGAAACGTCGCCGACATGGCGCCGAATGCGTACGACAACTTCTTCCGGCACGTGAGCTTGAAGCCGCCGCTCACGGCGCGCGTCGTTTTCGCGGACGGGACGAACCAAACGATGCGTGAGCTCGCTCCGCACGGCTCGTGCAACTCGTGCCATGCCGAGAGCGGTCTGGCGCCGCCGATCGGAGCCCGGTGATCGTTCGCTTTGCGCGCTGGATGAAGCCGCCTTTCATCGTGCCCGCAACCTGACGATTGTCGTGCACGCGCTCGACGCCTTCGGCATCGCGCGCCCGACCTGCGCGAGCGTCGCTTCGAGCGACGCGGCTTCTCCGCGGACGAACGGGCAATACTCGTCGGGCCGATCGAGATCTCCGCGAAGAACGCGCCGGCTGGCGCAGCCGCCACCGCAGGTGTCGACGTGCGGGCACGCGCGGCACGCATCGGGCACGACGCGCAGCCGTTTGAACGATTCGTGCTCGACGACGCCCACGCCGTCGCGCTCGAGATCCTCGAGGCGAAGCGCAGCGTCCGAACCGTAGACGCACGGAACGACGGCTCCGCGCGGCGTCACGCGCACGGTCTCGACGCCGCAGCCGGCGCCCGGTGCGCGCGGAATCCCGAGCACGGCGCGCAGGATCGGCTCGCCGCACGTCACCAAGTCGGCGACCTCGAAGAGGCGTCTCCACGCTTCCCAGAACTGATCGTACGTGAGCGCGAAGGCGTCGCCGCGGACGGACTGGAAGACGTTCACACGCAGCGTGGCGCCGCGATCGGCCGCGAGGCGCGCGAGATCGGGGAGCGCGCGGTAGTTCGTCGACATGAGCACGGAGACGATGGTCGCGGGTACGCCGAGCGCGCGAAGGCGTGCCATCTGGCGTTCGATGAGATCCCAATTGCCGGCGCCGCGCGCCTCGTCGTGCGCCTCGCGCGTCGGGTAGTCGATCGAGAGCTCGACGTCTTGGAAGAGGCGGAGGACGTCGTCGGATAGGACTTCGGAGCTGAAGCCGTTCGTGGTCATGGTGACGGCGATGCCGCGCGACGTGAGATCGCGCACGAGCCACGGGAGGTCGGGATGGAGTCCGTTCTCGCCGGTGCCGAAGTTCACGGCGCGCGTCGGAACGGCGAGGGTCGCGCGGATCACCTCTTCGCGCGAGAGCGCATCGGTCCCCGTCGCGCGGTAGCAATGCGCGCAGCTCAGGTTGCAAGCGTTCGTCAGGCCGATGCCGAGCGCGAAGCTCATGACGTCATACCGTACACGCGAGCCCGGAGAGCGTCGCGACTCCCCATACGCCCACGCCGAGCGCGAGCGCCGTACGCCACGTCGTCTCGCGTGCGAGAACGAACAGCGACGGAAGATTGACGATCGGCCCTGCGACGAGGAGAGCGACCGCGACTCCCGGCGGCGCGCCGAGCTGCAGAAGCACGAGCGCGAGCGGGATCTCGAAGAACGTCGGCAGCGCCACCAAGACACCGAAGAGCGCGGTCACGGCGATCGCGACGCCGACGCCGCGCGTGCCGAGCGCCGGGAGGAGCGGGAGAAGCAGGCCGCTCGCGACGACGCCGATCACGATGAGCGGCACCGTGACGACGATCATGTAGCCGAGGCTCTTGAAGAAGCGCGTCGCGAAGAGCAGCGGCGTCATCGGCTCCTCCGCTTCCGCGCGCGCCACGCGCCCGGGCTCCGCTCGCTCCCCTCGATTCTCGGACATGCGCCCGACGATCGTCGAAACGCCGAGCACGACGATCAAGGCTCCGATGAGCCGCACGATCCCGAAGCGCAATGGCATGAGCGCGAACGTCAAGGTCAGCGCGGCGAGGTTGAGCCCCGGAGAAGCGAGCATGAGCGCCAGCGACGGACCCAGGCGCGCGCCACGCTCGCTCACGCTGGTGAAGATGGGCGTGACGCAACACGAGCACAACATCAGCGGCGCGCCCGCCAACGCGCCGGTGACGGTCGCCTTCGGCCCCTTCGACGCGAGCCAGCGCGTGACCCACGAGGCAGGTACCGCCGCGCGGACGACGGCGCCGATCAGAATGCCGAAGCACAGCGCCATCCAGATCTTCTGGAAGTAGAGGAGCGTCGCGGCGCCGAGTCCGCCGTGCAGGAACACCTCGGGTGACAGCGCGAGCTTGCCGTTGGCTCGTGTCGCGTCGAGGACGCGCAGAGACCCGCCCCACTTGTAATAGAAGAGCGACGAGACGGCGATGAGGAGCAGGAGCAGGCCGCCAACCCGCCACCTTTCATCGTTTCTAGCTTCGTTCCCGGTCTTTTCTGCAGCCGCGGTCGGACTCGTCATGCCACCCCTTCGTGCGGCGCGACTGCGCAGACAACGGCGCCGGCGAGAAGTACGCCTCCTCGTGCTCCAGGGTTACGCGCCATTTGAAGAAACGCGCGATCACCGCGGCTGCGGCGTCATTTCGAGTCGCGATGTCTCGAACTTCTTCGCGGAAGTCCGATCGATCACGGCCTTCAGCGTCGCGGCATCGAGCGACGGCGTCCGGCTCAAGATCCATAGGTACGAGCGCGACGGCGTCCCGATGACCGCGTACTCGTAGTTCTCGCCGACCTCGAGGATCCAGTAGTCGCCGTAGAAGCCGCCGATGTCGAGCGACAACTTCGCAGGCACGGAAGGATCGTCGACCTTCGCGCGCATCGCGATCGATTTCAGCGGGCCGCTCGGTTCTCCGAGGTGGCACTCGTGGCGGACGACGACGGAGCCGTCCGCGCTCGCGGAGTAGAACGCGGTCGTCGAGGTGCAGTCGGCTTGCGTCGAGCGCGGGAGCTTGGCGATCTCGTACCACTTGCCCTGAAAGCGTTGGAGATCGACGTTCGGTGCGACATCGAGCGGCTCGCTCGTGCACGCGATGGGTGACGCGAGCAGCGCGGCGGCGAGAGCGAAGGTGCGGAGCGTCATGGCGTGGTGCCTCGTGGGTCCAGTACGCCGCGTCGTGGCGATGGTTTCGACAGACGTAACTTCTTCGCGCGTCGCGGCGTACACCCGCACATGACTGCACGCCGAGGTACGTCTTGAGCGCGTTTCGTGTCTCCTCCGTCCTCGTCGTAGCGCTCGTCGCCTCTGGCGCGGCGGCCGCTTGCGGCGGAAGCCCAACGCCCGCGACGGGAGTCGCGGTGAACCCGACCACGTCGACGACGAGCATGAACGCTTCGCCGTCCGCGTCGAGCGCGGCGCCTCTTGCGAGCGCCGCGCCGACCGCCGCACCCGGACCCTCCGCGGCAGCCGCGCCTCCCGTCGCGATGAAGGATCCGATCGCGACGGCGTTCGCTGCCGACCTGAAAGCGATCGGGCTGGACGCCAAAAAGTTGCCGCCCATCGCCACGCTCGCGAAGACCGACAAGAAGAAGCTCCGCCAGGTGATGGATCTCTTCACGAAGGCGACGGGCATGAAGTGCGGCGACTGCCACGAGGGCGAGGACTACGCGAAGTCCACCCCGAAGAAGAACATCGCTTCGCACATGTGGGACGCGTTCGTGCGCGATCTCGTGCTCGCCGACGGCTCACCGATTTTCTGCGACTCGTGCCACCAGGCGCGCCCAAAGGTGCTCGATCGCAGCGACAAGAAGGCGCTCGGCAAGTGGATGCAGTCTGCATTCGTGGACAAGCTCGCGCGACGCGACAAGAAGGACCACGCGTGCACGACGTGCCATGGCAGCGACATGGACATGGATATCTTGGCGACGTGGGCGAAGAAGTAGCGACGAGGCCCGATGAAAAACGATGGCACACGGCGAGGCGCCCTCAAGGTGCTCGGGGCGGCGGGGTGCGCGGCGGCGTGCGGGGCGATCGTTCTCCCCGGCGCGAAGATGCTCGCGGCGCCGGCGTCGGGCGCGCCGAGCGGCGCAGCGCGGTGGATTCGCGCGGCGAGGCTCGACTCGCTCGAAGACGGGGTGCCGAAGCGCGTGGCCATGGTCTCCGACGCGCGCGACGCGTGGACCCTCGAACGGATGAAAGAGCTCGGAGCGGTGTGGCTCGTGCGGCGCGGCGCGAGCGTGGAGTGCTTCAGCGCGACGTGTCCGCACCTCGGCTGCACGATTGGGCACGACGCGGCGAGCGGGTTCTTCTGCCCGTGCCACGACTCTTCGTTCGCGAAGGACGGAGCGCGGCTCACGGGACCTTCGCCACGCAGCCTCGACCGCCTGAACGCGCGCGTCGTCGACGGCTCCGTCGAAGTCGATTTCCACAGGTACCGCCAGGGCGTGCCCGAGCGAGTCGAGATCGGGTGATGGCGCGCATCGCCGACTGGCTCGACGAACGGATCGGACACCGCGAGGCGCTGGCGCGATGGCTCGATCGCCCGCTCGCCGGTGGCACGAGCTGGGGAGCGGCGCTCGGAGGCGCGATCGTGATCCTCTTCGCGATCCTCGCGCTCACGGGCGTGCTCTTGATGACGGCGTACGCGCCGACGCCGCAATCTGCGTGGGCGAGCGTCCACTACGTGAGCCGCTCGCTCCCCGGCGGATGGCTCGTGCGCGGGGTCCACCACTTCGCATCGCACGCGATGGTCGTGCTGGTCGGCGCGCACCTCGTCCAGGTCATCGTCGCCGGCGCGTACCGGCGGCCGCGCGAGGTTTGGTTCTGGCTCGGGCTCGCGCTCGCGGGCCTCCTACTCGCGACGGCGATCACCGGACACGCGCTGCCATGGGATCAAAAAGGATATTGGGCACGGAGGGTCGAGGCGGGCATCATCGGGATGGCGCCGGGGCTCGGCGGATGGATTCAGCAGATGATCCAGGGCGGGTCGGATCTCGGCGCGCTCGGTTTGGCGCGAATGCACGCGGCGCATGTCGCGGTGCTGCCTGCGCTCGTCGTCATCGTGATCGCCGCGCGCGCGCGTATCGCGCGGCGACTCGAAGGCGCTGGCGATCCGAAGCGATCGGGCGATCCGAACGCGAGCCAGCTCACGCGGACGCTCGTCGTCGCGATTGCGATCCTTGCGGTCTGCACGCTTCTCGCGGTCCGTGAGCACGGGGCGCCGCTCGATGCGCCGGCGGATCCGTCGAGCGACTACCCTGCACGGCCCGAGTGGTTCTTGATGCCGCTCTACCAGCTACGAAAGTTCTTCCACGGCACGGGGGAATTCTGGGGGACGGTGGTCCTTCCGCAGATCGCAGCGCTCTACGTGTTCGCGCTACCGCTCGTGGATCGCAAGCCGGGCGCGACCCTCGCAGCACGCGCGAAGCTCCTCGCGCCGATCGCGCTCGTCGCTCTCGGTGCGGGCGCGCTTCACGTCGCGGCGCTCCGGCACGACAAGCGCGACCCCGACTACGCGAAGGCGCGCGCGAAGGCCGACGCGGCATCGACGCTCGCGAACCGCGCGGCGTCGAGCGGTGTTCCGCCGACCGGTCCGCTCGACATGCCGGAGATCCGCGGGCGAAAGCTCTTCGAGAAGGCGTGCGCGAGCTGCCACGTGCTCGGCGATCTCGGCGATCCCGCGAAGGCGAACGCGACGAGGCTCGACGGATGGGGGACGGAGAAGTGGCTCGTCGCGATGCTCCACGATCCCGACGCACCCGAACACTTCGGCCGCACGCCGTACAAGGGCGTCATGCCGTCCGCCGATTCGCCCGAGGTACCAAAGAAGCCGATGACCTCGCGCGCAGAGCTCGAAGCCGCGGCGCTCTTCCTCGCCGCGCAAGGCGACGAGCCGACCGATCCGCCGCGCATCGCGGACAAGGCGAAGCTGGCGCTCGGCGAGACGATCGTGACGGAGCGTTGCACGACGTGCCACATGTTCGATGGCAAAGGCGACGACGAGGGGAGCGGCACCGCGCCCGAGCTCTCGCGCTTCGGATCGGTCGCGTGGACGCGCGCGCAGATCGCGAACCCGGCGACGCCGGCGACGTACCGCAGCAAGGCGATCGACGCGCCCGACGACAAGGGGCACATGCCGCGCTTCGATACCGAGCTCTCGGCCGCTGACATCGACTTGCTCGCGCGCTGGACGCGATCGGCCGCGCGCGGCGGTAGTCGCTGAGAAACCGCTGCGCCGACGCAGCGTACAGGACGACTTCCGATGGCGTTCCGAATCAGCCAAACGCTCATGCGCATCGCGTCGTTGGGCCATAATGCCCGCATGGTCAACGCTCCCCAGCTCGAGCCGCTCGTGTTCGAGCGCCTCGATCCCGAGACGATGCGCGCGCGGGCGCATGAGTTTTTCGCCGAGCTCGATCGACGCCGCACCACGCGCGACTTCTCGCGCGAGCCCGTCGCGCGCGATCTCATCGAGCTCGCGATTCGCTCGGCGTCGACGGCGCCGTCGGGCGCGCATCGGCAACCGTGGCACTTCGTCGCCGTGTCCGATCCGGCGCTCAAGGCGCAGATGCGCGAGGCGGCGGAGCGCGAGGAGCGCGAGAACTACAACGGCCGCATGTCCCGCGAGTGGCTCGACGCGCTCGCGCCGCTCGGCACCGACGAGCACAAGGCGCACATCACCGACGCGCCGTGGGTCATCGTCGTCTTCAAGAAGGCGTTCGATCTCCACGCCGACGGCGGGCGCGCAAAGAACTACTACGTCGACGAGAGCGTCGGCATCGCGTGCGGCCTCCTCGTCGCCGCGATCCATCACATGGGGCTCGTTACGCTCACGCACACGCCGAGCCCGATGGGCTTCCTCGCGAAGCTGCTCGGGCGGCCGGAGAACGAGCGCGCGTACCTACTGATGCCGGTCGGCTATCCGGCAGAAGGCGCGACGGTGCCCACGCTGCGCCGAAAAGCGCTCGACGAAGTCGCGGAGTTTCGCGAAGCGCGGTGAGCGGCGATCATCGGCGGTCCTCGCGCGACGATCTCTCCACGAGCAAGACGCCCGCCTCGTCGACACGAACCGTAGAGCGCGGATCCGTCCGAAGTCGGTTGGCCGCAGCGCGGATCTCGTCGGTGGTCGCGTTGCATGCGGAGACGTTCCCGTCGAGGAAGATCCAATCCGCCGTAGCCTCGGCATCGGGCCAAAGTTGGATATTGCCGACGAGGTGAGGCGTCAGCGAGTCTTGCGCCGAGACGTGCGCGTCGCGCGGGACGATCGCGACGGCGCGCTTCAGCGCGGCCGCGCGGGGTGACGAGTCGAAGGCCACGTCGAGCGGTCCTCCTTCGGCGAACACCA
>JAYVXB010000613.1:0-12786 GCA_043785585.1 Deltaproteobacteria bacterium | reverse complement strand
GACCGAGCGACTCGTTGTGCCCGCCCGGGCAATCGGCGTTGATCTCGCACGCGCGCCAGTCGCCGTTCTCGTCGAGAAGGAGATCGACGCGCATCATCGACGCGACGTCGCCGCCCGCGAGCGACGCCGACGCGAGGCGCGTGACGTCGGGGTGAAAATTGTAGACTGCACGTTCGCGCTCGTCGGTGTGCGCGAGGCTCGCGACGCGGCCGATCGTGCGCGTGACGCCTTCGGCGACGGCGACGGCGGCGGTGTGGAGCTCGTGCGACAAGACGAGCGGGTGCACGTCGACGCGGCGCTGGCCGCCGACGAACGCATCCCAGATGAGGTACTTCTGCGCGAGCTCGCGGCTCAGCGTCGGATCCTCGAGCGGATCGCCTTCGCCGACGGGACGCACTTCGATCAGCTTGGCCGAAGAGCTCATTGCATCCCCCGCGCGACAGTGTCCCACAGCACGGGATCCTCTGCGCCGAGACCGTAGAAGACGACGCCGACGTTGCCGGGGAGCGTCGTGCGATCCCACGCATGGAGAATGCGCGCGGTCGATGCGCCGTCGTCGAACCACGTCTCGTGCCCGCCGCCCGCCGCATCGTGCCATTGGAAGTGCAGCGTGCCGTTCGGACCGCGGAGGACGTTCGAGTGCGTCGCCGCGGCGACGCCCGTCGCTTCGAGGTACGTCACCGCGCGCGCGCCGCCGGCGCTGAAGTCGGTCCCGTAGAGCGGTACCGCCACGTCGATCGGCGTCGAGCCGACTTGCGAGAGCGCGAGACGCGCGACGTCGACGGCCCAGCCGGAGTCGATCGTCGGACCGGCCGTCGCACCGCCCGAGAAATCGAGCGTCATGAGGCGCACGCGATCGACGTTCGCGGCGATGGCTCCGAGATCGTACGCATCGGCGCCTTGGATGTCGCTCGGCTGCGCGACCGACGGAGGCGCGAAGACGCCGACGTTGGTGTTCGGTCCAGCGAGGCGTATCGCGCTCGAGAGCTCGGCGAAGAACTGGGTGAGGTACGGCCGAATCGAGCTCGGCACGTGTTGCAGATCGATCTCGATGCCGTCCGCCATCTTCGCGAACGTCGCGATCGCTCCGATGACCGTCGTGCGCCACGTCTGGCTCGCGAACACGAGATCGTCCCGGTCGGCCGACAGCGGCACGCCGAGATCGTCCGCGAGCGTGACGCCGAGCCGCACCTTGTAGCCCATCTGCCGGAGCGCGTTCACTTGCGCCGCGAGCGCGGCGCGCGCGTCCGGATCGACCGGCGCGACGTCGCCCGTCGCGCGCATCGACGGGCAGAGGAGAATGACTTCTTGGAGAACGCGATGCGCGGAGCTCCCCGCGAGCTGCGACGTCTGCCACGCGTCGAGCTTGCAGCCTTCCATGAGGACGCTCGACGTGCGCGCGGCGATCGGCTGCGTGTCCTCGGGTCCGAAGTGCTCGACCGTCGATCCTTCGGTCCCGCAGCCGACGAGCGCGGACGCGCCCACGGCGAACGAGAGTGCCAAGAGATTTCTCATTGCCCGATCTCCCAGCGCAGCCCCGCCGAGCCACCGTTCATCGCGTTGAACTCGTAGAGGTGCGGCTCGATGAAGAGGCATAGCCGCTCCGACGCATCGAGACGCCGGCAGACTTCGAGGTGCGCGCGCGCGCCGAACGTGGACGCCCACACCGTCGGCGGCGAGTCGTCCCTCGAACGCCCGCTCGCGAAGGACACCTGCTCCCAGACGAACGTCGCGGCCACGCGAACGTTCGCGCTGAACATCCAGCGGCGCTCCTTGAAGCGCAGCCCCACGCCGGGGAGCAAGAACGTGAACGCGCCCGCGGTCCACGGTTTCATGTCGACCATCGTGCCGTCGAGGCTCGTCACGACGCGCGGGCTCTGCCCGATGGCGCCGCCCCCGACGAGGCCGAAGATCGGAAACTCGTAGCGTTGGTTATAGATGTACTTCGTGTCGACGCCGAACCCGAAAAAATGCTGATCGCCCGTCGACGGGAGGACGCCGTCGCCGACCGTGCGGACGCCGATCGGCGTCGTCTGGCCCATCGAGAACGTCGGCATCGAGCGGAGCCAATAGTCGCGCACGTCGAACGACACCTCGCCGTCGTGACGACCCGGTCGCTCGTGCGTCACGCCCCAGGCGCGGTCGACCGTCTGGGCCTCGGCTGCGCGGGTGGCCGACAGCGTCGCCGCGAGGATGGCGAAGGCCGAAGCAACCGATGCGAGGAGGAGCGCGGGGCGCACGCGAAGAAGAAGAGCAAGAGGCGCTCCAACGCGGAATACGGGCAAAATCTCCGCGCTGGACGCGCGCGCGTCCAGGGCGCGACGCCTTGCGCCTCGGCGCCCCGATCGCGCTAGGGCGAAGCGTCCCCGGCAACGCTCTACGCAGTCTTCCGAAGGACCGCGACGTAGAAGCCTCCGAACATCGCGGCCGCCGTGTCGGCGAGCGCATGCTCGGCGCGCCAAAGGATGTCGCGCAGGAACGGCACGCGCATCGCGGCGGCCGCGGGCGTCACGATGCGCACGCCGCGCGCGCCTTCGAGCTGCAGGCTGGGCGGGAGGAGACGCGGGACGATCCATGGCGCGTCGAAGCGCGTGTAGACGGCGCTCTCGTGCGTGGCGTGGGAGATCTTTCCCGCCGGACCGAAGCGCTTCGCGAGACCGCGAAAGCTGAGCGGGTTGTAGAGCTCCGCCAGGACGACGCCGCCGGGTCGCGTGACGCGCGCCATCTCGCGGAGCGCCTTGCCGATCTCCGGAACGTGCGCGAGCACCTTGAAGCTGCACGTCACGTCGAAGCTGGCGTCGTCGAACGGGAGCTCCGTGACGCTCCCTTCGGCGACGTCCAGACCGCGCTCGGTCGCGCGTGCGAGCATCCCCGGCGAGAGATCGATCCCCTTCGCGGTGCGCGCGAACGACACGAAGTGCTCGAGCAGGAGCCCCGTGCCGCAGCCGCACTCGAGGACGTCGCGCCCTGTGCCGTATTTCGCGACGAGCTGGATCTCGAGATCGTCGATGAGCGCGTGGTATCCGTGCGGCTGGTTGGGTCGGCGATGCGCTTCGTACGAGTGGGAGAACTCGTCGTAATAGGCGCGCGTGGCGTCGCGGTGATCGTCGGGCATGGCGCGCGGTTCTTAGCATGACGAGCCGCTCCGAGCGTTCGTCGCGCTCACGCCGCGCCGCTTGGCGCTCTACCTCCGCTCACGCCGCAGCGAGTCTCAGCAGCGTCGACCCCACCGCCCCCGACAACCACCGGCGGAGCGGCTCGGCCTCCGCGCTCGGTGGCAGGCACCGAAACGCCGCGTCGACACCACGGCGCAGCCTCGCGCGCGCTTCGTCGAGGCCGTGCTCACGCACTGCGTTCGGCCGGGCGTGCGCCTCGTCTTGTCCGGCGGGCTTGCCGATCTCGGCGCTGTCGGAGGTCGCGTCCGCGATGTCATCGGCGATCTGGTAGGCCTCGCCTAGGCGACGTCCGAGCTCGCGCCAGCCTTCGTCGTCGGCGCCCCCCGCGATGGCGCCACCGGCCGTCGCCGCCTCGAACAGCGCCGCCGTCTTCAGGCGGTGGTAGGAGTCGAGCGAGGCGCGCTCCTCGAGCTCCCACGCCTGACCCGCGACGAGACCGCGCGTCGGCCCAGCAGCCTGCGCGAGAAGCGTCACGAGGCGCAGGGCGTCGACGGGCGAACGCGAAGCCACGGAGGCCCGCGCGATCGTCTCGAGCGCGACGACGATGAGCGCGTCACCGACGAGCAGCGCCATCGGCTCACCGAAGACGCGGTGGACCGTCGGACGTCCCCGACGCACGTCGGCGTCGTCGAAGCACGGCATGTCGTCGTGGACGAGCGACGCGCAGTGCATCAGCTCGACCCCCGCGGCCATCGCGTTCGCGAGCGCGGGGTCGGCGTCGCCGCAGGCCTCGGCCACGGCGAGCGTCAGGTAGGGGCGGAGCCGCCCGCCACCGGGGAAGACGGCGTAGCGGATGGCATCGGCGAGGCGTGGCGGGGTGGATGCTGAGAGCGCGACGTCGACGGACGCGCGCAGTGACGCATCCACGCGGGAGGAGAGGCTGTCCAAGTGTCCCATGGGTGATTGTATAGTCTATAAACAAACATTATGCAAACCATGGACAGACGCGCGACCGCGGCGTAGAAATAGCGGACGATGGATCGCGGATCGAAGCGCGTGGTGGTCGTTGGGGGCGGAGTCGGCGGGCTCGTCGCCGCGATCGATCTCGCGCGCGCCGGCGCCGAGGTGTTGGTCCTCGAGTCGGCGCCGAACGTCGGCGGAAAGCTTCGCGTGCGCGCAGTCGCGGGACGCAACGTCGACGTCGGGCCGACGGTCCTCACGATGCGCTGGGTATTCGAGCGGCTCTTCGCCGACGCTGGGCGCGACCTCGCGCGCGAGGTGCCCATGCGGCGCGTGGAGTCGCTCGCGCGCCACGCCTGGACGGATGGATCGACACTCGAGCTCTTCACCGACCGCGCGCGGTCCGCCGACGCCATCGGTGACTTCGCCGGCGCGCGCGAGGCCAAGGGCTACCTCGCGTTCTGCGACCATGCGCAGCGCATCTACGAGACCGTGAAGCGGCCGTTCCTCGAGAGCGCGCGGCCTTCGCCTTTCGCGATACTGCGAGAGGGGCTGGGCGCCCTCGCGCGGATCGACGCGCACCGCACGATGTGGCGCGCGCTCGGCGACTACTTCCAAGACGCGCGGCTTCGCCAGCTCTTCGGACGCTACGCGACCTACTGCGGGTCGTCGCCATTCGACGCGCCCGCGACGCTCAACCTCATCGCACACGTCGAGCACGACGGCGTCTTCCTCGTCGAAGGCGGGATGTACCGGCTCGCAGAGGCGCTCGTTCGGCTCCTCGAGTCGCTCGGCGGCCGCATACGCTGCGCAGCGCCGGTCGCGCGCATCGCCGTCGAGCGCGGACGAGTCGCGGGTGTGGAGCTCGCGTCCGGCGAGCAAATCGCCGCGAGCGCCGTCGTCGTGAACGCCGACGTCAACGCGCTCACCGACGGTCGCTTCGGCGACGATGCGAGGCGAGCGGTGAAGCCCGTGTCGTCGCGCGAGCGTTCGCTCTCCGCGCTCACCTGGGCGATCGTCGGAAGCTCCCACGGCTTTCCGCTCGCGCGCCACAACGTCTTCTTCTCCGACGACTACCGCGCCGAGTTCGACGACATCTTCGGTCGGCGCACGCTCCCGCGCTCGCCGACGGTCTACCTCTGCGCGCAAGATCGCGACGACACGGGCGTCGTGGGCGCGTCGCCGGAGCGCTTCTTCCTCATCGTCAACGCACCGGCTACGGGCGACGTCTCGACGCCGTCCACGAAGGAGATCGACACATGCGAAGCGAGCACGTTCGAGTTGCTGAGGCGGTGCGGGTGGACGACGAACGCGACGCAAATGGAGCGAACGACCCCGTCCGACTTCGAGCGGTCGTTCCCGTCGACGGGCGGCGCGCTCTACGGGCGGGTGTCGCACGGGATGATGTCGTCGCTCTCGCGGCCGGGGGCGCGCACGGCGATCCCGGGGCTCTACGTCGCGGGTGGGAGCGCGCACCCGGGCGCCGGCGTGCCGATGGCCGCGCTGAGCGGGCGGACGGCCGCGTCGGAGATCCTGCGCGATTCGCGCTCGATCGCCGTGTCACTCCGGGCGGCTACGGCTGGTACTACCTCGATGCCGTGAGCGCGGACGGCAAGCACGCGCTCGTCGTCATCGCGATGCTCGGCAACGTGTTCTCGCCGCGCTACGCGCGAGCGCGCGCGAAGGACCCGCTCGTCGATCCGCTTCGCTTCTCCACGATGAACGTCGCGCTCTACGGGCCGCGAGGCTCGACGTGGGCCCTCACCGAGCGTGGACGGGACGCGGTATCGATGCAGCCCGATGCGCTCGCGATCGGCGCGAGCTCCATGAGGTGGGAGGGGAACGATCTCGTCGTCGAGCTGAGCGAGCGCGCCTCACCGTTCGGCGGACGTCTCGGCGGGCGCATCGCCGGACGCATCCGCGTCCGACCCCGCGTGCGTTTGTCCGAAGAGATCGCGCTCGACGACGTCGGCGCGCACCGCTGGCGCCCGCTCGTGCCGTCCGCGGACGTCGACGTCGAGATGAGCTCGCCGTGCGCCTCGTGGCGCGGCAACGCCTACGTCGACTCGAACGACGGCGACGCGGCACTCGAGAGTGCGTTCGACAGCTGGACGTGGTCGCGCACACCGCTCTCGGGTGGGCGCGTCGCGATCGCATACAGAGCGACGCTCCGCGATGGGCGCGAGACGGACGTGTCGCGCATCGTGTCGGCGTCGGGTCGAACAGCGCCCATGGAGAGCGTCCCGTGGCGAACGCTCCCCGCGACGGCGTGGCGGCTCGGGCGGCACGCGCCTTCGCAAGACGGCGCGCACGTCGTGCGCACGCTCGAGGACACGCCCTTTTACTCTCGCTCCCTGGTCGAGACGACGATCAGGGGCGAACGCGCGGTCTCGGTGCACGAGAGCGTCTCGCTGCGGCGGTTCGCGTCGCCTTGGGTGCGCATGCTTCTCCCGTTTCGGATGCGCACGGAGGGAACATGATCCTCGAAGTCGCCGCACTCTGGGCGCTCGGCGTCGCGATCGTCGGAGCCTGGGCCGTCGCGCGTGCCCGCACGCGACCAGGCATCTCGAACGCGCATGCGGCGAGTGTGCTCATCGTTCGTCCGTGCGCGGGCTCGGAGACCGAGCTCGCGCGCTGCCTGGCGTCGCTTCCACACACCCGTCTCGCGACGCGAACCTTGCTCGCGGTCGAATCGCTCTCCGACGGCGCGTGGACGACCGCCGCTGTGGCAGCAGCGACGCTCCGCTCGCGCGGCCAAGACGCCGACGTCGTGCTGACCGGTGCACGCGGCCCGAACCGCAAGGCCGACCAGATCGCACGCGCGATCGCTGTCGAGCGCGCGGACATCGTCGTCGTCGTCGACAGCGACATCGACCTGGAAGACTTCGATCTCGACGCGCTCATCGCCCCCTTCGCGCGCGCCGACGTCGCCGCGACATGGGCGCCCCCCGTCGAGGTCGCGCCGCTCACGCTCGGCGACCGCGCGTCGATGGCCGTGCTCGCGGGATCGCTTCACGCGTTCCCTCTCCTCGCCGCGCTCGATCCGCGCGGCATGGTCGGCAAGGTCATGGCGCTGCGCGCTTCGTGCTTGCGTGAGGTCGGCGGATTCGAATCGCGTGTCGACCGTCTCGGCGAGGACATGGATCTCGCGCGGAGCTTCACCGCTCGCGGCTGGCGCGTCGAGAGCGTGGCGGCCGTCGCTCGCTCGCGCGCGAGTGGGCGCTCGGTCGGCGACGTCGTCGGTCGTTACGCGCGGTGGCTGGCTGTCATCCGCGAGCAGCGCCCGTCTCTTCTCGTGAGCTATCCCCTTCTCTTCGCGGCGACGCCCCTCGTCGTCACCCTCGCGCTCGCGGCGTGGACGCCCGGATCGCTCGCCGTGATCGCAGCGGCGATCGCGGCGCGTGTGGGGGTCGCCATCGGCGCGCGTCGTGCGTCGGGGATGCGCGCGTCGTTTCGCGTCGCGCTGTTCGACGCCATCGCAGGCGACGCGCTTCTCTTGTGCGCGTTCGTGCGCGCGCTCGTCACCCGCGACGTGCGCTGGCGGGCGCGGACGCTGCGGTTCGAGCGCCGCGGTCACCTCGCTCACGAGGAGCTCGCCCGATGATCACGTCACCTCGTGAGCAGTGCGAGGGCGCGCTCGGCGAACGCGGCGATCGCCGGCGGACGAGTCGCGTGGAGGTGCGCGAACTCGCCCCTCGCGTCCGCCGTGCACACCGCGTCGTCGATCCGATCGAGCTCCGCGGTGGCGGCGGCGGTCTGCGCGTCGCGCCCGCGGACGACGTCACGCTCGTACCCGAGCGCAGGACCGAACGAGATCCAAGCGACCGGGCGCTCGTCGCCGCCGAGCTCGTAGCGCAATCCGACCGGCACGACGCGCGAAGTGCGTGCGACGCGCGCGATCTCTGCGGTGCCACCTCGAAAGACCAGCGGCCTCTCGGTGATGGGCCGCTCGCTCCCCTGCGCAAAGATCCAAACGACGCGCTTCGGGCGATCGAGGAGCTTGGAGGCATAGCGAATCGCGCGCGCACCGTCCGCGGGGTCGTCGAGGTCGACGCCGAACGCGCCGACCAGCCCGAAGAACGGAAGGCGGCGGAGGTTCTTCGCGTCCATCATCGCGTGAGCATCGACGTGGAGCTCGCGCGAGCAGAGGTAGATCGCGAAGAGCGGATCCCACCACGACGTGTGATTCGACACCACGAGCACCGGCGCCTCCGCGCTCAGCGCGCGCACGCGCTCGAGACCATGCACGCGAACGGAAGAAAAACTTCGCCGTATGCGACCGCGCGCGTGGCGGGAAAAGAGGGCGTCGAAGAAGCGGCTCTTTCGAGAAGGGATCACGGCCGATGATCTCCGTGGCGGTATGGGCTCCGACGGCGATCGTCGTCGCGGTGGCGATGGAGCTGTGGGCGGCGCTGCTCCACGGGCGTGCATGGCACACGATCCTCTGGCGCGTGCACCGTTCGCATCACCGCGCGAGGCTCGGACGCTTCGAGGCGAACGACGCGCTCTCCGTGCTGCACGCGCCGATCGCGATCGTCGCGATCCTGTACGGATGCCGTGCCGAGGCCGGCGTGCTTCGCGAGATCGTTTTCGGCGTCGGCGTCGGAATGTCCGCGTTCGGCGTCGCGTACTTCGTCGTGCACGACGGGCTCGTTCATGGACGGCTTCCCGTCGTCGCGCTCGCGCGCCTCTCGTACTTCGCGCGCGTGCGCGACGCGCACCTCGAGCACCACGCGCACGCAGGCGGCCCGTACGGGCTCTTCCTCGGCCCGTGGGAGCGACGTCGCGCTACGCACGCATCACCTCGCGCGCGACGCGCACCCCCCAGCGGGTCAAGCGCCCCGCTCCCAGCGTCGACAACACCTCGCGATAGACCGACGGCCGCTTCATCGCCGTGAGGCGCAGAAAGTCGGTGAACGCCCGCGGCGACATTTCGTCGCGGAGGAGCGCGCCGTAGGCGTCGTTCGGCATCGCCGCGAGCGTTCCGAAGGCGGCGTCGAGGAGCGCATTGAGCGCGCCCGGCGAAGACTCTGCCTCCGCGAGCATCGTCGCCAGCGCGCCCGCGAGCGCGTGGACGCTCGCGTCGTGCGCCGCGCCCGTCTGCATCGCGCCGAGCGCGCGAGGATCGTGCACGCCCGCTGCGATCGCGTCGGCTGCGGGGATGAACGAGCGCAGCATCGCGCCGAACCCGCAGAGCGTGAGCGGCGAGTGACGCGCTGCCGCGTCGCCGACGAGCACGATGCGCGGATGCGGAGCTCGCGGCGCGGGCGTCAGCCGCGACCAGCCGGTGATGTACCCGAAGGTCGGGCGCACGAGGCGCGCGTCGCCGCGCTTGTAGCGCCCGAGGTCCGCGAAGAAGCGCGCGTAGAGAGCAACGAGCGACGTCGGGCGCGACGCCCGCGCGTAGTGAAAGAGATAGACCGTCGTCTCGCCGCGACGCCCCGGGAACCCTTCCCACACGTGCTGAACGCCGTCGCGCGCGTCGTCGATCGTCGCGAGGATCTCGCCTCTCCGCGGATCCATTTCGTCGGGTGCGTCGCCTTGCGCGAGCCCCGCGACGACACCGCCGACCGTGGGGCAGACCATGTCGGCCGTCGCGTAGGGGCTCGAAGCGCCACGCGCGTCCACCATGATGCGCGCGACGACGTCGCGGTGGCCGCCGCCGGAGAGCGCGAAGCGGAGCGCGACGCCCTCGCGTCCCTCGCCGTGCGAAACCAAGGTGTGGCCGTCATGAAGCGCGACGCCGCGCGCGACGGCAGCGCTCCGCGCGTGCGCGAGCAATGCCGACGCGTCGACGGCGTGATCGAGGACGCCACGTACGGAGTGCACGCCACCGCCGTGGAAACGGCACGTCCCGTCCTCGTAGCGCGCGACGATCATCGCATCGAGCTCGCCCGCGGTGACGATGCCGCTCGCGACGAGGGGTGCGAGCTCGCGAGCGCTCGCGTTCCACTCGCGGTGCGCAGCGCCGACGCGCGCGCGCTCGAAGACCGCTACGCGCACGCCATGCGCCGCGAGCACGGGCGCGATGAGGAGGGAAAGCCCGCCCCCGACGATCGCGACGTCGACGTCGATGGTCGCGCTCGCGTCGGGCGCCGACGCCACCGCATCGGGTGCGGGCACGCCACGCGCGCGGACGGCGTCGAGGTGATCGAGCCGCTCGAGCAGCTCGTCGCCTCCGGCCGCCCGCACGAGGGCGCGCGCGTCGGCGCTCACGCGCTCGCCTCGGACGCCGCCGCACGCAGAAGGAACGTCACGGCGCCGAGCTCGGGCTCGCGGGCGCGCGCGGCGTTTCTGGCGCCGACCATCGCGCGCACGACCAGCCACAGCTTGCGCGCGCCCGACACGTACGCGCGCCGCGTGACCGAGTCGTACTTGGCGCGCGCGATCCCGCGCCCGATGTCCGAGTAGATGAGGCGGGCGGCTCGGATGGCGACGCGGCAGTCGCGCGGGAGGAGCGCGATGCCCGAGTCGGCGCGTGCGTAGAGCACCTCCGCGGCCGTGAGCGCGCGCGCCACGACGGAGCCGATCCGCTCGTCGAACACCGGCCGCGCGAGCCACGCCTCCTCGTCGACGCCCGCCTCACGAAGCCACCGCGCGGGCAGATAGATGCGCCCGCGCGCCGCGTCCTCGCCGACGTCCCGCGCGATGTTCGTCATCTGCATCGCGACGCCGAGATCGCACGCGCGCGCGAGCACGTGCGGCGCGCGCGGCCCCATCACGAGCGTCATCATCACGCCGACGCTCGACGCGACGCGCGCGCAATACCCGTACAGCGCGTCGACGTCGTCGTACCGCTTCCCTTCCGCGTCCCACGCCATCCCTTCGAGCAGCGCGTCGGGCACCTCGCGCGGGATCGCGAAGTCGCCGACCACCGACGCGAACGCGCGATCCACGGCGTCGTCGAGCGCGCGCCCGGCGTACGCCCGATCGACGCGCGCGCGGAGCCGATCGACGGCCGCGATCGTCGCCTCGCCCTCGTCGACCGCGTCGTCCGCGGTCCGGCAGAACGCATAGAGCGCGACCGCCGGATCGCGCACGCGACGCGGGAGGAGCCGCGACGCCGCGTAGAAGCTGCGCGAGCCGACGCGGAGCATCGACGCGCAGTGCGCGAGATCGGCGTGGGCGATCACGAACGCACCGGCGGCAGGTACGCCTCGAGCACGCGCGCGGACGAGAGGACGCCGGGAACGCCTGCCCCCGGATGCGTCCCCGCGCCGACGAGGTAGAGCCCTTCGACGTCCTCGCTCTTGTTGTGCGGTCGGAAGTACGCGCTCTGCGTGAGCACCGGCTCCATCCCGAACGCCGCGCCGCGGAACGCGAGGAGATCCTGCTCGAACTCGAGCGGTGTCATGACCTCCGAGACGACGAGCTCCTCTTCGAGCCCCGGCAGCACCGTCGCCGCGAGGTGCTTCGCGATCGCGCGACGGTAAGGCTCCGCGGCCTGGCGCCAGTCGGTGCCGCTCTCGAGGTGCGGAACGGGCGAGAGGACGTAGAAGGTGTCGCACCCCTCTGGCGCGAGCGCAGGATCGGTCGCCGTCGGGCGGTGCAGGTACAAGCTGAAGTCGTCCGCCACGACCTTGCGATCGAAGATGTCACGGAGGAGCTCTTTGTACCGCGGCCCGAGCATGATCGTGTGGTGTGCGACGTCCGGGTATTTGCGCTTCGTACCGAAGTACCAGACGAAGAGCCCCATCGAGTACCTCATGTTGTCGATGCGCCGGTCGGTCCACTTGCGACGCGCCTCCGCAGGGACGAGATGCTTGTACGTCCAAGCAGAGTCCGCGTTCGAGACGACGACGTCGGCCTCCAACACTTCGCCGCCCGCGAGGCGCACGCCGGTCGCGCGCCCGCCCTCGACGAGGATGCGATCCACGTGAGCGCCGTAGCGCAGCTTGCCACCGACTCCTTTGATCAACTCGACGAGCCCGTCGACGAGCGCGCCGGTCCCGCCGATCGGAAAGTGCACGCCCCATTTTCGTTCGAGGAACGCGATGAGCGTGTAGATCGACGTCGTCGAGAACGGATTGCCGCCGACGAGGAGTGGATGAAAGCTCATCACCTGCCGCAGGTTCTCGTTCTTCACGTAACGCGCGACCATCGAGTAGACCGTGCGGAAGCTTCCGAGCTTCATCATGTCGGGGACGATGCGCGCCATGTCGGTCCACTTGCCGAACGGGACATGCGCGAGGCGCTCGAAGCCGACCTTGAAGATCTCTTCGCTGGCCTTCACGAAGCGCTCGTACCCCTCGACGTCGCCCGGCGCAATGCGTAGGACCTCGGCGCGCATGCGCTCGGCGTCGCCCGTGTAGTCGAAGCTCGTGCCGTCGTCGAAGCGGATTCGGTAGAAGGGCGTCACGGGGCGGAGATCGACGTAGTCGGCCATGCGCTTCCCGCAGAGCGCCCAGAGCTCTTCGAACAAGAACGGCGCCGTGATGACGGTCGGACCCGAGTCGAAGGTGAAGCCGTCGCGGTGACGCACGTACGCGCGGCCGCCGGGGCCGTCGAGCTTCTCGAGGACGGTGACGCGGTAGCCGCGGACGCCGAGTCGGACCGCGGCAGCGAGGCCACCGAAGCCGCTGCCGATGACGATTGCGTGGGGAGAGCTCTTGGACATGGCGTTTTCGATGCCTCGACGCTTGAGGGCGTGCCGATTCTGTGTAAGGTTTGTCTAAAGTTTATCTAGAGAGTGTTCATGCGCAACTCGGAA
>JAYVXB010000612.1:0-4046 GCA_043785585.1 Deltaproteobacteria bacterium | reverse complement strand
GGCGCGACCGTGACGTACACGACGAGCGACGGACGAACGGCCGTGCGCCGGATCGCGCAGCCACGCGAGCTCGCGCCGCTCGTCGACGCGCTCGTAATCACCGTGCCCGAGGCCACCGCTCCGCGCGTCGCACCGCCTCCGATCGCGCTCACGTTCCCGGTGGAGACTCCGCTCGCGCGCGAAGCGCCTGCCAGCGACGCGCCGCGCAGCGTGAACGATCGCGGGCGTGTCCTGCTCGGCGCCGGTGCGGGTGTGCGTCGCGCGCCCGGCTTCTCGCCGTCCGGCGTCGCGCAGATCGAGATCGCCGCGCTGCTCGGACGCTGGGAGCTCGGCCTGGTCGGACGGTGGGAGCCGGACCAAGAGCCCGGCGACGATTCGTCGGTCGGGCATCTGCACCTCAGCGGAATGGGTGGCGGCGCGGTGCTCGGCCACCGCGTGCCCGTCGGATCGTTCGTGCTCGTCTTTGGGGCGAACGCGGGCGTCTTCGCGATGCAAGAAGCGCTGGTCAAGCGATCGCTCGCGACCGACGGACGTCGTGACGCCCACGTGAGCGAGTCGTTCGTCGATCCGCGACTCGGCGTATACACCGCGGTCGCGTTACCGCCGCTCGCGCGCTTCCGTCTGCGCGCGCAGCTCGACGCCGCGTTTGGGCTCGTGTCGCACGTCCCTTCGAACGCGGAGCTCGTGGCGTTGCCGCGATGGAGCCTCGCGCTCGCGATCGGCGTCGAGACATCGGTGCTGCCGTGAATCCGACGCGCGCCGAAGCCCTGCGCAGCGCCGTCACCGCGGAAGCTGCGCTCGTCGCCGCGATTGCGAACGGCGACATCAGCGGGCTCGGCACGCTCTTCGATCGCCACGGAGCGAGCGTGCGTCACCTCCTCGCGCGGCTCGGCATGCCCGCGAGCGATCTCGACGATCTCGTGCAAGAGACGTTTCTCGATCTCGTGCACGCCGCGCCGCGCTTTCGACCGGACGCCGCGGTGAGGCCGTGGCTGTTCGGCCTCTCGGCGGTCGTCGCGCGCCGGCATCGACGGTTCATCGCGCGGTTGTTCGCGCGCCTGCAGAAGTGGACGTCCGAGCCTGCGCCGGAGCGCGGCGCGACGCCCGAAGAGCGGTGCGCGCTCAGCGCCGAAGCCATGCGCGCGGCGCACGCGCTCGAGCGTCTGTCCGTGAAGAAGCGCGAAGCCTTCGTGCTGGTCGCGCTCGAAGGAATGTCCGGCGAAGAGGCCGCGGCGGCGCTGCACATTCCCGTCGCGACCGTGTGGACGCGGCTTCATCACGCGCGGCGCGAGCTGCGCGACGCGCTCGCGGAGGACGCATGACCGCCGCGGTTTGCTCGAGGCGTTGGGAGGCCGAAGCGCTCCATGACGGTCGCCTCGACGGCGCCGACCGCGCCTCGTTCGAACGCCACGTCGGTTCCTGCGCAGCCTGCCACGACGAGCTCTCCGCTCTTCGCTCACTCGACGCAGCGATGGGCGCGCTCGGTGTCGAGGACGCCCCGCCGCTCGAGCGGCATCGACTGCGCGCCGCGCTCCTGCGCGAAGCGAACGATCGGATCGTCGCTTCGCCCCGCGCGAATTTCTCGCGGTGGGTTCCGCTCGCTGCCGTGCTCGTCGTGACGCTCGCTTTCGCCGCGTTGTGGATCACGCGCACGCGTGCCGTCGTGCCTGTCGCGTCGAACGTCGCGACCGCGCCGAAGTTCGACGTCGCGAGCATCGACGGCGCCGTCTGGCGGATCCGCACCGACGGCGCGACCGCGACGATCGAGCTCGTCGAGGGCTCCGCGTCGTTCGCCGTGCCCCACCTCGAACCTGCGCAACGCTTCGTCGTCGCTCTGCCGGACGCGGAGATCGAGGTGCGCGGCACGCGGTTCGACGTCGCGGTCGAAGCGGGCGCGACCCGAAGCGTGAGCGTCACCGAGGGACGCGTCGTGCTCCGCCGACGCGGCGGGGACGAGCTCGCGCTTCGCGCGGGGGACCGCTGGTCGAGAGTCGAACCGTCGCCGCCCATCGAGGTCGTTGCATCGACGCCGCCGCCCGTCGCGAGCGCCGCACCGCGAAAGGCGCATCCCTCGCCGATCGCGTCGACCGTTGCGTCGTCCGCGCCATCGGCTGCCTCGCGCTTCGAAGGAGCGATGGCCGCGTTTCACGCCGCCGACTACGCGCGCGCCGATTCGCTCCTCGCGACGTTCGCAGTCGACTTCCCGAGCGATCCACGATGCGAAGACGCGGCGTTCTTACGCGCCGTCGCGTGTTGGCGTCTCGGCGACAAATCGGGAGCCGCGAAGCACGCGAAGGCGTACCTCGACGCGTATCCGAACGGCCTACGTCGCGTCGAGGCGCGTCGAATGATCGATGCGCGCGACGCGCTCCCCTGAGATCGCAACGACGAGGCGTACGGAAAAAGAGGAACACGCGACGCGCGAGAACGCTACGGCTCCCCCGCCGGCGGCGCCGTCGAAATGTACGCGTCGCTCGCGCCGCCAAGCCCCGCATCCGACGCGCGCGCCAACAGATCGCGCAGCGCGCGGTAGCTCGACGACATTCCGCGCTCGAACTGCCGCCCGCCGAAGACCGCCTCGATCGCGTCGCCGAGCTCCGGCTCGGATGCCATCGCGAGGAATGCGTGCAGGAGCGCGTCGCGCAAGTCTTCGGGCACGCTCGTCCGCGCGGCGATCAGATCCGGTGGGATGTCGCCGAGCATCGCGACGAGATGAAAGTCTTCGTAGCTCGCCCCGATCTCCGTCCACACGCCGTGACCGACGTGGCCCGCCTCGTCGAGGTTCGCGTACGTTGCCGCGACGTCGGCGTGGCCGTCGAGCACGGCGCGCACCGCGTCCGCGTGCGAGCCGGTGAAGATCTCTTGCGAGAAGGTGAGGTGCGGCTCGATCCCCTGCGCGAGGAGTCCGAGCCGCGGCACGACGTAGCCGGACGCGCTGAGCGGATCGACCCACGCGATGCGCGCGCCGTGAAGATGCTCGAGCGTCGTGCGTCCCGAGCCGCGCGCAGACAAGAGGACCGACGTGTACGCGTTGCTCGGCCGGGAGCGCGTGGCGAGCGCGACGACGACGAGGTTGCGTTCGAGCCTCGCGAAGACCATCGGGGGGACCCACGCGATGTCGACGTGCGCGAGGGTGATCTCGCGCTCGAGCTCGTCGTAGCTGGAGACGTTGCGCTCGACGATGTAGACGCCCGCGCGCTCGCCGAGGACGCGCGTGAAGAGGCGCGTGTGCGCGACGCGCTCGCGCGTGCGGCTGTGCGGGACGAGCCCGAGGACGAGGCGATCGACTAGGGCCACGATCGCCATCGTACGGTCTTCGAGGGGCGTGATGAAGTCCCCCAATGATACGCCTTCACTGTGCTCCCGCAGGTCCGCGCCCGGCACATCCAGTTCTGGCTCGAGCTCGTCGAGCGGAGCGAAGAGCCGTACCGAACGCGCTTCCTCGCCGCGCTTCCGTCCGACGTCCGCGTGCAAGCCGACGCGGCCGCGCCCGGCACGTGGCTTCCGATCGACCTTCACGTCACGCTCGCCGACGTCCTCCACACGACGTTCGGCGCCGCGCGCGCGCATGACTTCTACCGCCACGCGACGCAGGCGAGCCTCATGGGACCGCTCTTCGCGCCGCTCGTTCGCACCGCGATTCGCCTCTTCGGGCTTTCGCCAGCGACGTGCGTACGTTGGGCGCCGAAGGCGTGGGAGGCGAGCTTCCGGAACGCGGGGACGCTGACGGGCGAGATCGTCGAGCCGGGGCGTGCGCGCCTCGTCTATCGCGATCTTCCGAGCGTGCGCATGGACTCGGACGCGTGGATCGAGTCGTCGCAAGGCTCGGCGTACGGCGTGATCGAGATGACACGCGCGGAGGGGATCGTGCGGATCGATCTCGGCTCGCGCGCGCGCGGCGGGTACTCGCTCGAGATCGAGTGGACGGAGAAGCGGTAGACCAAGATTAGGGGGTGTCCCTATTTGCCGCGACTGAAAGTTGGATCAAATCGATCGGTTACATGAATGGATTGAGTTTCGGCGTCGATCATGATCAAAAATCGTGA
>JAYVXB010000611.1:0-12833 GCA_043785585.1 Deltaproteobacteria bacterium | reverse complement strand
GCCACGACGCGAGGTCTCGTACGCGTGACGTCGGCGAGCACTCGCCGAAGATCGTGTAGCCCTTCGCGTCGATGTGAGGCGCCGCGCCGTCGGTGATGAAAAACTGCGCGCCGTTCGTGTTGCGACCGCGGTTCGCCATGCAGAGGAGGCCGGCGCGATCGTGCGTCGCGCCGGGCCAGATCTCGTCGGCGATCGCGTACCCGGGATCGCCGTTGCCGTCGCCGATCGGATCGCCGCCCTGGATCATGAAACCCTTGATGATGCGATGAAACGTCGTGCCGTCATACGCCGGCTTCTTCATCCACTGCCCTTGCGCGTTTTTCCACGGGCGAAGGCCGCGCGCGAGACCGACGAAGTTTGCGACCGTGTGCGGCGCCTTGTCCTCGTAGAGCTTGCACTCGAGTAGACCGCGGGGCGTGTCGATGCGCGCGACGAGAGCGCCCGTGCCTTTGATGTCGCGCGTCGCATCGGTGAAAGAGAAGCGGCCGTCGAGCGGATCGGCACCGCCGTTCTTCACGATCGTCCCCGTCGGCGGTGCGGCTGCGTCGCCGCGCGGCCAGAGGCTCCCCGCGTCGCTCGCGGCGCCCGCGTCGTACGTCACGAAGCTCCCCGCGCTCGGCATCGGTGCGAGCCAAGGCACGCTCTCGCTCGGTGCGGGCGCCGCGGACGGAATCGACACCGCGGTCGGCGCGGGATCCTGCCCGATGCCGCTGCCGTCGTTCGTCGCACGCGCGCACGAGCACGACGCCAGCACCGCGCACGGCAACGCGAGCGCGACGACACGACCCACGCTCACAGAGATCGCGCCTCGGCCGGGATCGCCATTCGCTGCCCCGCCTTGACGCCGTGACGTCGCGCCCAACCCGCGTTCGTCTCGAGCACCCACGACGACGGGCAGCCCACCGTGCGGTGCGCTTCGTTGAGCGTCGGGACGTTCTCGACGATGCCGACCACGAGGCCGTCGTCGTCGACGAAGAGCATGTCGAGCGGGATGCACGTGTTCTTCATCCAGAACGTGTGCTCGCGACGATCCATTCGGAAGAGCATCGCGTGATCGTCGGCCATCTTCTGGCGGTACATCAGGCCGCGCTCGATGTCGTGCTCGGAGGACACGACCTCGGCGAGGACCGCGGTGCCGCTCGCGTCCGGAAAACCGACCGACACGATCGGCAGCTTCGGCAGCGTCGGCGTCGGATCGCGCGGGCATCCCGGCGCGGGGCCCGGGGGGACGGACGGCGGCGGATCCTTTGGCGTCGCGAGGACACAGCGACCTGCGAAGGGCGGCGCGTCGGCAGGCGCCGGAACGGACGACGGCGCGGACGCGGAAGCGGCGACCGGCGTCGGAGATGACGAACGCGGAGGCGTAGGAAGGGTCACCGTCGTCGACGACGCGGGCTCTTCCGGCGTGCGCTGGCACCCTGCGAGCGCGCTGAGCAGCGCGGCCGCCGCAACGGCGTTAGCGATTCGTCGGAGTCGCACCAGATTCCTCCGCGGGAGTCCTACCCGCAGGGACGTCGAACGACAAAAAGAAAACGGCACCACATAGGGACCCGGGGGGGGAGGGCCGTCCTACGCGGTGCCGTCGACATGCAATGCGATCCACGTGCCAGCCGATCGCTCGCGTGTTTTCAAGCACTTGGACCGCACACTCCGCGCCCGGCGATGCAAAATCGAAATCTCACCTGAAACGAGTTTCAGATCTGCAACGCGCGTGAGCGACCTCAGGCGCGCAAACTGCGAACGCCAGCCTGGAGAACTTTGCCGGGGAGCGATCTGCCGACGACGCTCTCGGCCGCCCTCCCCGCCTCGACGAGACGGTCGAGGTCGATCCCCGTCGCGATCCCCATCCCGTGGAGCATGTAGACGAGGTCCTCGGTCGCAACGTTTCCCGCGGCGCCCGGCGCGTACGGGCAGCCACCCATCCCGCCGATGGATGCGTCGAAGTCGCGAATGCCCATCTCGAGGCCGACGACGATGTTCGCGAGCGCCGTTCCGCGCGTATCGTGCATGTGGAGCGCGATTTTTTCCGCAGGCATCTCGGCGAGCATGAGCTGCAAAATCGTCTTCGTCTGCCGCGGCGTGCCGGCGCCGATCGTGTCGCCGAGCGAGACCTGGTAGCAGCCCATCTCGAGCAGCTTCTTCGCGATCGCGAGCGCCCGTTTGGGATCGACCGCGCCTTCGTAGGGACAGCCCCACACCGTCGACACGTAGCCGCGAACGCGCATGCCGGCCGCGCGCGCGGGGGCGATCGTCTCTTCGAAGGCGGCGAGCGTCTGTTCGATCGACTTGTTGATGTTCTTCTTGTTGTGCGTCTCGCTCGCGCTGAGAAAGACGGCGATTTCGTCCATCTTCGCGGCCTTGGCGCGCTCGAGCCCGCGCGCGTTGGGGCAGAGCGCGCTGAAGCGAACTCCCGGCGGCGCGCCTGCGTGAACGACGTGCTCGGCGACCTCGTCGGCGTCGGCGAGCTGGGGAATCCACTTCGGCGAGACGAAGCTCGTGATCTCGATCCGCCTCAGGCCCGCGGCGACGAGCGCGTCGATCAAGCGAAGCTTGTCGCGAAGGCGCACCGTCGCTTTCTCGTTCTGCAGGCCGTCGCGCAGCGAGACCTCGTAGACCGAGACGGCGTCCGGGAGGTGGTCGAACATGCCGAACGACAGTGTTAACTGTCGACTGGCGACTGTCGACTCCTTATCCTTGGAGCGTGTTCGAAGAAGAGCCCGACCGTGGCCCACCGACGAGCCTTCGCGGATGGCTCTCGGACGTGTACTTGCCGGCGTTGCTCGATGAGGACCAAAAGTCGCTCACCGCGCTCGCGCTCCGCCTCGGCAGTCACGCGACGGTGGACGATCCGATCTTCGGGCGCGCGAGCGGCGTGCCGGCGCTCGATCGGTACGTCGAAGAAGTGTCCGCGTGGCTGAAGACGCACAAGGCGAAGTACACGCGCCTGTATTTCACGACGGGGATCGATCGCGACGTGACCGAGGGGACGCTCGCCCTCACGTTCGACGACAAGACAGTCGACTTGCCGATCGCGGTCGTCGCCGAGCGGCGACGGTCGCGCGAGGTCGAGCTTCGCGTCTACTACTCGACGCAACCCATCAAAGGCACATTCGCCGCGCGCTCGCCGCTCGTCCAAGAGGACGACGAGATCGCGTTGCCGGACATGGTGTCGGCGCACATCGCGGCGCTTCGCAAGGCGGACGTCCCCACGCTCGTCGCCGGGTTCGAAGCCGACGGCACGCTGCGCGAAGCGCGCGGTGTCGAGCACGCGAAGGCGGCCGGGCTCGAAGAGTTCTACAAGAAGCTCGTCGCGGCCGGAGCGTCGAGCGCAGGCGTCGAGATCCTGAAGGGCGGCGCCGCGGACGACGGGCGCACGTGCGCGCTCGAATACACGCTCGTGAAGATCCACGGCAAGGACGTGCCGCCGCAGGCCGCGCTCGCCGTGTACGAACGCGGCGACAACGGCCTCCTGCGATCGCTTCGCATTTACGACGACCTTGAGAGCTGAGCGCGCGCCGCGCATCGACGGCCGCACCGCGCGGGCACACCGCACGCGAGCCGCGATCCTCGACGCGCTGCTCGACCTGATCGAAGAAGGAAGCCCGCAGCCGACGGCGCTCGAAGTGGCGACGCGCGCGGACGTCGCGCTCCGTTCGATTCGGCAGCACTTCGAGTCGCGCGAGAGCCTCTTCTTGGCGGCCTCGCAGCGGCACGCAGAGCGGATGGCGGCGGAAGCGGGACCGGCGCCGACCGCACGTGGCAAAACGAGCGATCGCGTCGCACGATTCGTCGAGGCGCGCGCGCGTGAGCTCGAGGCGAGCTCGGCGCTGCGACGATCGGCGACGCTGCGTGAGGCGACGTCGGCGGCGCTGAGCGCCGCGCTTCGCGGCCCGGCGCGCGATCGTCGACGCGAGATCGAGCGCGTCTTCGCGCGTGAGCTCGGCGCGATCGCGGACGGTCGTGGGCGAGCGAGCGTGCTCGATGCGATCGATCTCGTGTCGGGCGGTCGCGCGTGGGATGCGCTGAGGCGCGATCTCGGGCGGTCGCGCGCAGAAGCGGAGCGCGTGATGACGACGGCGCTGCTCGCGCTGTGCAGCGTCGCTTCGAACGCGAAGTGACGCGAGCGTTCTAGACGCCGACGAGGCGCATCTGGCGGCGCGACGACGGCGTGAACGGGATCGCGTATTGGCCCGAGAAGCACGCGTGGCAGAAGCCATCGGGCGTACTGCCCGTCGCAGCGGCGACCGCAGCGAGCATTCCCTCGAGCGAGACGTACCCGAGCGTGTCCGCCGTGACGTAGCGCGCGATCTCGTCGGTCGTATGGCTCGACGCGATGAGCTCGCGTCGTGTCGGCGTGTCGATGCCGTAGTAGCAAGGCCACTGCGTCGGCGGACTCGCGATGCGAAGGTGCACCTCGCGCGCGCCCGCGTCGCGCACCATCTTGACGATCTTGCGAGACGTCGTCCCCCTCACGATCGAGTCGTCGATGACGACGACGCGCTTGCCCTTGAGCACCGGCTCGACCGGGTTCAGCTTGAGGCGCACGCCGAAGTGGCGGATCGACTGCTGCGGCTCGATGAACGTGCGCCCGACGTAGTGCGATCGGATGAGCCCCATCTCGAACGGGATGCGTCGCTCGGCGGCGTATCCGATCGCCGACGGGACGCCGGAGTCGGGCACCGGAATGACGACGTCGGCGTCGACCGGATGCTCCTTGGCGAGCGTGGTGCCGAGCGCCTTTCGAACCTCGTACACGCTCGCTCCGCCGATCTGCGAATCGGGGCGCGCGAAGTACACGTACTCGAACACGCACGAACGACGCGGCGCCTGCTCGAGCGGGCGGAGCGAACGGATGCCGGCCGCGTCGAGCACGACCATCTCGCCCGCCTCGATGTCGCGGACGTACTCGGCGCCGATCAAATCGAACGCGGTCGGCTCGCTCGCAATGACGTGCGCCTCTTTCGATCCGGGGAGAAGACCGAGGCACAGCGGCCGGATGCCCATCGGATCGCGCACCGCGACGATCGTGTCCTCGGTCAGGAAGAGGAGCGAGTAGGCCCCCTTCACGCGCGCGAGCGCCTCGGCGATGCGATCTTCGATCGACACCTGGGTGCTGAGCGCGACCAGGTGCACGAGCACCTCGGTGTCGGAGTCGCTCTGGAAGATCGATCCGCGTGCCTCGAGCTCGGCGCGGAGCTCCTCGGCGTTGGTGAGGTTTCCGTTGTGGCAGACGGCGAGCGAGCCGCGCGCGTAGTCGACGGCGATGGGCTGCGCGTTCTTGAGGTTGGACGCGCCGGCGGTCGAGTAGCGGACGTGGCCGATCGCGATGCGACCGGGGAGCTTCGCGAGCTGCTCTTGGCGAAACGCGTCTTGGACGAGGCCCATCGCGCGGTGGGCGAAGAGCTGTTGTCCGTCGCTCGTCACGATGCCGGCTGATTCTTGTCCGCGGTGCTGGAGCGCGTGGAGTCCGAGGTACGTGAGGTTCGACGCCTCGGGGTGGCCGTAGATGCCGAAGACTCCGCACTCGTCGTGAAAGTGGTCGTCGTCGCTGAAGCGATCGTCGTCGTCGTCGTCGCGGAAAGAAGACGTCATCAGGTGCGAGAAGCTAGCACTTCTCGACGCGCGTGCGAGAGCGGCGCGAGCGAGCCGCAGCGAGCGCAGCGAACGCGATGATGCCGAGCGCGACCGTCGAATCGGCGGGGACGCGGCGCCGTCGGGCAACGGTGCAGCCACCCCCCGCCGACACCGGACCGACCGCGAGCGGAGATGGCGACGGCCCGCCGGAACCGTCGGGTCGTGGGCCCGCGGCGTCTGCCGACAGGCCAGCGTCATCCGCGAGCGCGACCGTTGCCCATGCCGGCACCGGGTAGCCACCATCGACGGCTGCCTGCGCCGCGATCCGCTCGAGCCATGCGCCGATCGCGTCGAGCCTCTCGTAGACAGGCGTCCCGCACGCTCCGTCGCCGCGCGACAACACGCCGAAAACGCGCCCATCGCTCGCGAGCGCTGGACCGCCCGAGTCTCCAGGGCACCCGCCCGTCTCGCCGCCGATCTCGCCGTCGGCGATCGCTGGCAGTCCGTCCGGGCCTCGCGGCGCGCACGCGCGGCCGAGGCATTCGACGAGAAGACCGTCGCGGCGACGACGTTCGCCGGCACCGCCGCCCGGTGCGGATGCGCCGAAGCCGATCGCCGCGTAGGGCTCGCCGAGGAGTGGCGCCGACGCGATGCGCGGAGCGATCGCAGAGACGCCGTACGCAGGCGTCGCGAGCTCGATGAGCGCGACGTCGTGCCCGCAGTACGAATCACCGGGCGCGACGTGAACGCGCGCGGCCCGAAGCCACGCGGTCGTTGCGAGGGTCGACGACGTCGTGACGACGAGCGCGGCGGGATCGGTCGGCGTCCCGAAGCTCGTCCGCGAGCACGCGACGCCCGTCTCGTCGCCGACGACGGGCGCGACGCAGTGGCGCGCGGTGAGCACGAGCGTCGGCGCGATGAGGGTGCCGCTGCAGATGAGCGACGCGCGCGGCGCACCGCCGCCGAGATCGCAGGCGCCGCTGCATTGAACGACGGCGACGACGGCGGTGTCCGTCGCGTCCGCGTCACCTCCGGCGATCGCTTCTTCGACGACGTCACTCCTTGCGACCGAGCGCGCGTCGCCGCACGCAGCGACGACGGAGACGAGGAGCGACAACACTCGCGGAGCACACCGCGATGGTGACGCTACTGACAAATCGCCATCATCTCGGCGCACTGCTTCCCATTCGCGCACTGCTTGTTGTCGGTGCCTCCGACGCCGCACGTCTTGCAGACCGGAGTACCGCCACCGGTGCAGACCTGCGTCGTGCCCGGGCATCCGCCGGCATCGCCGCCAACGCACGGGCAGTCGGTGATGACCGCGCACTTCGTCGGGATGCATACGCCGACGAAGGGACTCGTCGCGCAGTTGTAGCAAGCGAATTTGTCAGGCCCGCAGCTCGTGCAGTCCGTGCCGCAGACGCGCGTGCTGTTGCACTGCGTGTTGCCGAACGCGCACCCGAAGCACGACGACACGCATTGCGTGCCGCAGAAGAACTGGCCGATCGCCTGGCAGTCGACACCGCCTTCGGCGTCGCGCGCGTCCATGCCGCTGTCGAGCATCGGCGCCGTGTCGTTCTGCGCGTCCTGCGCGTCGCTTCCCGAGTCCGGAACCGAGTTGTCGACATGAACGTCGAGGGTGCTCACTTCGGCCATGGCGTCCGTCGCGCCCGCCGTACCGTCCGCGCTCAACGAGCAGGCGGAGATCTGGACCGTCGCGAACGCAACCGCGCAGCCACCCGCCAAAACAAAACCCCAACGCCCCATGATGCAAAGCCTACGCGACTCGGGCGCGGCGGTCACGACGCCTATTTCGTCGGCGCCTTCACCGCGCCGGGATACGTCGCGGTAATCGCGACCTCGTACCGCGCGTGGTTGTGCGTCACGCCGTCGGTCGACACGTCGTGGAGGCCGCGACCGACCGCGGTCTTGCACGCGGCGAGCGCCTTCGCGTTCTTGAGCGATCGCCCGCCCTTCGGGAGCGAGAGCTTCACCGCGTTCTTCTTCCGGTTGAAGCTGATGTCGACCATGTATTCGATCGTCCCGCCGCCCGCGGCCGGTGGAACGCACGTCGCGGCTTGCTCGATCGCCTGCGCGAGCGCTTGCTCGATCGGCGGGAGACGGTCGCACTCCGCGGCCGGCGTCTTCTTGCTCCCTTTGTCGTGGCACCCGACGACGCGCGCTTCGGCGACCGAGATGCCGCTGGCCGCGCCCGCTTCGGCTTGCGCCGCCACCGCCGCTGCGATCCCGGCGTCGCCGACGACCGCCTGCGTCGCCGGAGCCGTCGTCGCCGAAGGCACCGCGTCGCCGGCAGCGGACTCCGGAATCGAACGCGGACGCCGCCACAAGTACAGCCCGGTCGCGACGAGCACGAGTCCGAGGAGGAGCGCGACGAACAGCTGGATGCGAACCGGGCCATCCGCGTTTCGCGCGTTCACGTCCGACGAGCTGGCGTCCGGCGTCGATCGCAGGGCGGACGCGGTTTGTCGGGAGGCGGGCTCCGACGGAGGATGGGAAGGCTCGCGCGATTCGGCCATGTGCGGCGCGGACGCTATACACCAAAAACTCGCGAGACTCGACCGCGGTCAGGGATCGACGAGGCTTCGAACGCTGACACCCGCCTCGTAGCGGGCGATCGATGCGGCGAGATCGAGCCCGTCCGGCAGCATCCCTTGCACTTGTCCGACGACCTGCTCGACGAGGTTGCGCGACTCTTGCGGGCCCGGACCGACCATCGCGACGACGAAGCGGAGCGGCCCGGTGCGGCCCGCGGTGACCGCGATGAGCGACAGGAGAAGCATGTCGGTGAGCTCGACGACGCGCGTGGCGGCGCGCCGAAGCGCGAGCATCTCGAGGATCGTCGGTCGATCCGAGACGAGGCGGTTGGGGCCGCGGAGCTCGTAGCGCGCGAGCGTGAGCGGCGCGTCGACCCACTCGCCGAACGCCGCCTCTTCGTCGAGCGCCTTGAGCACTTGCTCGCGCGCCAGAAGCCCCGTGAGCCCGTCGCGCTTCGCGAGGTATGCACGCGCGCGCTTGTGGCCGGGCGTGTCTTTCGCGAACGTGATCAACTTGAAGCGCAGCTCGCCGAGCTGGACTTCGCCGCCGTGCATCAGGTTGACGGATTTTTTTCGCTCGTAGGTGTGATCGACGTACGTGCCGTTCGTCGAGCCCATGTCCTCCACGACCCACGATGCGTTCGCCCACTTGAGCTGTGCGTGCTGTCCGCTGACGGTGGCTTCGGGCGCGCAGCAGTCGTTGTCGGCGCGGCGTCCGATCGTGAAGATCGGTTTGTCGAGGCTGACGAGCTCGCCGACGAACTCCGGCGCGTTCGTCGCGAACGTCGCGAGGAGCCCCTGCTGCCCGGGCTGAAACGCCGCGGCGGCGCTGCGACCCGGCGGCGGCCCCGGATCGAGTCGCTCGCGCGGAACTTGAATCGGATTCGTCGTGAGCGTGACCGGATTGAAGAAGCGCAGGTGGCGTGCGGGGAGACGCTGCGCCGCATCTTCGGACAAGCAGCGGAACACCTGCTTGATCTCGTCGATCGACAGCCCCGCGGGCACATCGAACATGATCTGCGCGCGCATCGGTTTGTTGCGCGGCTTGTACCCGGGCTCGGGGACGCGGCACGTCCACATCTCGAGGAGCGTGAGGCCGAGCGCGTAGACGTCGTCCTCCGGCGACGCGCCGCCCGACCGAATGCGCTCCGGGCTCATGTAGTTCGGCGTTCCGCCGTCCGGAGGCGCGCCCGGCCTGCGTGCGCTCGAGCGCGCGCGCTCTTTCGCGAAACCGAAGTCGAGGACGATCGCTTTGCCGAGCCCGCCGTCAGGCGACGACGTGACCATGACGTTGCCCGGCTTGAGATCGCCGTGCACGAGCCCTTGCGCGTGGATCGCCGCGACGCCCGACGCGACGTCGTGCGCGATGCGCCGGAACTCGTCGGCCGTGTACCCGCCCTGCGCCTTCTTTCGACGGATGTGCGTGTGGAGCGTCTGCCCGGTGATGTACTCCATCACGAGGATCGGCCCGTACGGCGACGGCGCGAGATCGTGCACGCGGCAGACGTTCGGATGGCTGACCGACCGCGCGAGCAGGAGCTCTTGGCGCAGCGCTTCGTCATCGCCCGGCATGCGCGATTCTTCGCGCACGATCTTCAGCGAGACCGCTTGCTGCGTCGTGCGGTCGTACGCGAGAAACACCTCGCCCATGCCGCCTTTGCCGAGGCTCTGCCGAATTTCGTAGCGCTCGTTGACGATGGCGCCGTGGCTGAGCACAGGTAGGCCAGATCTCGCTTCGGTCATCGGTGCCTCAACACCACCTCGGCTGCATGGAAAGTCCGCGTCATTGCGCCTGCTACAACCGCCGTGCCCCTAGCGTCGTCGATCCCGCGACGCGAATCAATGCCGACGCATTTGTGGGCTCGGCCCCATGGGGCTGATAGGATTTTCAGCCGTGCCGCGCGCGCTTCACTTGCCTGGCTCGGAGGCCATCCTCGCCGAGCTCCAGCGCCTCGCCAAGCGCATCGGGCTCGCGGTTCGCGCCGAGTCGTTCGACCTCAAGGTGATCGAAGGGCGCGGCGGGCTCTGCTGGCTGCGCGGCCAACCCATCGTCGTCATGGATGCGCGCCTGCCGTTGCTCGACAAGATCGGCGTGCTCGCCGAAGCGCTCGCCGCATTCGATCTCGAAGCGCTCTACGTCCCGCCGTTCTTGCGCGCGAAGATTCGCGCACGCCGCCGCGCTCACGCCAGCGTCGAATAGAGGCTCGCCAGCGCTTCGTCGAGCTTGTCGATCTGCGTGCCGCCTGCCTGCGCCATGTCCGGTCGTCCGCCGCCCGTGCCGCCGACGATTTGCGCGATCCCCTTGATGAGGTCGCCCGCCTTGTAGCGGTCGGTCAGCTCCTTCGAGACCGCGAGCACGAGCATCGCCTTCTCTTTCCCCGCGGCGCCCACGAGCACGACGGACGGGCCGAGCTGGTCGCGCCACTTCTCGGCGACTTCGCGCATCGTCGCGGCGTCGGCGACCTCGATGCGCGCGGCGAGCGCCTTGCCGCCCGGAATGTCGCGCGCGTTGTCCGTCGGGCTCGCCGCCGCACCGGCTGCGTCGGATCGAGGCCCGCTGGACGAGCCGCCGCCGCCGAGCGCGACCTGCTTCTTGAGCGCCGCGATCTCCTTCTCGAGGTGGCGCTCTTTCTCCACGAGCTTTTCGACTTTCTCCGGCAAGTCGGCGACGCCGCTCTTCACGACGCGCGCCGCGCCTCGGAGCGATCCTTCGACTTGCCTCACGTAGCCGAGCGCGTTCATTCCCGTCGCCGCCTCGATGCGTCGCACGCCCGCCGCGAGCCCGCCCTCGCTCACGATCTTGAAGAGGCCGATTTCGCCGAGCGCCCGCGCGTGCGTCCCTCCGCACAGCTCGACGGAGTCGCGCGTCATCGTGAGGACGCGCACGACGTCGCCGTACTTCTCTTCGAAGATCGCGACCGCACCCTTCGCGCGCGCTTCGTCGATCGGGAGCACCTCGGTGTACACGGGCGCATTCGAGAGGACCTTCGCGTTGACGAGATCCTCGATCGCCGCGACCTCTTCCGGCGTGAGCGCTTTGTTGTGCGAGAAGTCGAAGCGCAAGCGATCCGGCGCGACGAGCGAGCCCTTCTGCGTCGCCTGCTCGCCGATCACGGTGCGCAGCGCCCAGTGGAGAAGATGCGTCGCCGAGTGGTTGCGCCTCGTCGCGGTGCGGAGCGCGTGGTCGACCTCGAGGAACAGCTTGGTCCCGATCGCGATCTCGCCGCGCGTGACGACGCCCGTGTGCGCGACGAGCCCGGTCATCGGCTTCTGCGTGTCGCGAACGTCGAACGCATCCGTCGCATCGTCGGTCCTCGCCGTCGCCAACGTCCCCTTGTCGCCGACCTGCCCGCCCGACTCGCCGTAGAACGGCGTCGCGTCGGTGACGATCGACGCTTCGTCGCCTGCGACCACGCGCTCGACGAGCTTTCCGCCTTGGACGATCGCGACGACGGTCCCCTCGCCTTCTTCGCGCTCGTAACCGACGAAGCGAACCCCGGCAGGCGAGACCGCCTGCACCTTCTCGAGCGCGCCGCGCCACACCTCCTCGACCGCGACCTCGCCGACCTTCGAGCCTTCGCTGCGCTTTCGCTGCTCGTCGAGCGCGACGTCGTACCCCGCGACGTCGACGCCGATGTCACGCTCGTGCGCGATGACCTCGGTGAGATCGAGCGGGAACCCGAAGGTGTCGTAGAGCTTGAACGCGGCCGCACCCGAGATCTCCCGTTTGCCGCCGCGCGCAACGACCGTAGCGATCTCTTCGTCGAGAATCTTGAGCCCGCGATCGATCGTCTCGCGAAAGCGAACTTCTTCCTGCTCCGTGACCGTCGCGATCAGATCCTTGCGCTGCGAGAGCTCCGGATAGTGCGCGCCCATGCGCGACACGACCTCGAGCGCGACCTCGTGCAGGAACGGCTTGGCGATCCCGAGACGATGTCCGTGACGAATCGCGCGCCGCATGACGCGGCGAAGCACGTACTCGCGTCCGGCGCGATCCGGGAAGACGCCCTCGGCGATCAAGAACGCCGTCGTGCGCGCGTGGTCGGCGATGACGCGCATCGAGACGTCGTCGTCCGCCTGCGATCCGCCGTAACGCTTGCCGGAAATCTCGGACGCCTTGTCGACGAGCGCGCGAAGCAAATCCGATTCGTAGTTGCTCGTGTGGCCTTGCAGCACGCTCGAAACGCGCTCGAGGCCCGCGCCCGTGTCGACGCACGGCTTCGGCAGCGGATCGAGCGCGAACACGCCGGGCGAGTCGGCGACGGCGCGCCGATCGAACTGCATGAAGACCAGGTTCCAGATCTCCATCCAGCCTTTGCCGTCGGGCGTCGGCTCGTCCTGGAACATCGAGAGGTTCGCGTCGCCTTCGCCGTTCCAGAAATGGATCTCGGTGCAAGGACCGCAGGGGCCCGTCTCGCCCATCTGCCAGAAGTTGTCCTTCATCCCCATGTCGATGATCTTTTCATCGGGGAATCCGGTCACCTTCTTCCAGATCTCGCGCGCTTCGCGATCCGCGACGAGATCGTGCTCGCCGCCGAACACCGTCACGACCATGCGCGACTCGGGCAAGCCGTAGACCTTCGTCAGCAGGTCCCACGCGTACGCGATCGCCTCTTCTTTGAAGTAGTCGCCGAAGCTGAAGTTGCCGAGCATCTCGAAGAACGTGTGGTGGCGCGCGGTCACGCCGACGTTCTCGAGGTCGTT
>JAYVXB010000610.1:0-4074 GCA_043785585.1 Deltaproteobacteria bacterium | reverse complement strand
GTCACGCAAGCGCAGACTCATGGGACGATTTCCTTCCGCGTGCGCGTGGCGACCGCGCGCTTCTGGACATGGTTCATACGTAAATAATCGCCCGTTGTAACTGTAGGAAGATGTGCGTTCGCTTTGAGTCGAGCGTGCCGAAGGAGCTTCGCGTCCTTGGTACTCGCGCGATTCCGAGAAATGATCGTCCGCTCGTCGTGCGCACAAAACACGACGGGCGCCGATGCGAACATCGACGCCCGTTGCGTAGAGACGAGTCGGTCGCGGTCAGACGATCAGCCGCCGCCGCCCGCGTCGGTCATCGTGCCGGTGTCGGTGCCGCCGTCCGTCGGGTTGCACGGATCGTCCGTCTTCGTGGCGAGCGAGCCGACCGTCTTCGGGAGACCGATCTCGCTCGCGTCGAAGCCGAGGCCGATCGAGATGCCGTCGCACGTCGAGCCGGAAGCGTTCGTGCCGTCCGCCTTGATGTCCGACGCCTGGCGAATCTGCTGCGCGATGCTCTCGAACGCGCTGCCCTGGCAGAGCGAGGTCGAGATGCGACCGGCGACCGTCTTCAGCCTCGCGATGAGGTCCTCGGTGTTGATGACGCCGGCGATCGTGCCGTTCGCGCCCTTGCCCGCGGCGGTGTGATCGAACGTGATGACCGCGTTGGTGATCGTGAGGTCGAGCGCAACGCCGCCGATCGCGAGGTTGAGCGTGAGGTTGCCCGGCGAGCCGTTCACGAACGTGCCGTCGACGACGTACGCGCTGGGGAACTTGATCTTCGAGCTCTTCGCGTCCGTCGGGCTCGTGAGGAGCTCGGGGCGCACGGCCCAGTCGTCGGCCGTCGTGAACGTCGGCTGCTTCATGCCGCCCGGCGTTTGATCGAACGACCCGCCAGCGTTGAGGAAGCCGGTGAGGCCGGTCGCCGTCTGCTTGGGGTTCGCGTCGTCGAGGCCCGTCACGTCGATCATGATCGTGAAGTGACCCTGCGTGATCGAGTCGTTGATCTTCTTCGCGGCGTCTTGTCCGGCCGTCGTGAGGATGATCGGGAGGATGTTCTCGCCGAACGAGTTGTCGATGCCGCCGTTGCCGTCGGTCTGCGTCGATTTGGACGCGCCGGAGGCGAGGCCGCAGACGTCGGTCGAGTCTTTCGTCGTGATCTTGTTGTCGAGGTTGTAGCCGAACGCCTTCCAGGCAAGCTGATTCGACACGCCCGCGCGGTCGGTGTCGCCGAGGTAGAGCTTGGACATCGCGAAGTTGTGCTCCGCCGTGACCGTCGTCGCCGGTCCCGTTGGCTTCGGCGGCGTGATGCCCGTGCCTCCGCCCGTGCCGGCGTCGCCCGCGGGCGTGCTCGAGCTGCTGGAGCAGCCTTGCGTCGCCGCGATACCAACGGCGCCGATGCCGAGTCCGACCAGCGTGATTGCGTGTGTAACCTTCATTATAAATGCCTCCTCAAGGAATTGCGGTGCACCGTGCCCACGGCGATTTGTTACAGAACCCGACCGACCGACCCCGTGGCGAGACCGGCGAAGATGCTACGTGCTGCGCTTTCGCGGTGGCAAGGGCGAACCGGTGAACAATTGCAGAATTCACCGACACAAGCTCGCACGGGACGCGATTGGGACGCCGTCGCATGAGTCGAGACGCACAGCGTCGCTCCATTCAAATCCCATGAAGCGCATGGTAGCCAGACGCGATGTCTGCCGAGTTCGTCCACCTTCACGTGCACTCGCAGTACTCGATGCTCGACGGGTCGCTGAAGGTGAAGGAGCTCGCGAAGCGCGTCGCGAAGGACGGCATGCGCGCGGTCGCCGTGACGGACCACGGCAACATGTTCGGCGCGATCACGTTCTACAAAGCGGCGAAGGAAGCGGGCGTGCAGGCGATCCTCGGGTGCGAGCTCGAGGTGACGGGACGCGGCGGGCACAGCCATCACCTGCCGCTCCTCGCGTCGACGCTCGAGGGGTACAAGAACCTCGTGTGGCTCGTGTCGCGCGGTCACGTCGCGCCGGATGCGAGCGGACCGGCGGGCGTGCCTTGCGTGTCGCTCGACGACGTCGCGACGCATTCGAAGGGGCTCGTCGCGATGACAGGCTGCATGGGCGGCGTCGTCGCGCAGGGGATCCTCGAGGAGGGCGAGGCGAAAGGTGGGGCGACGCTCGCGCGCTTGAAGGAGATCTTCGAGCCGGGATCGCTCTACGTCGAGCTGCAAGATCACGGGCTCGTCGAGCAGCCGGTCTTGAACCGCATCTTGGTGGATCTCGCGAAGCGTTACGAACTGCCGCTCGTCGCGACGAACGACGTTCACTACGCCGAGAAGACCGACGCCGACGCGCACCTCTACTTGTCCTGCATCAAGACGGGGCGCTCGTACGACGAATCGAAAGAGCGTCATCACGGCTCGTCCGAGATGTTCCTGAAGTCGCCTGCCGAGATGGCGAAGCTCTTCTCGGCGCATCCCGAGGCGATCAAGAACACGCTCGCGATCGCGGAAAAATGCGCGCTCAAGCTGAAGCTCGGCGAGCCGATGCTCCCGAGCTTTCAAGTGCCGGACGGCTACGACACCGAAGGCTACTTCCGTCACGTCGCGCGCGAAGGGCTCGCCGCGCGCTTCGTGGACTTCGAGGCGGTCGGGAAGAAGGTCGATCGCGAGGCGTACGCGAAGCGCCTCGAGCTCGAGCTCGACGTCATCTGCGGGATGAAGTTCCCTGGATATTTTCTGATCGTCTGGGACTTCATTCGCTACGCGAAGGAGAGCGGCATCCCGGTCGGCCCCGGGCGCGGATCGGGCGCGGGATCGATCGTCGCGTACTCGATGCGGATTACCGACCTCGATCCGATTCCGTACAATCTCCTCTTCGAGCGCTTCTTGAATCCCGAGCGCGTGTCGATGCCCGACTTCGACATCGACTTCGAGGTCATCCGGCGCGACGAGGTCATCGCGTACGTGCAGAAGAAGTACGGCGAGACGAGCGTCGGGCAAATAGCGACGTTCGCCGAGCTGAAGTCGAAGAGCGTCGTGAAGGACGTCGCGCGCTGCATGGGGATCACGCCGACCGAGGCGCAGATCATCGCGAACCTGATCCCGCGAAAGACGCCGGCCGAGACGTACACGATCGCCGAGAGCCTCACCGTCGAGCCGAAGCTGAAGGCGCGGTACGACACCGAGCCGAAGACGAAGGAGCTCCTCGATCAGGCGCAGAAGCTCGAAGGGCTGACGCGCCACGCGGGCAAGCACGCCGCGGGCATCGTCATCAGCGAGGGCCCGCTCTGGGATCACGTCCCCGTCTTCAAGGACGAGAAGACCGGCAGCTACGTCACGCAGTACTACAAAGACGACGTCGAGCAGGCCGGCCTCGTGAAGTTCGATTTTCTCGGTCTCAAGACGCTGACCGTCCTCGACATCGCGGTGAAGCTCATCAACGCGCGTCCGGACTACGTGCGCGAGAACAAGACGCTCGATCTGTCGCGCATCCCGCTCGACGACAAGCCGACGTTCGTGCTCCTCGGCAGCGGCGAAACGAAGGGCGTCTTCCAGCTCGAGTCGAGCGGCATGCAGCAGCTCTTCAAGGATCTGCGCGCCGACTGCTTCGAGGACATCGTCGCGGCGGTCGCGCTCTATCGGCCTGGGCCGCTCGGCACCGGCATGGTCGCCGACTTCGTGAACCGCAAGCACGGCAAGGCGCCGATCGGAAAGATGCACGCGCTCGTCGACGAGCTGCTTTTGCCGACGTACGGCGTCATCGTCTACCAAGAGCAGGTCATGCAGATCGCGCAAGCGCTCGCGGGCTACTCGCTCGGCGGCGCCGATCTTCTTCGTCGCGCGATGGGCAAGAAGAAGCCCGAAGAGATGGCGAAGCAGAAGAGCACCTTCGTCGACGGCGCGATCGCGAAGGGCGTGTCGCAGGCGGACGCGGATCAGATCTTCGGCCTCCTCGAGTACTTCGCCGGCTACGGCTTCAACAAGAGCCACTCGGCGGCGTACGCGCTCATCACGTACCAGACCGCGTACCTGAAGGCGCGCTACCCGGTCGAGCTGCTCTGCGGCATTCTCACCAGCGACAAGGATCGCATCGAGAAGGTCGTGCGCAC
>JAYVXB010000609.1:0-12895 GCA_043785585.1 Deltaproteobacteria bacterium | reverse complement strand
GTTCGTCCGCACGCCCGAGATCGAACACCTGCACGATGTTGGCGTGGTTCAAGCGCGCGGCGAGCTTCGCCTCGTGGATGAGCATCTCGGCGAACTGCGGGTGCGACGCGAGCTCGGGGAGGATCTCTTTGACGACGCAGAGGCGCGAGACGCCGAGATCGGTCCGGGCGCGAGCGAGGTAGATCTCCGCCATCCCGCCTTTGCCGATGAAATCGAAAAGGACATAGCGCCCGAACTTGCGCGGGAGGACGGACGGGGACGACATTCGCGAGCGAACTGTTTTCGCACCGCGGCTGTCGGGTCAAGGAACTTCGTGTGTCGGCGCGTTCCGCCCGCGCATCCGAGCGTGCGGACAGACGCCTCAGCGTTTCGAACGACGACGGCGCGACGCGAGGCCGATCGCGAGGACGCCGATCCCGATCGCGAGCGCTCCATTCGACGAAGCGCCGGCGCCGCCCATCGCGCAGCCGGACCCGCTGCCGGTGTTCCACGCGCTCGGATCGCCTGAGCTGTTGTCGGGGCTGCCGCCGCCCGCGTCGTGAACGGTCACGCCGCCGCCGGTTCCACCGCCGGAGCCGCTGTCGTGATCCGTGCCGACCCCGACCCCGGAGTCGGCGTTTCCACCGCCGCCACCGCCGGAGTCCACGCTGCCACCGCCGCCCGCGTCGGGAGGAGGAGGCGGCGGCGGGGTGCCGGTGCCCGCGTCGGGAGGAGGCGGATTTCCACCACCGCCGCCGCCGTGCGATGCGATCTGTCCCTGAATCCACGTGTAGAGGAGGTCGACGCGCGCGAGGACTTCACCGCCGCCCGCGCCGGAGTTCACCGCGACGATCAAGTGCGGGCTCGATCCCGGGACTTCGTCGGGACCGCCGGAGTCGCCGGACTGGATGACCTCTTGCGCGCTGTAGTCGAACGGGAACCCTTGGCTCGCGCCGTCGGTGACAGGGATCGGCGTCGACACGTAGAGATCGGTCGACGACAGCGTGCCGTTGTTGATGCGACCGATGTTCACGACTTGCGAGTTGTCGGCGAGCTTGGTGTTCGCGAGCTGCGGATAGGTCCCGAGCGTGATCGCCGTGTCGAGGAAGATGAGGCCGATGTCGTGGTGGTTCGGGTTGACCGTCGTCGCGCCGCCTTCGGCCCAGTCGTACGTCGCGCCGGACGATGCGTGCGCGCTCTGCGACGTGCCGTTCGCGTACGGCGCTTTGACTTGCCACGCGGTGAAGCCGTCGACGCAGTGACCGGCGGTGAGCACGACCTTCGGCGCGATGACCGACGCCGAGCAGTACGCGGCGACTTGACCGCCCTGGAGCATCGAGACGAGCGCGCTCTCTTCGTACGCGTTCGCGCGCGAGCCTCCGATGATCGAGTCGGACGTCTTTCGCGTCGACTCCGTGCGGTCGAAGCCTTCGCCGGGCGCGCCCGAGCAGGCGTACGAGGAACCGAGCGCGGCGACGACGGCGAGGTGCGAGAGGCGGACGACACGGAGCATGGACGACTCCTGCTGCGGCGGCCGGAGTGGCTGCCGTTGGAAGTTTCAGGTCCCTCTGGATTCGGCGCTGGTCGACGACTGCGAGCACGCGGCGGAGGATCGCCGGAGAATCCAATGTCGCGCGATTCCGCATCGGCGCAAGGCGCGATCGGTTCGCGCTCGCATTTTGGTGGGATATTCCTGCGTCCCGGCGCGAAAACGGCGGTGACGATGCAACCGTGCCCGTTTCGCCCCGTACGCCGCTAAGCTCCTCGCGCCGTGCAGCTCTTCGCGACCCACCAGACCCCACAGCGTTTCCGTCGCGACGACGCGCGATCGTACGGAGATGCGTCGAGCGGCTGCGTGCTCGTCCACGGCGACAACCTCGCGGCGCTCACGTGGCTGCGCGACGAGCACGCCGAGCGCTTCCGCTGCGTCTACTTCGATCCGCCCTTCAACACGGGCCGTGCCTTCGCGGAGTACGACGACCGGCGCGCGCCGAGCGAGTGGCGCACGATGATCCATGCCCGCCTCGCTGCCGCGCATCCGCTCCTCGCGAGCGACGGCGCAATCTTCGTCGAGATCGACGACACCGAGCTCGCGCACTTGCAGCTCGCGATGGACGACGTCTTCGGCCGCGCGAACCGCGTGTCGACGGTGACGATCGTGCGGAGCGCGAGCACGGGGCACAAAGCGATCAACCGCGGCCCCGTCAACGTCACCGACTACTTGCTCGTCTACGCGAAGGACAAGTCGCGCTGGCGATGCAACGCGCAGTCGTGCGCGCGACGCACCTACGACAAGGCGTACGCGACGTTCCTCGTCAATCGCGACGCGGCACCCGCGCGATGGCGCTTCGAGCCGCTCGCGAAGCGCGCGGCGGCGGTGCTCGGAGGCAAGCCGACGCGCGCGGCGATCGAAGCGTTCGCGATCGAGAACGCCGAGAGCGTCGTCCGCTTCGCGCAGCCTCGCTACGAAGCGGTGAGCCACGACGCGCGCACGTGGATCGATCGCTCGCGGCTCGATCCCGAACGCGTGCTCTGCCTTCGGCGCGCGCGCCACAAGGACATGTATTTTCGCGCGGGCAACCGCGTCCTCTTCCTCGGCGACAAAGTGCGCCTCGACGCGCGCGGGCGTCGCGTGCTCGTCGAGCCGCTGACGAACATCTGGGACGACGTGCCGTTTCAGGGAATCGCGCGGGAGGGCGGCGTCGTTTTCACGAGGAACAAGAAGCCTGAGCGCCTGCTCGCGCGGATCGTCGCGATGTCGACCGATCCGGGCGACTGGGTGCTCGACGCGTTCCTCGGGAGCGGGACGACGACGGCGGTCGCGCACAAGATGGGGAGGAAATGGATCGGCATCGAGGACGGCGCGCACTTCGACGCGTTGTGCTTGCCTCGGATGCGAAGTGTGGTGGATGGTTCGGACGAGACGGGGGTCACTCGTGAGACAGGTTGGCGGGGCGGAGGGGGGTTCGCTGTCCATGCGTGAGCTCGTCCGACGTTTGCCGACGGCGCTTCTCGCGTTCGCGTCCGTGCTGGTCGTCCCCGCGTGCGGGCGTCGCGAGTCGGCGCCGCCGACGCCGCCGGTCGCTTCGAGCTCGGCGACGATGATCGACGGAGGGGACGCGGCGAGCGCGGCGAGCGCGATGGAGACCGACGCGAAGACGATCGCGTGGGCCGATGCGGTGCGCATGGAGCAGTGGGACGAAGCGGCGCGCGCGCTCGATGCGCTGTCGGATGCGGACAAGGCGCGCCCCGACGTTCGCTACGTGCGCGCGCGGACGGCGCTCGCGCGAGGCGAGCACGCCAAGGCGCTCGAGCTCCTCCAAGGCGTCGAAGCGCAGCTCCCGCTGCTCGGCGAGGACGTCGCGAAGCACCGCGCCGACGCCAAGCTCCACGTCGGTCCGTTCGCCGACGCGGGCGACTACTACTCCGCGCGCGCGGGGGCGGCGGCGCAGCTCAAGGCGGCGAACGCTTACGACCGCGCGAAAGAGCCGGCGAAGGCCAAGCTCGCGTGCGATCGCGCCGTCTCGGCCGACAAGCGCACGCGCGTTCAAGAAGCCGAGGCGCGCGCGCTCCGTTTTCGACTCGCCGACAAACAGGGCGACCTCGAGATCGCCGACGCGAGGTGGCTCTACGTGCATGCGCCGGATCTCGCGATCGCGGGGCCCGCGATCTCCGCGTTTCCCAAGCTCGATCCGAAGCACCCGATCACGACGACGGAGCTCATGACGCGTGCGAAGGCGTTCGGCGACGCCGGGCGCATCGACGACGCGCTCCACGCGATCGACGACACCGCGAGCGCGATCGGTCCCAACGTCGAGCACTACGAGCGACTTCGCGCGAAGGGGTACGTCCTCTACCACGCGCGCACGCGCTACTTCGAGGCGTCCAAGCTCCTCGCCGAGGCCGCGACGAACGGCGGGAAGCACGCCGCGGAAGATGCCTTCCACTCGGCGCGCTCGCTCTCGCGCGCGGACAAAGACGACGAGGCGATCCCCGCGTACGACGCGGTGTCGAAGAAGTATCCGAACACGCAATGGGGCGACGAGGCGACGTACTTCGTCCCGTACTTGCACGTGCTGCACGCCGAATGGGTGCACGCGGCGCGCGGCTTCGATGCGTACGCGAAGCGGTACCCCGAGGGGATCCACAAGACCGACTGCGCGCGCAACCGCGCCATCGCGCACATGATGAACAAGAGCTTCAAGATCGCGCGGCAGCTCTTCGAGCAGCTGAGCGCGGAAGAGGCCGAGCCTCTCGCGTCGGCGCGCATGGCGAACATGGCGGCGCTCGCGGCGTTTCGGGACGGCGATCGGACGCACGCGGTCGCGCGATGGAACGACGTCGCGCGCAATCGTCCGCTGACGTATCCGGCGCTCGTGGCGCGCGCGCGGCTCACCGAGATCGGCGAGGCTCCACCGCCGACGATCGAGCCCCCCGAAGCCGGCAACGCACCGGAGGCGCTGCGCGTCGTGTTGCCGCCGCCCGCGGACTTGCTGCATCGACTCGGGCTCGACGCGGACGCGGAGGCGGCGCTTCGCGATCGCGAACAGGCGGTGACCGCGACGGCGGCCGGGCGGAACGCGGAGGCGCTGTGCGCCGCGTACGGAATGGTCGGTCGCGCGAAGCGGCGCTTCGATGTCGCGCAGCGAAACATTTCGAACGCGACGCTCGCTGCCGCGCCGGGCGCGCGCACGCGATGGGCGTGGGAATGCACGTACCCGAGCCCGTACGAAGGCCACGTGCGCGCAGCCGAGGCGCGCGAGAAGCTACCGGTCGGCCTCGTGTACGCAGTGATGCGGCAGGAGAGCGGGTACGATCCGGACGCGGTGTCGCCGGCGCGCGCGGTGGGGCTCTTGCAGCTCTTGCCGGAGACCGCGAAGACGCTCGCGACGACGATGGAGATGCCGCACGACGACGCGCGCCTCACGAGCCCGCCCTACAACATCGCGCTCGGCGCGCACTACCTCCGCGAGCTCATCGAGCGCTTCCACGGGCAAGCGCCGCTCGCGATCGGCGCGTACAACGGCGGCCCCGAGGCGATCGCGCGGTGGTTATCGCGGGCGCCCGGGCTCGAGCTCGACGTGTTCATCGAGCGCATTCCGTACCGCGAGACGCGCGACTACATCGGTCGCGTGATGGGGAACCTCGCGCGGTATGGATACATGCGCGAGGGCGAGGCGGGCGTGCCGAAGCTGCAGCTGGCGTTGCCCGCGCCGGGGTGATTCACGCCGTCGCGACGTTGGCCTTCGCGACGCGCTCGGCCTCGCGCGCGAGCGCCTTGTTGAGCGCGAAGTAACCCGCCTCGACCTTCGCGCGCGCGAAGGGAAGCAAGCGCGACAGCAGGCCGACGAAGCGCTCGCCGTGAACGAAGCGCGTGCGACCGCCGCCGGCGTCGCTCAAGCGGAAGTAGTGGGTGCCTTGAAGGATCGCGCGCGGACCGCCGGTCCATGCGAGCTCGACGTTGGGCTCGACGATGTCGATGCGCACGGGGATCTTCGGCGTGCGGCGGCCCTCGATGCCGAGCGTGATCTTCGCGCGTGCGCCGCGGCGCAGCTCACCGTCGAAGCGCACGACGAGCGGGTTCCAAGCGCCGTAGCGCGCGGTGTCCGTGAGGATGCGCCAGACGACGTACGGCGGCGCGAGGATCGTGATCTCGGTCGTGGGTTCGAACATGGCAAAGCCTCAGTACGCACAGTAGTCGCTGCTCGTCCCGTTGCCGACCACGCAGTGCGTCCCGGGCGGGCAGTATGTCGCCGAGCAGTTGCCCGCGCAGTCGCTCGCGGCGCACGACGCGGGCGAGAACGACAGCGAGCAGCAATGCGACCAGCACGCGGCGCTCGCGACGCAACCGCGACAGAAGTAGTGACCGCCGAGGAGCGAGCACGACTCGCCGTTGCCCCCGTTGCACTGGATGCCGCACGCGCCGCAGTCGGCGTTCGTGTTCGTGTGGATCTTCGCGCCGCCGCAACAGCGCGCGGTGTCGTCACCGGCTTGCCAATTGAAACCGTTGGGACGCGTCGTGAACGTGCCGCATTGCCCGCCGGCGCACACCGCATCGGCCTTGCACGCATCCGTCGACTGCGCGCACACTGTGCCGTTGGGGCGCGGCGTGAGACCGCCGCAGAGCCCGTTGGTGCACACGGCGTCGGCGTAGCAGGGATCGTGCGTCTGCACGCACACCGTGCCGTCGGGCTTCCCGATGCACGACCCGGGGGTCACGACGTCGGACTGCATCGACGCGTCGTCCGAGCCCGAGTCGGCGAGCACGAGCGCGTCCGCGTTCGGCAAGGACACGTCGTGCGATCCGTCGGACGACGCCGATGCGTCGTCGCCCTCGTCCGGCGTGAACGCGGCACCGTGGCTGCCGCACGCGGCGGAACCGAGCGCGAACACGAGTGCGAATCGGTGAGCGCGGAGGCCCATTCTCCACGAGCTTAGCACCGGATCGCGAGAGCGACGTGCGGGGTCGCGGCTCCGCTCCGCGTGTCGTCGCGTCGTCGCGTCGTCGCTCATAGTCCCGAGTCGCCCGCGGGCCGCGGTGGCGGTCGGTGCGACACGGCCGTGCGGCGAGCGCTCTTCCCGAGCACGCGGAGCACTTCGTCGAAGCTCTGCGCTGCGAGGAGCTCGACGCGCGCTTGCTCGTCGTACACGGCGCGCGCGATCGATCCGAGGATGTGGACCTCCTCTTCGTAGGCCTTGGGCGGCATCAAGAGGAGGAAGATGATCTTCGCGGGGCGGCCGTCCGGCGCGTCGAAATCGATCCCGTGCGGCGCGCGGCCGAGCGCGAGGAGCGGCCTCTGCAAGCCTTCGATCGCGGCGTGCGGGATCGCGACTTCATCGCCGAGCCCCGTCGGCGCCATCGTCTCGCGATCGAGCACACTCTCGCGCGCGTCGCGCTTGAAGCCCGCCAGCAGCGAGCCGAGCGCACGTACGAGCTCGTCGATCACTTCGGACGACGTGCCGCCGCGAAGCTCGGCGGCGTAGGCGCCTCGTCGAAGGAGCGCGACCACGTCCTCCTCCGCTTCTTCGCGATAGAGGAGCGCCTTCATGATCGGGCCGCTCAAGAGCGACGTCACGAGCGCCATCACGACGAGCGCGACGAAGAGCTCGGTCCGGATCACTCCTGCTTCGAGCGCGAGGAGCGCGAGGATAATCTCCATGGCGCCGCGCGCGTTGAGCCCGAACCCGACGGCCGCCGCTTCGCGCCACTTGAAGCCGCCGAGGCGCGCGCCGAGCGTGCAGCCGACGACCTTCGTGACCGACGCGACGAGGAAGACGAGCACGCACAGGCGCAGATCGAAGGCCTGCGCGAAGTCGATGCGGAGACCGAGCGACGCGAAGAACACCGGCGCGAAGATGTTCATCACGAAGTCTTCGATGACGACGCGTGTTCGCCCGGTGAGACGCGGCGACGCGCCGACGGTGACGCCGATGATGAACGCGCCGAGGATCGCGTGGATGCCGAGCGCCTGTGTCGCGCTCGCGGCGAGGAACGCGAGGATGATGATGACGGAGAGCACGCGCCCGGGCGCCGTGTGCGGCTGCGATTCGATGCGGGCGAGCACTCGGTCGATCGCGCGGCGACCTAGGAACAGACACGCGAGGACGAACGCGATCGTGACGCCGATCGTGACGCTGAGCTTGCCGACGTCCACCACACCGCCGCGCATCGGACCGACGAGCACCGAGAACGCGAGCCACCCGACGAGATCGACGACCATCGCCGACGCCATCACCATCAGCCCGATGTCGGTCTTGAAGAGGCCGAGATCGAGGAGCGTCTTCGCGATCACCGGGAGCGCCGAGATCGCGAACGCGACGCCGATGAAGGCGGCGAAGAGACCGCGGCGCGACGGGTCGACCAGATCCGAATCGGGCAGGACGAACGCGAGCGCGATGCCGCCGACGAGCGGGAGGCCCATGCCGAGCACGCTCGTGTAGACCGCGCTCTTGCCGCGCCTGCGCACGACGCGCAGATCGACATCGAGCCCCGCGACCACGAGCAGCAGCACGACGCCGATCATCGTGTAGCCGCCGAGCATGTTCGTCGCCGCGCCGGTGCTCGGGAAGAGGAAGGAGAACGCCTGCGGCCACACGCGTCCGAGGACGGTCGGCCCGAGGAAGATGCCGGTCGCGATCTCGCCGACGACCATCGGCAGGCCGATCGCGCGCGCAGCCTCCCCAAGCCCCCGTGCCGCCGCGAGCAGGACGGCGAGGGACAGGAGGAAGACGAGGACGTCGTGCTCGGTCACGAGGCCATCTTACCTGAGCGGTCGTGATACGAATGTCGCTCGGTGATCGGCCTTCTCGTAGCGGCGCTCTGCATCGTTCTCAACGGCTTCTTCGTCGCAGCCGAGTTCGCGCTGGTCAAGGTCCGCGCGACGCAAATGCACTCGCGCGCGCGACGCGGCGAGAAAAAGGCCATCGTCGCGCAGGCGATCATCTCGCGGCTCGATCGTTACCTCTCGGTGACGCAGCTCGGCGTCACGCTGGCGAGCCTCGGCCTCGGGTGGGTCGGCGAGCCGGCGATCGCGCGCGTCGTCGACGATATCGGCGTGGCGATCGTCGGGCACCCGCTGGGCCATGTCGCGCACATCATCGGCGACACGATCGCGTTCACCGTGCTGACGTTCAGCCACGTCCTCTTCGGCGAGCTCGTGCCCAAGCTCATCGCGATCCAGCGCTCGGAGGGGACAGCGCTGCTCGCGGCGATCCCGTTGCGCGTCCTGTTCATCGCGTTTCGACCGGTGCTCTGGGTGCTCGAGCAAGCGTCGGGCGTCATCTTGCGCACGATGGGGCTGAGCGCGGACCTCGTCGGCGAAGGCAAGCTGTCCGAGGAAGAGATCATCGCGATCCTCGCGGCGAGCGCCGTCGCGTCGCCGCACGGCAAGGCGAAGAGCGAGCTCGTCGAGCGCGTGATGCGCTTCTCGGCGCGCGCCGCGCGTCACTCCATGGTGCCGCGCGTCGACGTGGTGTCGCTGCCGCTGAAGACGTCGGGCAAGGCGGCGTACGAGTACGTCCGCACGCACCAGTACTCGCGAATCATTCTCACCAAGGGGCGCAGCCTCGACGAGGTCGCCGGTTACCTCTACGGCAAGGACTTCCTCCTTCGCGCGGACGCGATGGAGCTCACCGATCTCACGTCGCTCTGCCGCGACATTCTCTTCGTCGCCGAACCACAGAGCGGCATCGACGTGCTGCGCGACATGCAGCAAAAGCACGTACCGATCGCGGTCGTCGTCGACGAGTACGGTGGAACGAGCGGCATCGTGACGATGGAGGATCTGCTCGAAGAGATCGTCGGCGAGATCCGCGACGAGTTCGACGAGGAACCGCAGAAGGTCATCGCTGTGAAGGGCGATCCCTCGGCATGGGACGTCGACGGACGCGCGACGATGGACGAGCTTCGCGCGATCGGCGTGAAGGTTCTCGATCCGGATCTCGGCGAGCCGGTCGGCGCGTTCGTCGTCGAGCAGCTCGGACGACTGCCGCGCGCGGGCGACAAGGTGGAGCTCGCGAAGGGCGCGATGGCCGAGGTGACCGCCCTCAGCCGACGCCGCGTGACGCGCATTCGCGTGCGCGTGGTGAAAGAAACGCTGAGCGGCACGGCGCTGCCGGCGTCGTGATGCGCGAGCGCCTCGTCGCCGCGCTGGTCGTGATCGCGACGCTCGCGTCGCTTTGGCTCGCTGCCGTGCGGCTTCGCGTGTCGCCCGATTTGACGCCGCTCTTTCCGGATCGCGGCGAGGCGGCGGCGCTCGCGCGGTTCGCGCGCGCGTTCGGCACGAACGATCTGGCGCTCGTGCTGGTGCGCGGCGATTCGCCCGACGACGTCGAAGCGGCCGCGCGCGATCTCACGGAGGCGCTGCGCACGAAGCCGAGCGTCACGCGCGTCGTCGATCGCGCGCCGCCCGTTCCGGAAGTCGACCCGACGCTCGCGTGGAGCTGGGCGGGACCCGCGGCACGCGATCGGCTCGCGGCGGCGCTGACCCCCGAAGGAATGCGCGCGCGCCTCGCCGACACGCGCGCGATGCTGCTCGCGCCAGGCGCGTCGGAGGCGGAGACGTGGCTCTCGCGTGACCCGCTGCGGCTCGCGGCGATTCCGTTCGAAGGGCGCGCGGAGCTCGGCGCGGGGTTGAGGGCGGACGCGGACGGCGCGTTCGCGACGGAGGACGGGAAGGCGCGTCTCGTCGTCGCGCAAGTTCGCGGCGCGACGCTCGACAGCGCGGCGTCGGCGGCGTTCGTCGCGGACGCGGAGGCGGCGATGGCGGCCACGCGGACCGCGCACGCGGGCGTGACGCTCGATCTCACGGGAGGTCACGCGATCGCGCAAGCGACGGAAAAGATGCTGCGTCGCGATCTGCGCGTCAGCGGCGTGGCGTCGTTCGTTCTGTCGTCGCTCGCGTTCTTGATCACGTTTCGCCGCGCGCGCGCGCTCGTCGCGGTGCTGCCGCCGCTCGCGCTCGGGACGCTTTGGACGGCGGCGATCGCGGCGCTCTGGCCGGGCGGGCTCAGCGCGATCGCGATCGCGTTCGCGGCGGTGGTCGTCGGCGTCGGCGTCGACACGGGCGTGCACGTCTACGCGGCGCTCCTGAGAGCGCGACGACGTGGGCTCGCACCGGCGGAAGCGGCGCACGAGGCGCGGCGAGAGACGTGGCGACCGACGATGACGGCGGCGATCGTCGCGGGACTGGCGTTCGCGTCGCTCGCGCTGAGCGATCTGACGGCGCTGAAGCAGCTCGGCATTCTGTGCGGCGCGGGTGAGGTGCTCACGGCGATCGCGATCCTCGTCGTGACGCCGTCGATCGGCGCGTGGCTCGAACGCGGCGCGCCGCCACCGGAGCGCGCGGCGCGATGGACGGCGTCGATCGCGGCGCTGACGTCGACGCGCGGGCGCGCGGGCGTGGCGATCGCGATCGCGGCGTCGCTCGTCGTCGCCCTCGTCGTCACTCGTGGGCCGCGCGCGAGCGACGCGCTCGTCGCGATCCGCCCGACCGGGATCGCGCCGCTCGCGACGCAGGACGCGATCTACGAACGGTTCGGCGGTCGCCCGGGGCAATGGATCGTCCTCAGCGCCGACGCAGATCCCGAGCGCGCGCGCGAACGCGCCGACGCGATCGCCGAGGCGCTCGAGCCGCTCGTGGAGACGCACGTCCTCGACGGCTTCGACGCGCTCACGGCGTTCCAGCCAGCGACGAAGACGCGCGACGCACGCTTCGCGGAGCGCGACGCGCTCGATCTCCCGAGCCTCCGCCCGCGCCTCGAAGCCGCGCTGAAGGACGCCGGCTTCGATCTCGAAGCGTGCGCCGCAGCGCTCGAAGCGTTCGCGCACCCCTCGCGCGACACGACGTCGAGCGACACCACGAGCACGAGCTCCGATGCGCTCGCGTGGATCACGGCGCGCCACGTCGCGCGCGACGGCGCCGACACGCTGGTCGCGACGTACGTGCGCCCGACCGGAAATCCCGAACGCGACACCCTCGCCCTCGCGACGATCCGCGCCACCGATCCGACCGCGCTCGTCACCGGTTACGCGCACCTCGAGCGCGCGCTCCGCTCGAGCCTCACGCGCGATCTCCCGCTCGTCGGGCTCGTCGCGCTCGGCCTCGCCGCGATCGCTCTGCGCGCAACGCTCCGACGAAAACGCGACGCGATCCTCGCGCTCGGCGTCGTCTTGGCCGAGCTCGCCGCGCTCGGCGTCGTGATGCGCGTCCTCGACGTTCGTTGGCACGTGTACGACGCGCTCGTCGTTCCGGTTCTCATCGGGATCACGCTCGACGAGTCGATGTTCCTCCTCTTCGCCGCGTCGTCCTCCACGACGCGCGACGCGCTCCGCTCGCAAGGTCCTCTCGTCGTCGCGACCGCGCTCACGACCGCGTGCGGCTTCGGCGCGCTCCTCTTCTGTCGCTTCCGCGGGCTCGCCGACGTCGGCGCGGTCGGCGCGATCGGGGTCGTCCTCGGCCTCGTCGCGTCGCTCGTCCTCGTGCCCGCGGGCCTGCGATTTACGCAGCGTGCGCGCGAAGAGACGAAAAAGGGATGAGCCGAGGGTTGACGCACCGCGTCCTGAGACCCAAGGTTGCCGCTGACTGCGGGGGTCGAGGTTTCATGCCGTTGCGCTCACGCCACACTGTCGCTCTGGCCCTCTTCGCGAGCTCGCTCGCGGCGTGCGCGTTGCAGACGACGGGGCTCGGTCCGCGCGACGACGGCGACACCGACGCGGGGGCGAGCGACGCGTCGGCCGAGTCCTCCTCATCGTCGGACGCAAGCACCGGCGACACCGCGACGTGGTCCGCCGACGCGATCGCGCCAGACACCTCGACGACGACGCCCGACGCATCGAACAGCGCCGACGCGGGCGACGGCGGCCCGTGCGACAAGGACAACGACGGCCATCGCGACGTGGGCAACGTCTGCCTCGGCGACGACTGCTGCGACGTCGACAGCCTCGTGCATCCGGGGCAGACCGACTTCTTCGCGACGCGGAACGCTTGCGGCACGTTCGACTACGATTGCAACGGCAGCGAGAGCGTCGAGAGGGGCAACGTCAACTGTAAGCTCGGGTTCTTCGCGTGCTCGGGCGATGGCTTCGCCGCGACGACCGCGTGCGGCGTGACCGCGACGTACACGTCGTGCGGGTGGGCGGGATTCAGCTGCAGCCACAACGACGACATGCGCGCGCAGCGGTGTCGCTGACGCGGGCGTGGTCACGCGCACGCTCACGCCACGCCCACGCCCCACGCGCACGCCCACGCGCACGCCCACGCGCCACGCGCACGCCCACGCGCACGCTCGTGAACGTAAGACGGGGCTCGCTCGGGAGTTTCATCTTGCCGTCGTGCTCGACCGCGTCAATGCCGAGCCGCCTTCGGCGGTGCTCGCTTCGCTCGCAGCATTGACGAGGTCTGCGCTCGACGGCTCG
>JAYVXB010000608.1:0-12897 GCA_043785585.1 Deltaproteobacteria bacterium | reverse complement strand
CATCGCGTCGCTGACGACGAACGAGATCGCCCTCGCGTCGTCGCCGTCGCAGACGTGCAGCGGCGACTCGGGTGGGCCGGCGTTCGCGACGGTCGGCGGTGTCGAGGCGATCGTCGGCGTGACGTCGTCGGGCGATCCAGCCTGCTCGCAGACGGCGCGCGACATGCGCGTGGATGCGTACGCTTCGTTCATCCTGCCGTGGCTCGCCGCGACCGCAGAAGGCGCCGCCGGGCCGGGCGATCGATGCTTTTACGCGGCGAGCTGCGCGCCGACCGCGGGCGAGTGCGCCGCGGCTCTCGACGACGCATCGCTGTCGTTCTGCGCGCCGCCGTGTGGAGCGAACGACGCGTGCCCCGCGGGCCTCGCGTGCGTCGCCGGCACCGACGCGCGCAAGCTGTGTCGCCACGCGTCGCCGAGCCCCGGAGCATTCGGCGCGAGCTGCCGCGACGCGAACGACTGCGCCGTAGGAAAGTGCCTCGCGTCGGCGTCGGGCGGCGGCAGCGTGTGCACGACGACGTGCTTTCCGGATTTGCCGGGCTTCTGCAAGAGCGGCGCTCGATGTGCCGCCGTCGCTGCGAGCGGAGCCTACGCCTGCTTCGTACCCGACCCTCCCGCCCCGAACCGCGGGTGCAGCGTGGGCGACGAACGAACCGGCGGATCGTGGCTCGTCGCGCTCGCGCTGAGCGCGACGTTGGCGCGTCGCCGCCGACGCTGAGTCACTCGGGAGTCGCGAGACCTGCGCGCTCGATCGCGCTCTCGAAGATCTCGTCGCCGATGGTCACGTAGAGCTGCCCGTCATTGCGAGTCAGCTCGAGCGCCGCTCGCCGATCGATCTTCGCCTCGAGCCGATCGAGGAACTGCGGATCGATCCGCCACACGTCGATCTCGTCGACTTTGTGGATCGCCTTCGTCGCCGCCTCGCGCCGCAAGAGCGCGAGATCCGCGTGCGTGAAGATGGCGACGCGTCTCGCCGCCTTGGACGCTTTGTGGAGCCGCTCTGCCGACGGTGACCCGACGTCGATCCACGCGAGGAAGATCCCCGTCGGATCGCGCACGCTGATCGGCGGCTCGTCGTTCGAAGAGAGCCCACCCTTGCTGAACGCGATCCCTTCTTCGTACGACAGGCAGTACGCGAAGGTCCGCGTGAGCAGGTAGCGCATGCTCTCGGACGGGTGGCGCGCGAGGCGCAGATCGAGCGTCTCGTAGACGTTGCGATCGACGTCCGAGAGCGCCACCTGGATTTGATGAATGGTCGCGCCGAGCGCCATCGAGCAGACGTAACACGCTTCGGTCCGCGGTCACCCGCGCTGTCCACGCCGCGCTTCCATCTCCTCTGCCATCTCTTCGCACGCCGCCGCGTCGAGCGCGCGCCTCGCCGCGGGGAACAGCTCCTTCTCCTCGCGATCGATGTGCGCGCGGTAGACGTCCGAGAGTCGACGCGCGAGCGCGGCGAGGCGAGCTTCATCGGCGCGCTCGGGCCCCACGTCGGTCGGGAACGCCCCGACGAGCGCCGCGATCTCGCCGTACACGGCGTCGTGCTCGCGGTGCTCGTCCGCCAGCGAACGGACGAGCGGTTCGAGATCGGCCACCGCCGCGAGCCGCGGAAAGAGCGATTTTTCCTCGTCTTCGTGGTGACGCGCGGCCGCGCGGGCGAAGAACGCGACCACGTCGTAGACGTCGTCGAGCGCACGCATTCGCTCCACGCCGTCGAGCTCGGACGCGGCGCGCTCGAGCGTGGCGAGGCGCTCCTCGATCCGGCGATGGGTGTTCTCGAGGCGGGCGAACGGATCGCGGGCGGGTTGCACGCGGCCATTGTACGCGGTAGCTAGGCCGCATGATGCGTCACAACCTCTGCTCCGTCGTTCTCGTGTCCGTCCTCGCTGGCTGCGGTGCGTCGCCCGCCCCTCTCGGAACGCCGCCGGCACCGCCGACGTCGGCGCTCCCCGCGCCCGTCGCTTCGACCACCGCGCCGCCGGCCGACAGCGCGACGCCCACGCCCCCCGAGCCCACACCCGAAGAAAAGAAAAAGGCCGATCAGCTCCGCAAGTTGAAGGAGGATCGCGCGAAGTGGGAAGACGAGAACAAGGCCGAGCTCGCGCGCTGGACGCCCGAGATGCACGCCGACGCGAAGGCGCTCGCGAGCAAGACGTTCCCGACGGGCAAGGCCGCGATCACGGCGGCGATGGCGGGCAAGCACCGCAAGCCCGGCGCAGCGGATCGCGACAAGTACCGCCACCCGATCGAGACGCTCGAGTTCTTCGGGTTCAAGCCGACGATGACCGTCCTCGACGTGAGCCCCGGCGAAGGCTGGTACAGCGAGCTCCTCGCGCCCGCGCTCTCGATGAAGGGGAAGTACCTCGCGACGAACGGCGATCCGAACGGACCGATCGACATGCGCGGGACGTTCTACGCGCAGCGCTTCAAGTCGTTCCTCGACAAGTCACCCGAGGCGTACGGCAAGGTCCAGACGGTCACGATCACCGATCCGAAAGCGCCCGCGCTCGGACTCGACGGCACCGTCGACATGGTCATCATGATGCGAACCTTGCACGGCATGCACAACGGCAAAACGCTCGGCCTCTGGCTCGCCGAGGCGAACAAGGCGCTCAAGCCCGGAGGCATCCTCGGTATCGAGGAGCACCGCGCGAACGCCGACGCGAACCCGGACGAGACCGCGAAGAAGGGCTACTTGCCCGAGAAGTGGGTCATCGCGACGATCGAAGCGGCCGGCTTCAAGCTCGCCGGCAAGTCCGAGGTCAACGCGAACCCGAAGGACACCAAGGACTACGCGGAAGGCGTCTGGACGCTCCCGCCGTCGCTCGATCTCAAGGACAAGGACCGCGACAAGTACATCGCGATCGGCGAGAGCGACCGCATGACCCTCAAGTTCGTCAAGGTCACGCCGAAGCCCGCGCCCGCGACGAAGAAGTAGCCGCGTTCCTAAGCGCGCTAGAGATAGCCGTCGATATCGCGGAAGATCGCCAAGCGTCGCCGAAGCGCGGCGATCTCCGCAGTATCGGACGTCGCGAGGTCGACGGCCTCCAGCGGATCGGCCTTCGGATCGTAGACCTCCAGGAGCTTGTTCTCGAACGTCTCGATGAGCTTCAGTCGCGGCTCGACGATGGCCGCCATCGGCATCAGGTAGGTCATGCCTCGCACCGATTCGGCGCTGTAGCTCACGACGAAGTCGTGAAGCCTTGCCTCCGGCGCATCGCGCAGCCGAAGCCAGCTGCGCCCGAAGCGCTCGGTGGCGGGGTCGCATCGTCCGAACGCGCCGAGGATCGTCGGCGCGACATCGCGCAGGCTGATGAGACCGTCGTAGGTCGCAGGCGCAAGGCCCGGAGCGGTGACCATCGCCGGCACGCGCACGACCGCCTCTTTCGCCGAGACGGCATGGTACCCCGCGCCGTACGAGTCGAAGAGCTCTCCGTGATCCGCGGTGACCACGATGATCGAGCGCGCCGGATCGATCGCGGCCAAGAGGCGGCCCATCTCGCGATCGATGAACGCGAGCTCGGCGAGGTACGTCGGTGCGACGCCCGGAGTCACTTGGATGAGCGGCGTGTGCGCATCGTAGTAGTGCACCCAGAGAAAACGCGGTCCCGTATGCGCCTGGGCCAGCATCGCGAGCGCGATGTCGGTCGTCTCGCGAGCATCCCATCGCTCGCCGCGCGGGATCGGCACGTCCGTGAATCCGTCGAGGAACGTCGCGCGGAGCTCGGGTCGGTTGAAGCCAAAGACCGCGTGCGTCGCGATGCCCGCGAGCTCGAGGCGCGACGCGACCGACTCTTCGTCCGCTCCGACGCGCAGCGCGAGGCGCATCGAGACGCGCGTCGCAGTACCTGCAGAATACGCGCGTGACATGTTCACGGCGCGCGCGGCGAAGGCCGTGGCGTTCGGCATGAGGTCCGCGCGCAGCGAGTCCGCGCGCCACGCATCGACGGTCACGAGCACCATGAGATCGATCGCGCCCGTCGGCGCGTTGGGATCGCCCGCCGCGGGCGCGAGGCCGCGCTCGGCGTCGGTGGGTCGCGCGGGACGCACGGTGCCGTTGCAGTTGCCGTCGATTCCGTTCGGCAGCTCGTGCGCGCGCGGGTTGCGACGTGGATCCGCGTCGTCGCAATCGCCACCCCAGGCGATCGCGGAGAAGCCATCGCCATCGAGATCGATCGCCGCGCGACACACGCGTGCGAGGCGCGGTTCGTACTGCGCGTGGTGCACCGCGGCAGCGCGCCAGTGCGGAGGCGCGAGGTCGAGCGCTTTTGCGGCGGCGACGGAGACCACGAGGAGCGCGCCGACCAGGGTGAAGAGCCGGCCCTTCGGCACCTGCGCGATGCGGCGTTTCAAGCGCCCGGCCGCGGCGAGAAGCGCGCAGACGCTCGTGACGGCGAGGAGGTCCAGCCAATCTCGACGCACGATCGGCGCGCGAATCCCCAGGTAGATCGTGATCGCCGCGAGGACCAAGCTCAACGGCCACGCTCGCCGCGCCCTCGCGAGGACAGCGCAAACGACGACGACGACGGCGAACCCGGTGACCACGCCGACCTCGACCGCCTTCGTCGGCTGGAAGAACATCGAGGTCATCAGGGCACCGAAGAGCCACGCGGTGACGACGATCGGCAGAACCCAAAACGCGCGCGCCCGCGATCGCGCGATGCGACGGCACGCCAGCTCGAGCACCGCAGCGGCGGGCCCCAAGGCGAGCGCGACGAACGTCGCGAGCGATGCTCCCGCGATGCCGCTCGCCAGAACGACCCGCCATTCTGCTCCCGACTTCGCGACGAGCGCGCAATCGAGAGTGAAAACGAGCGTATCGAGCACGACCGTAGCCGTCAGCGCCCACACAACGCTGCCGAGCGCGAAACGCGCAATAGCGTCGTCTCGCGGTGTCGTCTTTGCTCCGTCGGCGCGGTCCGCCGGGGTCGCTGTCCCCACGAGAGCAGCATAGGCCTTTTGGCGGGTTTGCGTTTTCCGCCGTATCGTTGTCAGTCGATGGACGGGAAGAAGAAACCGCCGGCCGGTACCAGCGGAGAGTATCGCCTGGACATTCCGATGCCGGCCGGAAGCAGCCTCGTGCCGCGCCCGATGAGCGTCGCGCCGCCGACCAACGACAGCACACCGATCCGGATCGACAGCGGCGCGCCATTTCCCGTCATCAGCATGCCGCCGCCCGGCCTCATGTCGGCGCCCACGATCCGCATCACGGATTCGACGCACATCAGCGGACCGCCGTCCGCCGCGCCGTCGCTAGCTCCGCCGCCACTCAGCTTGCGACCGCAGCCGGCATCGCCGAAGACGCGACGCGCGTTCATCGTGGTGCTCCTCTTGGTGGCCGCGGCGCTCGCGATCGTGCGTCCGACGCTGCAGGATCTCGGGATCGGAGGCACGGCGGCGCGGCGGGTCGCGCCGGTCGGGACGTTCGCGCAGACGTTCGACGTGAATCAGTTTCAGCGCGGAAACATGCACACGCACACGACGCTCAGCGACGGCCTCGATCCGCCGCGTGACGTCATCGAGTGGTACCGCGATCACGGCTATCAATTTCTCGCGCTGACCGATCACGACAAGCTCGACGAGCTCGCGCCGTTCGAGGATCTCGAGACCTCGGGCTTCGTCCTGCTGCCTGCCGAGGAGATCACGAGCAGAGTCGGCGGCGACAAGTCGCCTGTGCACGTCAATGGCATCTGCATTGGCAAACAGATCCCGAGCGGACAGTTCGACGACGTGCGCGGCGCGCTCGCCGACGCGGTCGGCGCGATCCGTTCGCAGCAGGGATTCGTCATCGTGAACCACCCGAACTTCAAGTGGGGCGCCAGCACGTCCGACATCGCCTCGCTCGGTGGATCGTACTCGCTCGAGATCTGGAGCGGGCATCCGGACGTATTTCAGCTCGGCGATCCGACGCATCCGTCGCACGAAGAGATATGGGACGAGCTGCTCGCGCGGGGGCGCGACGTCGGCGCGATCGGCGCAGACGACATGCATCGACTCACGCCGGAACGGAGCCCGGAGAGAGAGCCGCTGCCGGGTCGCGCGTGGGTCGAGACGTTCGGCGCCGAGACCACGCGAGAAGCGATCTGCGACGCGCTGATGGCAAACCGAATGTACGTCTCGTCGGGCGTCGCCTTCCGGCGTATCGCGCTATCGGCCAGCACGTTGAGCGTGTGGGTCGGAGACTCGCGCGCGCGCGTGGAGTTCGTCGGTAACGGTGGACAGGTGCTCTCGCGCGGACGCGTCGTGGCCGGAGGCAACGTCGCCGACGGGTACCTCGCGAGCTACACGCTGAACGGCGGCGAGTCGTACGTGCGAGCGCGCGCGATGGTCGAAGGCGTCGGCGCGGCGTGGACGCAGGCCTATCGCACGGCGAAGTGAGCGCGCACTACGCTTCGCGTCTTCGGCTGCGCAGCGTCTCGACGATCGCCGCGAGCTCGGGCGATCGCAAGCTCCACGCCGCGCCGACGTAGATCACGGTAAACGCGAGCAGCGCGGCGACGCCCGGCAGCGCGCGAGCGACCCCACCCGCTTGTGCCGGCGCCGCGAGCAAGAGAGCCGTCGACCACGCGGCAAGCGCAGCGACGACCGACGCCACGAGCGTGCGAGCGCCCGACAAGACGATCGCGATCACGCCGAGCGAGGGGAGCTTTCGCCGAGCCCAAAGGAGAAGCACCGTCATCTGCCCGAAGCTCGCGCCTGCGACCGCCACGCTGATCGCGACGTGCCCCATTCGGCCACGGAGCGCGAGGACGATGGCGACGAACATGACCACCTCGATTGCCCCCGCGACGAGCGGCGTGCGGGTCGATCGAAGCGCGTAGAGGAGCGACACGAGATGGCGCGACGTCGCAACCACCCAGACCGCGCTCGCTTGCCACACGAGCGCGCGCGACGTCTCCCACGACGACGACGCGTCGAACTCGCCGCGCTCGAAGACCAATGCGACGAGAGGCCGGGCGAGCACGACGAGCACGACGCTCGCAGGCACCGTGAAAAAGAGCGTGAGGCGCAGGTCGATCGACGTCGCTTTTGCGAGATCACCCCCCTTCGCCGCGATCTTCGACAACGAGGTCGCCGCGACGGCCGAGACCGCGAGCGCGAACAGCTGCGACGGGAAATCGCAGAGACGCATCGCCCAGGTGAACCAGCTCTGCGCGCCAGGTCCGAAGTCGGACAAGAAGCGGCGCGAGAGGATCAAGTTGATCGCGTAGACGAACGCACCGAGGCAGATGGGAGCGATGCGACGCGCGATGTCGCGCACGCCCGGGTCGCGAAGGTCGACGATCGCGGGGCCTGCCCAGCCTGCACGGCGCAGGGAGACCGTTTGGATCACGATTTGGAGCGCGCCGCCGAGGAGCGCGCCGAAGACGATGGCTTGCGTGCGATCGATGCCGCGCGCCTCGAAGGGCGTCGGCAGCGCGAACGCTGCAGCGACGATCGCGACGTTGAGGAGGAGCGGCGCGAACGAGACGACTTTGTAGCGTTGCTTGACGTGAAGCGCCGCCGCGCCGAGCGACGCGATCCCGGTCAAAAGCAAATACGGAAAGACGTTGCGCGTGAGCGAGACGGTCTTTTCGAAGGTCCCCGGGCGATCGTGGGACCCGGCCGCGAAGAGGTCGGCGAGCGGGCGCGCGAGGAGGACGCCAGCGACGGTCACGAGGACGAGGACGATCGTCGCCGCGCCGCGGACTCGCTGAAAGAGCGCGCGTGCAGCATCGTCTCCGCCCTTCGCGAGCTGCTTCGAGAGCGCCGGCGCGACCGCGCTCGACGCGGCCGCCTCGCCGAGGATCTGGCGAAGCACGTTCGGGATCGTGAACGCGACCAAGAACGCGTCCGTCTCGTCCCGGCGGAAGAGGGCCGCGAGGACGACGTCGCGGACGAGGCCGAGCGCGCGCGCCGCGAGATTGCCGAGCGTGACGATCCTCGTCGCCGCGCGGAGCGCCGCGCGCTTGGTCTTGGGCTCGCTCACCGTTTCCGAGAATAGGCGACGGCCCTCGGCGCGTCTCGCCCCTCGGCCCACTCGTGCGAGGTGGTACGATCGCCGCGTGGATCCGCTGCACGCCGACGGCCGCTCGATTCGATCGGTCGCCGGTGCGGCCACGCTCACGGAGCTCCGACGCGCGTACTACTCCGCGTTCGAAGAGCTCACGGCGATGGCGTGAGGCGCGCGATCGTCGTCCCGTTCGCGATCGCGACCTTGGCATGCACGCGTCCGTCGCCCTCCCCCTCCACGACGTCGTCGTCGGCCACGGCTTCGCCTGCGCCCCCGCCGCCACTCACGACCACCACGATCGAACGCGATCTCGAGCTGCTCTTCGCGGAGTCGTTCGATCCTCGCGCCGAGGCGTCCGTCGCGCTCGTCGCGCGCATGCGCTCCGCACCCGCGCGCTACCATCAGCGATTCGACTCTCTCTACGTCCGCTTCGATCGCGATCCGCAGAGGCTCGAGCGCCCGCTCGCCCGATTCTTTCTCAACTTCGATGCGCCCGACTTGAAGCCGCTCGTCGAGTGGACGCGCGCCGCGCTCGCCATCCGCTACGACGATGTGCTCGCGGGACGCGCCGACTTGCCGCCGCTCGACGAAGGTGCGCGCGCTCGCCTCGAGGCGCGCCTGGCGGATCTCGAGGCGCTCACGATGTCGTGGCCCACGCCGTCACCGACGTACAAGCCGCGTCCGCCGACGAGCGTCTGCATCGTGCACACGCGGCGCGCCACGCGAATGCTCCGCGTGACGTACGACTGCCTCTGCGGTCAGCCGCTCGCCTGCGCGGTTCGCGATGGACGCCTCGACGTGCGCTACGACGAGCACGCGCCCGCGATGTGCATCGACTGCTACGCGAGCGAATCGATCTGTGCGCTCCCCGACGCGGTGGCCAACGTCGACGCGGGCGGAGGACGCGTGACGCTCGTGCTCGGCGACGACGCCGGGACGATCGCGCTCTCGTCGGCGCAGCGGTGCACCGCGGAGAAGTGAGCGCCGCCACGAACCTCCGCCTCCCCCCGCTCCCCAGTGCGCGCCCCCTGACGCGACGTGCACGCCACCGAAACCGCCGTGCGCGCGGACATGGAAATCGGAATCGTCGATGATCGTCCGGCGCTCCCTCACGATGTACGCGCGCGGCGCGAGCACTTCGTCCAAGCGTCCGCGCGCGACGGGCGTCGCGTAGAGGTCGTCTTCTTCCGCGAGCAAGTCGGTCGCGCCGAGCAGCATCGCGCGCCTCCTTCCGCGCCGCGCGCGGTCGTCGCATTCGTGATCCATGAGCAAGGGCCGCTCCAACGCGAAGACCTTGACGTGCTGGCGCGCGCGACCCAACCTCCACCGGGTGAAACGGCCGCTCACCGCGCTCGCGACAGCACTGGTGATCGCGGCGTGCGGCGCGCGAACGGGACTCGGCGTCCCGCCGATCGACGACGCCACAGGCGACGGCGGTCTCGACGCCGCGCTCGACGGTCCCCGCGACGGCGACAGCGACCGTGACGCACCGACCGACGGCCCGCGCGACGCACCGAGAGACGTCGCCCCCGACGGCACGCAGAGGAGCGACTGCGCGGACGCAGGCGTCACGTACATCTACGTCGTCACGTCGGACCACAATCTCTTCAGCTTCAATCCGCCGGCCGCAGCGTTCACGCACATCGGCCTCGTGTCGTGCCCGATGCCGATGGACATCCACACCAACTCGATGGCCGTGGATCGCAAAGGGATCGCGTACGTCAGCTACTTCGACGGCAGCCTCTTCCGCGTGAGCACGGCGACGGCGTCGTGCTTCGGGACGACGTTCGTCCCGGGACAGCGTGGTTGGGGGCGATATGGGATGGGCTTCGCGACGGACCAAAACGGACCGGCCGAGACGCTCTACGTCGGCGACGCGAACTACACGATGCCGTCGCGGGGGCTCGCGAAGATCGACACCGCGTCGTACGCGTTCGACTTCATCGGTTCGTTCTCGCGATCGCTCGGCAACGCCGTCGAGCTCACGGGCACGGGCGATGGGCGCCTCTACGGATACTTCCTCGCGAACCCCGGCCCCGGCGGCTACCTCGCCGAGCTCGACAAGACGAACGCGACGGTCCTCAGCGTGACCGGACTGCCAGTCGGATCGAGCATGGCGTCGTTCGCGTTCGCGTTCTGGGGTGGCGATTTCTATTTCTTCACGGCGAACACGGACGGCGCGCCGACGTCGGTCACGCGCTACCGCCCGAGCGATCGATCGCTCGTCGACGTCGCGACGCTGGCGAGCACCGTCGTCGGCGCGGGCGTGTCGACGTGCGCGCCGCAGTGAATCAGCGCAGATCCAACGCCCCCGCCGTCCCCGGCCCCACCGCATTCAGCGCGACGCGCCACATCGGTCCGAGCGCTGCGGCGCGCGCCACCGGGAACACCACGGCGATCGGGAGCGCTCCGGCGACGAGCGTCGACTTGTATTGTGCAAGTGTCGCCGCCGGCACGACGGCGCTCGCCAATCGCGACTCGAAGTAACAGACGAGCACAGGCGACGGGAGCGTGCCGGTATCTTGGACCGCGTAAAAGAGGATCTCGGGTGCTGAGGTCTGCGCCCAGCTCACGGCGAGTGGCTGCGTCGTGTCGACGACGAGCGGGCTGCCACCGAGCGGCGGCGTGATGAGCGACACGTTGCCCGGGAAGGTCACCTGCGCCGTGAACGCGGGGACCGTCGCGCCCGCGGCCGTGACCTTGATCGAATCGCCCGGAACGAACGCGGACGCCTGGCTCTGCCAGACGTCGTAGTGGATGCCGTCTTGTGCGGTCTGCTTCGGGTGGAGCGTCCCGCTGCCGTTGGGCCCCGCGATCGCGATGTCGCCGGCGCTGAAGCCGATGCCGTGGTCCGAGCTCGGGCACGTCGCGACGACGCACGTCCCCGGCAGCACCGACAGCGCGCACGCGAGCGGGAAGCTCTCGTAGAAGACCGCGGTCGCTTCCGAGCCGATCGATCCACCGCCGGCGTACTCGCGAAGGATGACGTAGCCGTAGTCGCCGATCGGTGGCGGTGGCGCATCGGGCGTCGCGTCGGGTTTCGGAGCGGCGTCCGCGTCGTGGTGTGCGTCCGTCGATGCGTCGACGCCGACGTCGTAGACGCGGTAGAGGAGATCGGATCGTCCGCAGGCCACGAAGCCGGGCGCCGCGAGGAAGAATACGATCGCGACGGCGCGGCGAGTCATGGGTCGAGCGTAGCCTGCTCTTCAGAGATTGGTTGCCATCTCGAGCTTCGCCGCGAGACTCGCGACCTCCGCGTTCGGGAGCCTTCGTCCCCAGAAGCGCGCGCGGTCCTCTGCCGTCGCGATGGTCGCGGCGATCTCCGAGAGGCGACGCACGGTCGGAGCGAGCGCGTCGCGCGCGGCGTCGAGGGCGCCGCGCGTCGCATGCGCTTCGGCGAGCGCGAAACCGGCGGTCCCGTACGTGAGCTCGAGATCGGGGCACGCGAGCTCGATGCGTCGCGCGTCCGTCGCGACACGGACCGCCTCGTCGAGATCGCCGCGCGCGCATGCGACCCTCGCGACGAGCGCGAGCCCAGCAGGACGCAGGTCCTCGGCAACCGAACATGCGGCGACTGCGCGCGCTGCCGTGTCGGCCCCGTCGAGATCCCGCCGTTCGAGCGCCAACCATCCGACGGCGAGGCTGCACAAGAACGCCAGTCGCGGGCTCCCCTCGACATCCGCGAGCGCGAGCCGCATCGAAGCATCGGCGCGCTCGTCGCCCGCGTACGTCAGCAGCATCCCTTCGACGACGCGGCCGTACCGAAGCAAGAACCCCGCGCCGAGACGCTCCGCCTCCGCGCGCGATCGCGCGACGAGCTCGAGACCGCGCCCGGTGGCGCCCGACCAACCCGTGAGGCTCGCCGCGTTGAGTCGCGTCAAGCAGAGCGCTCGGAGCGCGCGCGCGCGATCGAACGCCGCGCAGCTCGACTCGAGCTCTCGAAGGCACGCGCCGACGTCGCCGGAGTGAAGCCACGCCGACTCGCCGCGAACGCGATGCACCCAACCGGAGTGGTACGCGTCGAGAGGATCGCTGCGTTCAACGAGCTCTTCGAGGCACGCGCGAACGTCGGAGAGGTCGCCGCCGTGATGCGCCCAGAAGAGCTGGGTCATCCCGCGGCACAACGCGACGACGTGCTCACCGCGACTCTCCGGGGGCGACGGCGCGCGCGCCGCTTCGTCGAGCCAGTCGGCCACCGAGTCGTTCTGACCGAGCTGGCCGAACGCGCCGACCGCGACCGACACGGCGTCGAACCACTCGGGTGCGCCGCGCTCGAGGCGCTCGGCCGCGCCTGAAGCTCGCTCCGCTGCGATCGCGTGATCGCCACGCCAATACGAGACCTCGGCCTCGATCCCGCGAAGCGCCGCCTCGGCCGCCGCGTCGGGCCCCAGCGCACGCGCGCGCATCGCGTGGCTCATCGCGTGATCGAAATCGTGACGCCTCAGCGCTTGCGACGCCGCGAGCCGGAAGAAGCCAAGCGCCTTCTCGGACGCGCCGCCGAGATCGTAGTGCTCCGCGAGGACCGCGGGATCGTTCTCGCCGACCGTCTCGAGCCACGCCGCGGCGAAACGGTGTGCGCGGACGCGATCGGACTCGGCGAGCGTCGCGTGCGCGGCGTCGCGGAAGAGCACGTGGCGAAATCGGTACTCGATCTCGCCGCGCCACTTCGACGATCGCGCCTCGGTGATGACCTCTTTGCCGACGAGCTCCGCGAGGAGCGCGCGCACCTCGCTCACGACGACGGTGTCGCCCATCAGCGCCGCGACGCCGCCCGACCAGAACGTGTCGCCGAAGACGCTCGCGGCTCGCAAGACGCGGCGCTCGGCGACGCCGAGCTCGTCGAGGCGCGCCTGAACCATGCCGAGCACGGAGTCCGGAAGCGCGTCCGCCCCGCGCCCCTCGGCGGCGGC
>JAYVXB010000607.1:0-4084 GCA_043785585.1 Deltaproteobacteria bacterium | reverse complement strand
ACATTCGTCGCGCCCTACCCGACGCTACAAAAAACTCTGCCTACCGCTTCCTCTTCTTCACCTCGGCTTGCTCGCGCTCGAGATCCGCGATGCCGCGGAGCATCGCCTCGCGCCAGACGTCCGAACGAGACGGCGACGCATTGTTCGTCCGCTCGCCCACGAAGTCGACGAGGTCGTCGGCGCGCTCGATCATGGCGGGGTGGATGCGGATCGTGATCTGGTTACCGCCGTCGGCACGAGGCATGCGTGGGTTCTCATCGATGCCCGAGTGAGCGTCAAGTGGGAGTCGCGTTCTCGCAGGCGCTACGAAATCGACCGATTCTCGGCCGCGCGAGCGCGTCGCCCGAGGGGCGTGTTTCAAGTCCCTTCCGAGCCCGTCGGCGCGGACGATTGTGGGTCAACGGCGAGCGCGCGCTGGAGAGTCCCGAATCCTACGCCGAGCTCGGCGGCGACTGATCGCTGCGACCGGCCCGCGGCGAGAAGCTCGCGTGCGCGCTCGACATCGACGTACCGGCGCGGACGTCCGAGTCGCTTTCCCCTCCGTCGCGCCGCCGCGACCCCCGCGACGGTGCGCTCGATGATGACGTCGCGCTCGAACTGCGCGAACGCCGCGCAGAGGTGAAAGAGCAGGCGCCCAGTCGGCGTCGACGTGTCGAACGGCTCGGTGCAGCTCACGAAGTCGACGCCGAGCGCGGAGAGGTCGGCGAGCGTCGCGACCATGTGGTGCACGGAACGGAAGAGGCGATCGGCGCGCCACACGACGAGCACGTCGAAGCGGCGCTTCCTCGCGGCGTCGAGCAGCGCGTCGAGCCCAGGCCGGCGGCCCTTCGCGCCGCTCACGCCGACGTCCTCGAACGTCGCCGCGAGCTCCCACCCGCGCGCCGCCACCACGCGCGCCGCCTCGTCATGCTGGAGCCCGGTCGACTGGTCGGCGGTGCTGACGCGGGTGTAGAGCGCGGCTCGTTTCACGGTGCGCCTGCCACGACGGCGTCATCGACGTCGTAGAGCCCGAGGCGTCCGCGAATGCGAGCGAGCGGGAGCGGACGCGGATTCGCCAAGCACCAAGCGAAGTCGCGCGGTGCCGGCGCGTCGAGGGCCGACGCTTCGTCGCTCGCGTGTGCGGGACGGACGTCGACGACGTCAACGACGGCGACGGTCACGCCGCACGGCACGTGACCGAGACGGAATCGCGCGAGCGCTTCCCCATCGGGCGACGCGCTCGCGACGATGACGAGCGGACCGCGGTAGGTCGTGGGCCACGAGCGGAGCTCGATGGTCTTCTGGCCACTCGCGATGAGCGACGCCCAGGGCTGCTTCACGCTGAGCGCCTTCACGACGCCACCTCGTCGCCGTCGATGCCGACCCACTCGTGAACGTGCCCGCAGTGGGCGCACTGCGGAAAGCTCGTGTAGCCCGCGTCGTTGAGGCCGGGTTCCGCGATCCAGACGTCGTCCGCGGCGAGGTCGGTCCACGGCGGTTCGCAGCCCTCGCAGTACCACTCGCCGTCGACCGCAAGGATGCGCGGGAGATCGTCGTCGCCGTCCGCCGTGAAGATGACGTCGTTCGCCTCGGATGGATCGCGCCACGCGCTCTCGGTCATCGAGTCGTGCTCGGGCGCGCGGACGTAGACGTCGCCGTGCGGGCCGACAAGAACGAGCTTCGCGTCGAACGTGAGGCCGTTCTGATCGCGCGCCTTCACGACGACACCTGCACGCGCGCGGCGTTGTCGTTGTCGGCGACGCTCCGCATCGGCGCCACGTTCAGCGACGCGGGATGCGGCGGAAGGTTCACGGTGACGCGCTCGGCGCGGTCATCCACGACCGACAGAAAGTTGAGCCCGCCCGTCGACCAGCGGATATGCAGGCCGAACCGGTCGACGAACGCGGAGAAGTCCGCGCGTTCGAGCCGCGCGAGGTCGAAGAGCGGCGCCATCGGGATCGCGACAGGCGCGTCGAAAGCGGCAGCCTCGAAGACGAGGAGGTCGCGCGGCGACGTGAGCGCGCTCGCGACGAGCGACACGACGTCGACGTGAGCGACGCCGCTCTCCCAACGCGCCGCGCTTCCGAGGACGTCGGCGGACGCCTGCGCGGTCGACGTTCGAGCGAGACGCTTCGCCGTTCGCTCGTCGCCCGCCATGCGCTTGATCTCCGCGAGCAGCCGCTTCGCGAGCTTCGCATCGTTGCCCATGAAAGCGACGCCGCTCATGAACGATCGGACGCTGACGCCGAACGCCTCCGCGAGCGTTTCGGCCTGCTCGATGGCATACGCGCGGATCTCACTCCGCTCGTCGTCGTTGTCCTTCGCGCGAATGAAGTTCTGAAGATGCTTGAGTGCGGTGTTCATGGAAGTCCTCTCCTTGGAAGGTTTCGGAGCCCGTGCCCCGACCGCGACCCCCGCGCCGAGCGCGGAGGCCGTTCGTCGAGACGCGCGCGTCACGCAGCCATCGCGAGCGCGACGTCGAGCGCACGCTGATTGAGCTGCGCGCCATCGTTGAAGAGCGCGTTGAGGCGCGTCTCGTCGCTCCGTCCGCGCTCGTGCGACACGTACTCGGTGACCGCGTTGTACGCGGCCCAGAGCGTCCCGCGGACGCCGGGAAGCGTGTTGCCGCGTCCGCTCTCGAAGAGCTGCGCGATCGTGTCGTGCATCCGGCTCTTGTCGCTCTCCTCGCCGGAGTCGTTCGCGGGACGCTCGATGATGACGCGCGCCTTGTTCGGCTGAAAGACGAGCTGAACGTAGCGCGACAAGTCGGCGGCGACGATGTCCGTGCGCGCGAGCCGGCGGTACTGCTCGGCAGTCGCTTCGAACGCCGTGTTCGCGACGTTCATCACGTCGCGGACGGCCGCGAGCGTGCTCACCATGTTCTTCTGGTGACGGACGCGAATGAGCTTCGACGCCTTGTCGTCGAACGCCATCGAGAGCGTGTTCGCGCAGACGACGCGGACGGGCGTGAAGCCGACGCGCACGGCGAGCGAGCCGTCGTGGCTGTTGGAGAGCAGGATGAACTTCTCGACGACGTCGTCCGCCTTCGGGACGATAACGGACGGCGCGCGGTTCATCTTTGCGAGCACCCACACGCGCTTGCCCTCGCGGAGGCTCCCCGCGGTTTCGAGCGTCGCCTCGCCCGCGCCGAGGAACGGATCGAAGAACGCGAACGCTTCGGTGTTCTGAAGCGGCACCCATGCGGGGCCGACGATGCCGAGGATCGCGCCGTCGCTCTTGCGATACGTCGCGCGGTGCGTGACGGCCTCGCCGTCGGCGGTCACGAGCGGCTTCAGGCCAATCTCCCAGTCGAGCCCCGCGGCGACGATCGCTTCGCGCGTCGTCGGCGGAGCTTCGAGCCGCGTCCCGAGGCGGTGCCACGGCGTCTCGTGAACGAAGAACATCGATTCAATCTCGTGCGCCATCGTCGTGTCTCCCGTTGATCGAGCGTTTGTCGCTCTCGACACGACAGAACATAGTGACTCCCAAGTGGGAGTCAATGACATACCGTAAACAATTTCGCCCACTTGGCGAAGCCCGCGATGACCCAAGGCAATACCGAACGAAGGAGAACCGAATGAGCCCGAACGAACGCATCTACGCTGCCGATCTCGCCACGCTCCTGGGAAAGACCGAGCGCACTGCACGTCGCACGCTGGAGACCCTCGAACAGGAACACGGCTCCGCGGTCGTTCGCCGCGATGGCCGCGAGCGCTTCACGACGCACGCCGAGCTTCTCCGCCTCGGCGTCGTCCGCGCGCCCGCGACGGAGCAGCACTACGACGGCGCGAAGCTGATGGCCGCGCTACGTCGCCAGCTCGCCGACATCGCGGCCTTGGTGGCCCGCGTCGACGCGATCGACGACCGCGTGACCGATCTCTCGGTGCGCCTCGCGCACGCACTTGCATAGTGCATGTTTATTCCCGCTTCGCTCGTCAAGTCGCGTCCTTGCAGCTCGCCGCGGTCTCTCGTTCGAGCGAAAAGCGGTCATTCTGTCCGTTCCTGAGCCCATAGAGTGAGAGGGCACGGATCGCGACGGCGCCCGCTCGGGCGCCTCGGGCCTGCCCGTAAAAGTCCTCCCGGCGGGGGGGGGGGGGGGGGCCCC
>JAYVXB010000606.1:0-4085 GCA_043785585.1 Deltaproteobacteria bacterium | reverse complement strand
AAGCGCATCCGTCCGAAGATGATGACGGTGATGGCGATCCTCATGGGACTGCTCCCGATCATGTGGAGTCACGGCGCGGGCGCCGACGTGATGAAGCGAGTCGCCGCGCCGATGGTCGGCGGCGTGATCACGTCGTTCGTGCTCGAGCTCTTGATCTACCCCGTCATTTTCACGCTTTGGCGGTGGCACAGCGAAGTGAAGCGAGGCGGCGCGCCTATCGTGCCCGAGGCTAGAAGAGAGGCCGTGTCATGAAGTGGTCGGGCCACGCCGTCGAAGCACTCCTGCGATGAACATCACCGAAGGGCAGAACGCCATGGCGGACGAACGAACGGTCGCGACGCGTACCGAATTGATCGAGCGGACGAAGCGGTATCGTGTTTGTTGGGAGGTGAAGCCCGAGTACGCGTACATCGACGGTAGCCCCGACGCGCGTCGCGAGATCGGATACTGCGTCACCCTCTACGGGACACACGATCACCCGCGCGTGCCGCCATCGCCGGGTTGCCCGGAGTGTGTACCCGTGCGTGAAGCGCTCGCCGCGATCATCGAGTTCGTTCGTCCCGACGAGACACACGCGTCCCACTACGACGTCCACATCAACCATCAATCGCTCGAGTATGCGAAGGCGCGACGCGAGCGACCCGACGTGTCGGCGACGCTGACGATCCTGCATCGAAGCGGGGTGTCGCGTCCGGTCGATGACTGCGAGGACAAATGCCTTCGCGAGATCCTCGACAAGCTGCGCACGCTCGGGGCGCACGAGGGCCAGTGGCCCGCGAACGGGTGAGGTCGGAACCGGCCGACCTCTCGCGGAGTCCGCGGGATCAGCGCTTGAACCGAATCGCCGTCCCGAAGACGCGCGGCTTCTCTGCACCTTCGCCGTGGTCGAACTTCACGCCCAAGATCAGGCTCGCGCCGACCTGACGAGCCTTCTCCTTCAGCGCGCGGAGGCCATCTTCTTCTTCGCCCATCTCGAACGTCGCCGAGATCGGTCCGATGGTGTCGTACTCGCGGCCCTTGAGCAGATCGTTGAAGCGCACCGCGGTGCCGGAGAGGTGCGACGGCTCTTTGCCCTCCGCGTGGTGGTACTCGACGTCGAGCACCGCATCGGCGCCGAGCGAGCCCGCCTTTGCTTTGAGCGCTTCGAGCGCGTGGTCCTGATCCTTCATCTCCGCGTGGACGTCGATGAGCCCGATGATCTCGACCGGCTGCGAGACATCGGTCCCCTTCAGGACGACGACCTTCTTCGACGGCGTGGGAGCGGGAGGCAGCGCCTCGGGCGGGGTGTACGCGGCCGCGAGCTCCGAGGGAGACGACAGCGTCGTGGTCGGCATGCACGCGATCAACGGGCCGAATGCGAGAATGGTCGAGAAGAAGCGCATGACGAATCTCCTTTGGGTCAAAGAGGCTTGGACAAATAGCGAACCGCGAGGCCGGAGAGATGCGTCGGCTCCGCGCCGTGGCCCTCTCCGTGATGAAACTCGACGCCGACGACCGCGTCCGCGCCGATGCGCGCCGCCATCTGCTTCATCTCGTCGAGCGCTTGCTCGTGCTTGCCCATCTCTTCATGCACGTCGACGATGCCGAGCACCTCGGCGGGACGATCGAGGTGGCTCGTTTGCAGGATGACGACGCGACGCCAATCCGTCGTCGCGGGGGGCTCGGGCGCGGGGGCTGCCGCCGTCCCAGGGGGCGCCGGCGCGGGCGGAGGCTGCTGCACGACGGTCGGCGCGTAGTGGACCGTCTGCGAATAGCTGATGTTCGTCGGCGCGAGCGGGAGCGGCGGCTCGCCGTCGAACGCGGTGGCGCAGCCGCCCGCGAGCAACGCCAGCACGACACTCGTAAACGATACGGCGGAGCGCATGCTGAACCTTCCTGCCGCCGGCCGTGGTCGCCGGTCGTGGTCACATCCTTCCTATCCACGACGCGTGCCACTCGCGATTCGCTCGTTTTCCGGCGCGCGCGGACCGCTCAACGCTTTCTCGAGACCGCGCTCGCCCCGCTCCGGCGCGCGTTTCAGCCATCCGGTCCCGCTCCTGGTCCGACTCGAAACCGCTTCAATGTCTTCCGCGTCGCGCCCGGCCCCGGGCGCAGATCCATCTCTCTCGCGCCGAGCGCCGCGCCGTCCTCGCCGCGAATGCGCAGCCTCGGAATCGGCCGTCCCGTTCGTCGATCGCAGACGAGCAGCGGCTCGCGCCCCTGGCCGAACACTCGCTCGCCGACTCACCGCGTACGAGATCTCGGACACGATGCGACGCGGCCACGTCTCGCTGCCGAACGGGCTCGGGTTGTCGTATCCGACGGACGACGGCGACGCGGCGACCGGGGTTGCGCCGAACGAGCTCACTTCGGTCGGCGATCGCGATCGCTTCGTCGGAACGCCTTGGCACAAGCACGTTCCGGCCAGGATCGAACGGATCGACAAGTAGCGGTGCACGGATGGCTGCAGCGCGGATCTCGGCAATCGCTCACGACCCGCAGATCGATCGCGGCGAGCTCGAGAGCATCCTGAGGTTGATCCGGAGCAGGCGCGACATCACGATCGAGCGCCACACGACGTCCTGACGGCCGCGACTGTGCTCGCGAGAAACCCGAGGATCGCGATCGCGGAGAAGAGCCCGCCGTAGGCGCGGAGCGGTCCAATCGCCGCGATGTCGCCGACGCTCGACGACGTCCATCCCGAGCTCGGGGTCGACCACGTCGTGCAGCGCTTCGAAGATCTGATCCGCGTTCATGGGCCCGTCATCTTCGCCGATGCCATGGCCGCTCGCACGTCGTGCTTCCGGTGGACACGTACCCTCACTCCGCGACGCCGGCGAGCGTCGTCGACAGCGCCCACGTGCGGAACGATTCGTTCAGCTTGCTCCATGCTGGATGCAGAGGGCAGGGATGGTGGGGATCGCACCGGCCCCAGCCAAAGGCGCAGCGGTCCGGAGCCGGCATTTGGTCGAGAGCGGCGAGGATCTCGACGAAGCGCACGCGATGCGGGGCGCGGGCGAGCGCGAAGCCGCCGCCGTGCCCCCTCTGCGCGACGAGGAGCCCGTGCGCGACGAGGCGACGGAGCACCTTCGCGAGGTAGTGGAGCGGCACGCCGGTCTGTTCGGCGAGGTCCGTCCCGCGCGCGGATTCACCAGATGGCAGCGTCGCGAGCCGCGCCATGGCGCGGAGCGCGTAGACCGTCGTCTGGTTCAGGAGCGGGCCGCCGGCATCTTGCGCCGCGTCCTTCGCGCCTGGTTTCACTCGACGGGTCTTCGCGATTGGGAGTCTCTTCTTCATGATCGAAATCATCCCTCCTCGGTCTCAGCCTTGACCGATCATAACGGACGTCCATATCCATTGACTATGGAAGTCCGCGAGGGGCCCGCAGAGAGGGTGCGCCACGGCGTTGCGCCGGAGGCGACGAGCGCAGGACGATGGCTCGGCCTCGCCATCGGATCGCTCGTCCTCGCGGGCATCCTCTCACTCCTGCTGGTCGTCGCACGCATGCCGCCGTTCGACCGGCTCGTCACCGATCCGCTCTTCTTCCGTCGATGTCTCGTCGTCCACGTCGACCTGTCGATCGTCGTCTGGTTCTTCGCGTTCGCTGCGGCGCTGCTCTTCGCGCTGCCGGCGCGCGGCGCGAGTGGCCGCGTGGCGCGCGCGTCGGCCTTCGTGTCGGCGTCGGGCGTGACGCTGATGGTCCTCGCTGCCGGAGCGTCGGGATCGCGACCCGTGCTGTCGAACTACGTGCCGATGATCGATCACCCCGTGTTCTCCGTCGGACTGATCGCATTCGGCGTCGGCGTGGTCGCGAGCTTCCTCGACACGCGCCTGCTCCCGGGATCGCGCGGGGGTGGGACGTTCCTCAGCGTTCCCGACGCCGCGGTGCCGGGGCTCCGCGCGACCGCGATCGCGTTGCTGCTTGCGGCGCTGACGTTCGCCGCGTCGTGGGCCACTCGTCCCGACGGGCTCGTCGCCGACACGCTCTTCGAGCTTGCGAACTGGGGCGGCGGTCACGTCCTGCAGCTCGCGACGACGTGCGCGATGCTCAGCGTCTGGCTGATCCTCCTCGCCGGCGCGCTAGGACACTCGCCGATCTCGCGCCG
>JAYVXB010000605.1:0-4086 GCA_043785585.1 Deltaproteobacteria bacterium | reverse complement strand
AGCTCAAAGAGATGTACGCGGCCGGCGTCGGCGGCAACCTCGCTCTGCGCGGCGCGCTGATGCTCTACCTCGACTTCATCAACATGTTCCTCTTCCTGCTCAACATCTTCGGTCGCAGGAAGTAACGCGGAGCTTCACGCCGCCGCGCCAAGAACCGCGCCAGTCGCCAATAAGCCGCCCGGTGCCGCGCCCACGTCGGATACCTGGGTCCTCCGTTGACACGCCTCACGGGTGCCTCGGATACTTCGTGATCGATGAGCAATCTCCAGCACGAGTTCGGGGCGGTCCGTGTCTATGAGGCGAGTCCGACAGGGAGTGGTGCGTTTGCACTGCGACTAAAGGATTGCGTCGTCGAGCTCGGCGAGAAGGAGTTCAACCGCTACAAGCAGCTCGTCGAGTGGCTGCCGACGACGCGCGCGGCGAAGGACCTCGCGACGGAGACAGGGATCGACGAAGCGAAGATCGAGCGGTTCGCATCGAAGCTCGAACAGGCGGGGCTCCTCTTTCGTCGCGCGAAGATCCCCGCGACGGTGAGCGGCGAGGAGTTTCATCGCGACTACTTCTCGAAGATGCTCCCGAGCTGGCTGGTCGAAGCGTTCTCGCACCCGTTCTGGGATCGCATGATGAGCGGTCGCGGATCCGCGCGGCTCTACAACGGCTGGATCATCGAACTCTATCACTACACGCGCAACGCGAACCGGCACATGCCGCTCTCGTCGGCGCACACGCACTCGAAGGCCATCAAGACCCTTCGCGCGAAGCACTACGCCGAGGAGTGGAACCACTACCACTACTTCATGAAATCGCTGAAGGCGCTCGGGTACGAAGCGTCCCAGATCGAGACGTCGCTGCCGCTCCCGATGACGCTCGCGCTGTCGAACTTCATGCGCCAAGCGGCGCGCGAGGACGTCCTCGCGTATTCGATTTGCTCCGCGGTGCTCGAAGGCACGACGACCGATCGCGCCGCGTACAATCCCTATTACGAAAAAGCGGGCGAGCTCTACGGGATCCCGAAAGAGGCCATCGCGCCGATCTACGCGCACCTCGATCTCGACGTGCAGTACGGGCACTCGGATCTCTTCCACGACATCCTCAAGACGATCCCCGAGATGACCGCCGAGCGCGCGGGGCTCGTCCTCTCGTACGGCCACCAGCTCGCCGAGCACGTGTGGCTTTGGACCGACAACATCGAAAAATACTACGACGACGCGTCGAACCCGATGCCGCGCGTCCCCTTCGACCCGACGTTGGACTGAACGAGGAGCCCACGATGCTTGCCCAGAACATGCCTGTGCTCCGCAGAAGCGCGAAGGTCACTCACGATCGCGATCGCGTCCTCATCCAACACCTCGCCGAACAAGTCGAGCTCGACGGCGCCGCCGCCAAGCTCTTTTCGAAGGCCGAGAAGCACCTCGACGGAAAGCAGCGCGTCGATCAGATCGCCGAAGCGATTGGCGAGAAGCCGGCTCGCGTCCACGCGTTCTTCGAGAAGCTGCGCGAAGCGGGCGTCCTCTCGTATGCCGTGGACAAGGACACGGACACGTTTCGGATGATGGGCGTCGAGTTTCACGCGCTTCATCGCAAGTACGTGAGCCACTGGCTACAAAAGATCTACGACCACCCGCTCTGGGAAAAGATCACGACCGGCAAGGCGAGCCGCGCGCAGGTGATCGGCTTCGCGTTCGAGAAGTACCACTACATCGAGGGCGCCTTCGAGCACATGGGCATTGGCGCGGCGAACGCGACACCCGAGATGATGCCGCACCTCGCGCGTCACTTCATCGAGGAGTATTCGCATGGCGACATCTACAGAAAGGGGCTTCGCTTCCTCTTTCCGGACGACATCGTCCTCAACTCGCAGCCGCTCCCGAGCACACGCGCGCTCGTGAACTTCTTGAGCGAGTCGGCGCAGCGAAGCTCGTTCTCGTACTACGCGGGCAACGAGCTCCTGCAGATGACCGAGAACACGAGCGACACCGCTCACGACAACTCGATCAACACGTTTTACGACTCGATGCGGAAGCACTATCCGTACACCGACAAGATCATCAACGCGTTCATCGCGCACACGCAGGCAGATCAGAAGCTCGGCCACGAGGACGTGTTCCTCGAGATGTGCCAGAGCGTCCCTCCGCTGACGCGACGCGAGGTGACCGACGCGATGAACACCGTGCGCCTGATGGCCGAGCACCTTCAGCTCTTCATGGACGGCATCGACGTCCACTACGGGGCGTTTCCGACCATCCCGCGGGTGCCCTGCACCCTTCTTTCGGAATAGTCGCTCATCGTGCTCGACGGCTCGTCGCTCGGCTACGACGAGCGCGACTTCCAGCGGCTACGCGAGCTGGGATGCGGTCTCCTCGAAGGGCCCGAGGGGATCCGGACCGTCATCGATCAAAAGGAATACCTGGACGACTGGAAGTCGAACTACGTCATCCAGTCGGTGCGGTCGTCGATCCACGCCAAGAAGATCACCTGCATCGACTCGGCGATCTTCAGCTATGGGCTGCTGGAGCTGCTCTTTCCGGACGTAAAGCGTCGTCTCCTCGCGATTCATCGGCGCGATCCGAAGAAGGACGAGGAGATGGGGCACTGCGTGACGTTGTGGTGGAACGACGATGGAAAGGTCGGGAGCTTCAGCAAGTCGAGCTTCGTCGGGCTCGGGCACCGCGACCCGGTGTTCGAGGACGAGCACGCCGTCGCCGCGAGCTATGCAAAGGCGTATCTGAAGATGCAATTCGAGCCGCTCTATTTCGGAGTGACGACTCTGGAAGAGGCTGCGCCCGACGTCGACTGGCGGTTCGATCCGGGGGCGCTCAACGTCATTTCGGAGCTCTTGCAGGCGAAGTACGAATACGCATTCATGCTGCCGAAGTGACGAGGACCACGATGCAGACGGACATGCACGACGGGCCGCGCGACATCGCGTCGCTGCTCGCGGCGCGCGGCGCGGGGGATCGCACGCGGCCCGCGCTGACGTTCTACCAGGGGCGCAGTCGCGTCGAGTCGATGACGTACGACGACCTGTTGCGGCGCGTGCACGCCGCGGCTTCGCGGCTGCGCACGGAGCACGCGATCGCGCGTGGCGATCGCGTCGCCGTGCTGTCGCCAAACCGTCCCGAGGTGCCGATTCTGTTTCTCGCGACGATGTCGCTCGGCGCCACCGTCGTGCCGTTGAACCCGACGTCGCCGCAGAGCGAATGGGCGTACGTCCTCGGTCACGCGGCGCCGCGCGGAGTCCTGGTGAGCCGCGATTTCGAGGCGAAGCTGCCGCCGCTGGCCGAGGGCACCTTCGTGCGACCCATCGACGAGATCGCGAACGCGGAAGACGCGGCCGGTGACGTCGCGTTCGACACGAGCGTCGACATGTCCGGCGAGCGCGCGATCATCCTTTATACGTCCGGTACGACGGGCGCGCCGAAAGGGGTCGCGCTCAGCCAAGGCAACCTCGTCTCGAACGGCGCGAGCATGGCGCGTAACTTCGGGCTCGACCACGCGACGCAGCTCGCCGTCTTGCCGCTCTATCACGCGCATGCTCTCGGCTTCGGGCTCATGTCGGCGCTCACGACGAGCGGGCACCTCGTCTTCACCGAGAAGCTCGATCCGTTCGCGTGGTCCGAGATCATCCGGAGCGAGTCGGTGACGATGACGAGCGTGGTGCCGACGCTTCTGCCTGCGCTCCTCGCCGCGCGCGTGAAGCACGACAAGATCCCGACGCTTCGCGCGATCCTCGTGTCGTCCGCGCCGCTCACCGTCGAGCTCGCGCGCGAGTTCGAAGACAAGACGGAGCTCCCGCTCGTCCAGGGTTGGGGCCTCTCCGAGTACACGAATTTCGCGTGCTGCATGTCGCCCGACGAATCGAAGGGCGACCACGCGCGGATGCTCTTCGGCGCCGAGGTACCGACAATCGGAAGCCCGCTTCCGGGCACCGAGGTACGCGTCGTCGACCTCGAAGGGGCACCGCTCGGCGCCGGCGAGCGCGGCGAGCTGCAAGTGCGCGGGCCGAGCCGCATGCTGGGCTACTTCGGCGACGAGGCCGCGACGCGCAACACGCTGACCGACGACGGGTGGCTGAAGACCGGCGAC
>JAYVXB010000604.1:0-12915 GCA_043785585.1 Deltaproteobacteria bacterium | reverse complement strand
CCGCCGAGCACGCGATCGCGCTCTTGATGAGCCTCGCGCGAAAGATCCCGCAAGCGACCGCGTCGATGAAGCTCGGCAAATGGGAGAAGTCGAAGTTCCAAGGGCGCGAGCTCGCGGGCAAGACGCTCGGCATCCTCGGGCTCGGGACGATCGGGCGCATCGTCGCGGATCGCGCGAAGGGGCTGAAGATGAACGTCATCGCGTTCGATCCGGTGCTGAGCGCGGATCGCGCGGCGCAGCTCGGCGTCGAGCTCGTCAGCGTCGACGATCTCTTCCGCCGCGCCGACGCGATCACCGCGCACACGCCGCTCACGCAAGAGACGCGCGGGATCGTGAACGACGACGCGATCGCCAAGATGAAGAAGGGCGTGCTGCTCATCAACTGCTCGCGCGGCGGCGTCTACGACGAAGGGGCGCTCGCGCGCGGCCTCGAGAGCGGCAAGCTCGGCGGCGTCGCGCTCGACGTCTTCGTCGAAGAGCCGGTGCCCGCGGACCATCCGCTCTTGAAGCTCGACGGCGTCATCACGACGCCGCACCTCGGCGCGTCGACGGAAGAAGCGCAAGAGCGCGTCGCGATCGAGATCGTCGAGCAGGTGATCGATTTTCTCGCGAGCGGGACGATCGTCAACGCGGTCAACGCGCCGAACGTGTCGCGCGAGGCGGCGCCGAAGCTCGCGCCGTACTTGGCGCTCGCGCACAAGCTCGGAGCCTTCATCGCGCAGGTCGAGCACGTGACGCCGCGGACGATCGAGGTCGAGTGCGTCGGCGATCCGGCGGACCTCGGCGCGATGGCGGTGACGCGCGCGGCGGTGGCCGGGATCCTCGGCGAGTTTCTCGAGTCGCCGGTGAACGAAGTGTCGGCGCCGCACGTCGCGGCCGATCGCGGCGTCGCGGTCGTGCAGCGAAACGGCGTGCGTCGCGCGAAGTACGCGCACCTCGTCGCGGTGCGCGTCGAGTCCGAGACGGGCGAGGCATCGATCGCCGAAGGGGTCGTCGGGGCGGGCGACACCGCGCACCTGACGCGCTGGCGCGACTACGAGCTCGACGCGGAGCTCGCGGGCCACGGGCTCATCGTCTTCAACGAGAACAAGCCCGGCGTCATCGGCGACGTCGGATCGATCTTGGGCAAGCGCGAGATCAACATCACGCAAGTGCACCACGGCGTGAACCCTGCGAAGGCGCTCGCCGTCAGCATGTGGCGCGTCGAAGCGCCCGTGCCGGCCGAGGCGCTGGAAGAAATCCAACGCGCGCCGCACGTGATGCGCGCCGTGCGCGTCACGCTCGGGTAGGGTCCGCGCACGTCAGCGTGGCAAAGCGACGCAGGCGTGGCGTTCTCGTCAGCTCTCCTGCCGCGATGTCGATGCGCGCTGCGAATCGGAGCTGCCGAAGCGAAGCCTGCGGGTGCCACAGTCCTCGCAGCGAAACGGAAAGAAGCCGAGCACCGAGAGAAGCACCTCGGCGCCGCGACGCCGCGAGCGGCGGAGGTGACCGTGGGAACATTTGGAACAACGAGCGGAGCTCATGGACGCATCGGTTAAGCACATCGTGTACCGCGAGCAAGTCACCCCAAGTGACTTCACGGCCACGAAACAGAGTAGCCACGCGCGCGATACACGACGCGACCGACCCATTCACGAAGCGCATTCGTGCTCGCGTCGAGCTCCGCTGCGCGCGGCAGCCACGTCTTCGCGAAGCTCGACGAGTGCGAATGAAAATCCACCGAGAGCGTATCGAACGCGAGGCCCTCCGCGACGAAGCAGCCCGCCGCGCGCTTCATGTGCATCGCGCTCGTGACGACGACGACGCGCGCGAAGCCGCGCTCGCGGACGATGCGCACGGACTCGACGGCGTTCTCGTGCGTGTTGCGCGCGCGGTCTTCGATGACGAGGCGATCTTTGTCGATGCCCCACGCTTCGAGCTGCCGAGCGATCACGCCCGCTTCGGTCACGCCGGAGAGGACCGCGACCTTCGCGCGATCCGCGCGCAGAAGATCGTACGCGACGAGCATCCGCTCGACGGCGTCGCTGTACGCGGGCGCGCCCCACGCGCGTTGCGCCGCGTCGTCGACGAAGCCGCCGAGGACGATCACGGCGTCGTACGTCACGTCCGCCTTCGCGGTCGTCGTCCCCGACGACTCGAGGCCCGCGAGGAGCGAGTTCGCGACGGGGCCGGACGAGAAGACGCAGAGGATCACGACCGCGGCGACCGGCGCGAGGAGCGCGTGGCGCGCGCGCCGCTTTCGCACACCCCAGACGCCGACCACGACGAGCGCGATCGCCCACGTGAGTGGCGCGACGAGGAGGTCGAGGATTTTGGAGAGAAAGAAGAACACCGCGGCAGGGTAGCCGACTCGGCGCGAGGCTCACGCTGCGCGTCGTCCCCGTGCGCGGCCGCGAGCGATCGCGCGGGCGCCCGCGAGGCGGAGGCGCTCGAGGATCTCCGCGGCGTGCGCGATCGCGCCGGCGTTCGTGGCGAGGGAACGAACGACGATCGGACGGCGTGCGCGGAGCGCGTCGAGGATGCCGAGGAGCATGCCGCGCGAGATCCCGCGGTCGCAGTAGACGACCGTCATCGATGCGTGTGCGCCCCACGCGAAGCCGCCGCCGATGCCGAGCGCGCGCTCGCGCGGGTTCAGATCGTCGAGGACGCCGGCCGAACGCGCGAAAGAATCGAGCGAGCGTCGCCGGGCGGATCGCGTAGAGCGTCTCCGCGCACGGGCCGGCGCCGAAGCGGCAGGGAGCATCGCAGCCGCCGAAACGCCGCGCCGACGAAGCTACTTCTTCTGCTTGAGCGCCTTGAGCGCCGCGTCGAGCGCCGTCGCGACGTCCGCGCTCTTGCACTCACCGCGCGCCCACTGGTCGGCCTTGAGGAGCGTGGTCTTCGCCGCACGCGCGAGCTTCACGCGCCGGCCGCGCGAGAGCGTCTGGAAGCGCTGCTGGCTTTCGTTGGCGACCACTTTGACGGCGGGGGCGAGGAATCCACGCATGACGGTGCTCCTAGAGGGAAGGGAAGCGCGGTTTTACTCGCAATTGGCCGACTTTCAAGGGGACTCTCGCCGCTCGGGTCCTAGGCTGGCCACAATCCCCGGTCATTTGCCGCCAAACAGCGCGACGTCGCACGTGTTCGTCGGCGTGAAACGGACGTTCGTCGTGCCGAAGTCGCGCGAGTCGAACGTCAGCGCGCCCTCCATCCGGACCTCGCCCGTGACCTTCGCGATCCCGGTCGCTTGCGCGAAGTCTTTGAGCTGATTCGCCAGCTCGCCGAGCGGTAGCCCGCCGGTCACCGTCGGAATCGACGGCGTCGCCGCGAACACGTTGCACGGGAGCGGGCCCGCCTTCCATCCGAGGTCGACGCGAATGCCGTCGTCGAACACGCGCAGCGTGCCGAGCACCGCCCCGTTCAACGGACCCACCGCCAGCGTGCCCTTCTTCACCTCGGCCGACGCGGGATCGCCCGCCACTTGGAGCTCGGCCTTCGCGTCGAGCGGCGCGGGCACCGATGCGGTCTTGATCCCGAAGAGGCCGAGCGTCGCTTTCGCGTCGACACGGTTCGCGACCGAGTGCGTGAAGCGCACGTTCGCTTCGACCTGCGTCGAGCCGCCCGCCGGCAAGCCGAGGAGCTCGGGCGGGACGCCGACGTTCGCGAGCTGCGTGCGCGCGATCGTCACGTCGACGGTCGCGATGCGGCTGCCGCTCGTGACGAAGATCGCGTTCGGTCCGTCGGCGAGCTTCGGATCGAAGCCGATGCGCGTCCGCGCCTCCTCGCCTTCGCGATCGTACGTGATGCGCCACGGCCCGATGTCGCCGGAGCCGACGTTCACCAAAACGTGCGGCGACACGACGTGCACTTCGTCTTCCTTCTTCGCGGTCTGCCCGACCTCGAGGCGCATCTCGAGGATGTCGACCTTCACTTGCGAGCCGAACCCGCGCGTCCACATGACGTGCGCCCCCTCGAGGACGACGCGCGGCGACGCGGCGCCGCCACCCGAGCCGTCGCCGGGGATCGATCCCTTGTGCGTCGCGCGCCACTTCGCGAACGATTCCTTGATCTGCTCGTACGGTCCGTCGATCTCGAGCCCGCCGTTGCGCGCGGTGATCCGCGACGGCGCGAGGCCCGCCATCTCGACCTCGACCTCGTCCGCGCGGAGGCTGACGCCCGGAAGCTCGGCGGCCTTCGCCGCGACGTTGACGAGCGTGAAGCGCCCCGCGCCCAAGTGGACGTCGTCGATCGTGAGCGCGACCCCGCGCGCGGCGGCGGCCTCGATGCAGCTGCGCTTCAGGCAACCCGGCAACGTGAGGACGGTGACGGCGCCGACGACGATGAGGAGGAGCAGCGCGCCGATGCCGGCCGTGCCGAGCGACTTGCCCCACGCGCGCTTTGGCTTCGTTGCGTGCGCCTTCTTTTCGGCTTTGGTTTGGTAGCCGACGACGGCGGGATCGAACTCCTCGAGGACGTACTTCCGCTTCGGGGGCACGGGCAGATCGAGCGGCGGCTCCTCCGGCGGGTCGGGCACGGGGACAGTGTATAGCCTCATGATAGCCTCGGGGGCGATGAGCACAGTCGTCGTGACCAGCTCCGTCGAGATGGCCTCCAGCCCGGAGGACGTCTGGCCGCTGCTCACCGACACCGACCGCACGAACCGGATCATCGGCGGCAACGCGGTGACGTTCCGTCCGATCGAAGCGGACGCCGCGAAGCGAACGCCCGCGCGGTTCGTCGCGGAGACGAAGGCCGGCGGGTTCAACATCGCGTACGAAGAGGCGCCGTTCGAGTGGAGCCACGGCCGGAGCTTCAGCGTCGTGCGCACGATGCGGACGGGGCCTCTGACGAAGTACTCGCTCCACTGGACGCTCGACGATCTCGGCGAGAAGGGGACGCGCGCGACCGTGCGGCTCGAGCTCGTGCCGAAGCATTGGATCCTCTGGCCGATCGCGTGGCTCAACGCGCGAAAGTTCGTGTCGAACCTCGTGCACCTCGCCGAGGCGATCGACGCGTACGTCCGCGATCGCGCGCCGAGCCCGTACTTGAAGCCGGTGTCGGCGGTGCACACCGACGCGCTCGGCTCGGCGGTGGCGGCGCTGAAGAGCGCGGGGCTCGACGCGTCGCTCGCCGACAAGCTTGGCGCGTTCGTGCGCGACGCGGCCGACGCGGACGTCGTGCGCATCCGTCCTTACGAGGTCGCCGAGAAGTGGGGCGTCGAGCGGCGCACCGTGCTGCGCGCGTTCTTGCGCGCGGTGCCGGCAGGGCTCGTCGAGCTACGCTGGGGGCTCGTCTGTCCGAGCTGTCTGACGGCCAGCCAGCAAGTGCGCGCGCTCGACGAGATCTCGAGCGAAGGGCACTGCCAGCTCTGCGACATTTCGTTCGAGCTCGATCTCGACAAGGCGGTCGAGGCGACGTTCATGCCGCACCCCGCGGTGCGCCCCGTCGCGGAGCAGCTCTTCTGCATCGGCGGTCCCGCGCGCACGCCGCACGTGCTCGTGCAGGGGACGTTCGCGGAGGGAGAAGAGAAGCCGCTCGACGCGCCGCCGAAGCCGGGGCGCTACCGGATCTTCGCGCGCGGAGGCGCGGCGGCGACGCTGCAGGTCGAAGAGGATGGCCCGCGCGAGGTCGCGCTGACGATCGGAGCCGACGCGGTGAGGCCGGCGCTCGTGGTGGCGGGGCCGAGCGCGATCCTCAAGACGACGAACGCATCGGGCGCGCCGCGGCACGTGAAGATCGAGCGAATCGAGTTCGCGGATCTCGCGGCGACCGCGCACCACGTGTCGAACATCGGCGAGTTCCGGACGCTCTTCTCGAGCGATCTGTTGAAGCGAGGCACGCCGCTCAAGGTCGCGCGCGTCGCGGTCCTCTTCAGCGATCTCACCGGCTCGACCGCGCTCTACTCGAGCGTCGGCGACGCGGCGGCGTTTCGCCTCGTCGACGATCACTTCGACGTCATCCGCGGCGTCGTCGAGGACTTCGAGGGCGTCGTCGTGAAGACGATGGGCGACGCCGTCCTCGCGACGTTCACCGACGCGCACAAGTGCGCGCGCGCCGCGACGACTGCGCTCGTGCGCTTCGAGCAGTTTCGCGCGACGCACGAGCACGGTGAGCTCGTCGGCATCAAGCTCGGGATGCACGCGGGCGCTTGCTACGTCGTGACCGCGAACGGCACGCTCGACTACTTCGGGCAGACGGTGAACATCGCGTCGCGCGTGCAGCACCTCGCGCAATCCGGCGAGCTCGTCTTGCCGCGCGAGCTCTACGACGCGCTCAGCGATCAGGATCGCGCCGCGCTCCGCATGCGCGAAGACTTTAAAGCGCGCGTGAAGGGCGTCGACGAGCCGCTCTCGCTCGTCCGCGTCGGCCTCGCGAACGAGCTCGTGAAGTCCGTGCCGCCGAGCGGCAAAGAGAGCATCGGGCCGATGTCGATCCAGCTCGTGAAGAGCTGAACGAGGGAGGCCGCGTCATCCCGACAGACGACACGCCCGCGGTTGCGCGGCCCGCGACGCCGTGGGACTTGAGTCGTCTTCCTGGGAGATGATCCGATGCTTCGACGATCGAGTCCGTGGTTCTCGTTGGTGACGCTGGCAATCGCGGCGGGCTGCTCCGGGCAGATCGCGAACGTCGCGGAGCCCGTCGATAGCGGCGAGGCGACCGACAGCGGGCTCCGGACGGACTCCGGGATCTTCTTCGACGGCGGCGGCGTCGTCGATTCGTCCGTGCGGATCGACGCGGGCCCGCCGCGCGACAGCGGCGTGTTCTTCGACAGCGGCCGCGACTCGTCTTCGTTCGATGGCGGCGGTGTTTGCGCGCCGGCCGACGTCTCGGCTTTCCAGCCGCCCGCGTACAAGCCCGCCCATCGCCAGCAAGGCGCGTGCACGGCGGCGCAGATCACCAGCTACTTCCAGAGCTGCTTCGCGATCGGCAGCACGATGCAGACGTGCGCCTCCTTCACCTCGGCCAGCCAAGCTTGCGCATCCTGCATCACGACCCCCGACACCGCCGCGTCGTATGGACCGGTCATCACGCGCGCCGGCATCGTCTCGATCGACATCGCCGGCTGCATCGAGCTCAAAGATCCCAACGGTCTCGCGTGCGCAAAAGCGTATCGCGCGAGCGAGCTCTGCCCGGTCGCGGCATGCAACGCGAGCTGCCCCGTGACCGACGACGCGTCCTTTCAGCTCTACCTCGCATGCAGCCAACAGGCCGCGGCAAACGGATGCAGCGCGTTCACGATGGGCGCGGCGTGCGCCAACGCGGAGGCGGACGGCGGCGCGGCCGCGGCGTGTCTCCAAGCGCAGTCGTTCGAGGATCTCTACAACCAGGTCGCGCCGATCTTCTGCGGGCCGTGACCGTCACGCCCGGCGCGTCCGCACGAGCCGCGCCCCATCGAACGAGGCTCGATGACGTCCGCCGTCAGCGGGTCGCGCGCTGGTGGACTCGCGCAGGACGAGACCGGTCGCTACGTGAGCCTGTCCTTCCAAGTGCTACGCGATGTCGCGCTGCAACGTCTCGAGCGACAGAACGAGCTCGCGCGCGTCGGACTGGCGCGCGATGCGCAACGCTTGCTCGATGTACCCCTGCGCTTCGTCCTGGTTCTGGCGCGCGTGCGCGACGCGCGCGAGGGTCGCGAGGATGTGCGCGCGCTCGGAGCTGGTCGGGGCGGCGGCGTCGAGCGCTTCGCGGAGGACGCCCTCGGCGTCCGTGTAGAGCTCGGCGCCGGCGAGCGCGTCGGCGAGCTTGCGCGCGAAGAGCGACATCGCGGCGAGCGGCTGATCGAGATCGCCTTGCGAGAGCTCGCGGCGCGCGAGATCGAGCGCGCCGCGGAGGGAGGCGATCGCGCCCGCTTGGTCTCCGGCGAGCGAACGCGCGGTCGCGAGCTCGTCGAGGAGAATGAGGCCGTGGAACGAGCGACCCGCTTCGGCCGCGTGGTGCGCGCGGACTTCGAGCGGTGCGTCGTGGGTGATGTGATCGAACGCGATGCCGTGGAGGCGACGGCGCTGCGACTCGGTCATGGTCGCGCGCGCGACGTCGCGAATGCGGTGGTGCGCGACGTGCCATCCGTCGACGAGCCGCGCCGCGCGAAGCGTCGCAGCGGCGCTGTCGACGTCGATGTCCTCGACGAGCGAGTGCACGAGCGACACGTCGGGCTCGTCACCCAAGATCGACAGCGCTTGAAGCAGGGCGTGCGCGCCCGCATGGAGGCGTTGTATGCGCGCCGCGAGGAGCGCGTCGAGCTTCGACGGCGCCGGCTCGGTCGTCTCGCGCATCCAGCACTGGAGGTGCGCGACGTGGAGCGGCGTCATCGGCGAGAACTCGGGTAGCGTCGCCGGCGCGAGGAGATCGCGGACGAGCTCCGGCGGCAGCGGACCGATCTCCCGAAGCTCGCCAGGCCCCGGCTCGGTCCGCAGCGGATCGCGCGTGAACGCGACGACGAAGAGGACGCGCACGAGCGGCGGCTCGGCCATCACGTCGGCGATCGCGTTCTGCGTCACGCCGTCGAGCTCGTCGAGATCATCGACGGCGACGACGACGACCCCGCCGTTCGCGCGCGCGCTCGCGCGCACGATCGCCCACGACAGCGCCGCTGCGTACGCCGCGCGACGCTCGGCCGGGATGCGCACGCCGCTCGCGAGCCCGAAAAGCTCGTCGAGCCCCGCGCGGTCGCGCACGCTCGCGGCCGCCCACTCGACCGCGGCGCGGAATCCCGACGGCAACGATCCGAGCTCGCGGATCGCGCGACGGAGCACTTGCCCTCCGACGCGCGCGCCCGATCCGTCCGGCGCGATCTGCACGACCACGTCACCGTCGTTGCGACAGCGCGTCACGAGCTCGCGCAAGAGGCGCGTCTTGCCCGCGCCCGACTCGCCGACGATGCGCGCGGACGTCGGCATCGCACGCGCGTCCTCGCGCTGCGCCGAGAGCCACATGAGCACGCCGCCGCGTCCGACGAACGCGTTCGAATCGGACGCAGGTGCCGATCGCGGCGTCGACGCGATGCGCGGCACCGTCGGGTGCTCGCTCGAGTGCGTGCGCGGCGGCGGCGCGATCGGGCTCGGCCGTCGCATCGTCGGCGGCGACGGCGGCGTGGCGTTCGCGCCCGCCGTGGACATCGGTCCCGGCGGCACGGAGATCGGGTTGCCGCACTCGCCGCAGAACTTCTGCGCCGTCGCGTTTCGCGCGCCACACGACGGGCACGCCGCGCTCGTCGTGGCCCGCGTCGTGTCGGGAACGCCGACCGACTGACGAAGCGCGTCGCTGAGATCGCGCGCCGTCGCGAAGCGCGCGGCGGGATGCTTCGCGAGGAGCCGCAGCGTGATCTCGGCGAGCTCGTCCGGAATATGGCGATGCGGCGCCACGTCGCGCGGATCGGGCGGCGCGTCCGTGAGGTGCGCGAGCAAGAGACGCGTCGACGTCTCGGCTTCGAACGGCAGCCGACCCGTCAGCAGCTGAAAGAGAATGACGCCGATCGAATAGAGGTCCGCGCGCCCGTCGAGCGGATCGCCGCGCCCTTGCTCCGGGCTCATGTACTCCGGCGTGCCGCACACGAAGCCCGGCGACGTCACCGCCGCGCCCGGCGCAGGATCGCGCATCTTCGCGAGGCCATAGTCGACGACCTTCACGAAGTCGCGCCCGCTGCGCACCGGCTCGAGCACGATGTTCTCGGGCTTGAGATCGCGGTGAACGATCGACAGCTCGTGCGCCTCGTCGAGCGCGCCGAGCACCTGGCACATGATGTCGACGATCCGCTCGATCTCGAGCGGCCCTTGCTCGTCGGCGATCCGCGCGAGGTCTTTGCCGCGCAGGTACTCCATGACGAGGTAGAGCTGCCCGTCATCGGTGCGACCAAAGTCGTAGATCGCGATCGAGTTGGGATGGTGGAGCTGGCACGACGCGCGCGCCTCCGTAATGAAGCGGCCGGCGGCGTGCTCGTCGCCCGCGAGGTGCGGGTGGATGACCTTGACCGCGACGGTGCGCCCGAGCGTCGTCTGCTCGGCGAGGTAGACGCGCCCCATACCGCCGATGCCGGCGAGGTGCTGCACGCGGTAGCCGCCCGGGAGCGCGCGCCCGACGAACGGATCGGCGCGCAACGTGACCTCGTGATCCAGCTCCCCGCCGCAAGCGGCGCAGAAGCGGCTCCCATCGTTACATTGGCTCGCGCAGTGCGGGCAGTCCACCATGGCTTCGGCCCCCGTTTAGCACGTGCGGCTGGGGTGAGGGCGAAACGCTCCCCGTGTGCTGGCGATGAGACGTACTATCCGACGCGTGAAGCGAGCTTTCCCGTTTGCGATCATGGCTCTCGTCTCTTGTTCGCTCGTGTCTTGCTCGTCGAAGGGGAAGCAACAGACGCCGCCCGCGTCGTCGTCCACGGCGGGCGCCAGCGCGTCGTCGGCGTCTCCGCTCGCGGGCCCCGAGCCGGCGTTCTCGTGCACGGAAGCCGAGTGCACGGTCACGCGCGTCACCGATGCGATCAAGGCGGCCATCGAGGCCAAGCCGGATCACGAGAACCTGGTCGTCGTCTTCGGCAAAGAGACGACCGACGCCGATCTGAAGACGGTCGCGAAGCTCCCGTGGATCCGCGTCCTGCGCGTCGAGAGCGACAAGGTGACCGATGCGTTCGCGCTGCTACCGCTCAAGGATCTCAAGCGCCTCGACATCAGCGCGACGAAGATCAAATCGGTGTCCGCGCTCGCGACGTCGAGCGGCCTCGTCGCGTTCGACGCGCACGGCGTCGAAGAGCTGGAGGACGTGACCGCGCTCGGCAGCCACGTCGGCCTCGAAGAGCTCAACCTCACTGGGACGAGCGTCACCGACATCCGCGCCGCGTACCCGCTCACGAGCTTGAAGCACCTCGAGCTCGAGCAGTCGAAGATCGAGAACATCACGCCGCTCAAGGGATGCACGAAGCTCGAGCACCTCGATCTCGACGGGACCAAGGTGAAAGACTTGGCGCCGCTCGCCGCGCTCGTCGCGATGAAGAAGCTCTCGCTCGCGAAGACGCCGATCACCGACACGACGCCGCTGAAGGATCTCGTCGAGCTAGAATCGCTCGATTTGTCCGACAGCAAGGTGCGCGACTTGAGCGGTCTGAAGGGGATGAAGAAGCTCGTGAACCTGACGTTCGCGAACGCGAAGGGCGTGAGCGATCTGAAGGCGCTGATGGAGATGAAGTCGCTCGCGACGCTCGATCTCACCGGCACGCTCGCGAACGATCTCACGCCGCTCGTCCCGCTGAAGCGCCTCAAGGTCCTCAACTTGAACAACACGCCGAACCACGACGTGCTTCGCCTGTCTCAGCTCACCGACCTCGAGGACCTTCGCATCGTCGGGACGTGGGTGACGGATCTCGCGCCGCTCAAAGGGCTGAAGAAGCTACGCCGCATCTCGGTGGGCAAGAATTTCCCCAAGAAGAAGATCGACGAGCTCGCGAAGACGAGCCCGAACATCGCAGTCGAGGTGGCATCGCTCTAGCGATGCCATCCTGAGTCGCAAAGCGACGAAGGATCCGTCAGTCGGTGTGCGCGAGGTTCGCGTAGAGATCGTCGTCTATGAGGATCTCGCGATCCTCGGTGCCCGTCGTCTCGCCATCGATCAGAGAAGACGGCTTCTTCTGCTCGGACAACGGTTCGATCGCGCGAGGCGCTTTTTGCGCCGCAGTCTGGGTGTGCATGGAGGACTCCGTTCCAGCAACCTTCGTGCCCCTGGGTCCGAAGGTAAAGTAATCGGCATTTGTGCCGTTCGACGCACGAAGACGCGAAGGTCGGTTCGCGGAGCAGGGTGTAGTCGAGTAGGCACGCACCGCGTCACTGAGGCCGCAGATCGATGCGCGCGAGACGCAATGGTGCGGCGTCGGCAGAATCGCATCGTGCGAAAGTTCTGGCGTGAGGGCGGATCTTGTCTTGGGCGAGCGTAGGAGGAATCCATGAGGCGACTTCTGTTGGTGGCGTCGTTGGCGTTGGGGGTGAGCTCGGTCGTTGCCGCGTGCGGCGGATCGGGGAAGCCATCGGACTTCGGATCTGGCGACGACGCGGGGGGTGACGACGCAGCGATCACCGGCGATGACGGCGGACTCTTCGACGGAAACTTCGGCAGCGACAGCTCCGCGTGCGCGGCGCGCCACTGCTCGAGCGATCTCCACCAGGTGCTCGACTGCAACGACGTCGTCGTCACGACGTGCCCCGACACCCAAGGGTGCGCGGCCGGCGCGTGCGTCGCCGCGTGCGACGCCGCGAAGGCGAACAAGAGCACCGTCGGTTGCGACTACTTCACGTACGTGCCGGACGCATACAGCGCCGACAACGGCGACTGCTACGCCGCGTTCATCGCGAACACGTGGGGCTCGCCGATCACGATCACCGTCGACCGAAACGGCCAGTCGTTCAACGCCGCCAACTTCGCGCGCATCCCGTCGGGCAGCGGACAAATGACGACGTACGGCATGCTCCCGAACGGGCAGATCCCGCCGGGGCAGGTCGCGATTCTGTTTCTCGCGGGGACGTCGACCGCGCCGGTGAAGTGCCCCGCCGGGATCACGCCCGCGTTCAACACGTCGGACGCCGCGACGCACGGCACCGGGATCGGCAACGCGTTCCACGTCGCGCTCTCCGCGCCCGTCGTCGCGTACGACATCTATCCGTACGGCGGTGGCAACAGCGCGATCACGAGCGCGACGCTGCTCTTGCCGACGACCGCGTGGGACACGAACTACATCGCGATCGACGGCTACGCCGGCGGCAACGCGTCGTTCCTTCCGTGGGTCGCGATCGTCGCGTCCGAGGCGACCGACGTCACGCTCAGCCCCACGGCGGCGATCGTCGGCGGCGCGGGCGTCGCGCCGACTGCGCAAGGCGTGCCGCACACGTACTCGCTCACGGCGGGGCAGGTGCTGCAGTTCACGCAAGCGGCGGAGCTCATCGGGACGCCGATCCAAGC
>JAYVXB010000603.1:0-12925 GCA_043785585.1 Deltaproteobacteria bacterium | reverse complement strand
TCGTCGCCGACGTCAGCGCCACAGACGAGCTCGCATCGCCCGACGGACGCGCGCGCCAGAGCACCGCGTACGCACCAGGCCGCCACGTCTGCTGCAGGCCCGCATACGGATCGTCGTGCAACAGCCATCCGAGCATCCGCATCCCGACGATGCTCGTCGGATCGGCCTTGAACGCGCGGTCGCGTCGCGACACCGAGATGCACGCGCCGTCTTTGAACGTGTAGATCGTGTTGCGCGTTTCGACGCGCATCTCACCGCCGAACGTCGACGGCGACGCGCTCGCCGCCCACGCGTCGGCCTGCTGCGTCGCGAGCTCCTTCAGGTACGTCCGTTTGTCATCCATGGTGGGCTCCCCTACAGGGTCCCACACTAGAGCAGCTTGCGTGCCGCGCCCGAGTCGCGGCGTCCACGTGGGAAATCCGTGGTTTTCGCACAGGACTGGATCGGAAAAGCGATCGACGGTGGATGCGTCGGGGGACGAGCGATCCACCCTGTCTTTGTTTTCACAGAAGGAAAGGAGGAGAGAAGGGATGTTGGTTACAACTCAACTCCTCCCCTCCTTATCCTTCTGTTAAAAATAAAAAGAGCCTTGGCCGACCTCAGTCGTCGCTGTCAGCGGGTGTCTTCCGCAGCGCCATCACTTCCATGTTGAGCTCGAGGACGAGCTTCACCATCGCTTGCCGCTGCTCTTCGCTCGGCGGATGGATCGACCACTGCCGCTGCGCGCGTTCGTACGCCTGCGCCTTCGTTCGAAGCTCGCGGACGCGCGCGGTTGCGGGCATCTCGCGAAGTCGCTCCAAGCTGTCGTGAAGCGACTGCGTCACGATGTTGAGTCGAGTCGACTTGTTCGCAGCCATGGGCTCCCGGAGCATACGCCTACGGCCCGACCGCGTACACGCGACCGCCGTTGACGTAGAGCCATCCGTTCTCGCCGATGACCGGGCCCCAGAAGGCGTCGACGCCGTTCGGGAGATCGAGGCGCCAGAGCTCGTGGCCGTCACCGGGATCGAGCGCCATGAGCCCGCGTGCGCCAGTGCCGTTCTCGACGGCGTAGATGATCCCGGCTGCGTCGACCGTCGGCGCGCTGAATCCGACGCCGGGGAATTTCCATTTCACCATGCCCGTCGGGCCGATCGCCGTCATCGCGCCGTCGTCGAAGCCGATGTACGTCGTGCCGTCGTCGCCGATCGCGAGGTCGAACTGTTGGAGCCCGGTCGGCGCGTCGAACAGAAAGCCGCCCGTCGCCGTCCGACTGTGGAGCATGCGGTTGGGATCGGACTGAATGCGCAGCGATCCGTCGGGTGCGACGGCGACGGTGTCGCTCGCGGCCCCCTGAATCGGGATCGATCGGACGACGCCGCCGTTCCGGTCCAAGACGGCGATCGCGTCGGTCGTCCCGAAGTAGACGAGGCCGTTCGCGTCGATCGCCGGCGCCGAGCCTTGAACGCTCACGCCGAACGAGTGCCGCCACGCCTGCGAGGGCGTGGGCAGCGGTTGGATCGCGATCGCGAACGTCGTGTCGTCCGTGAAGAGCGCACGCCCGGTCGCGTCGAGCGTGAGCCCACCCAGCGCGCGGGACGTCGCGAACGGCGTCCCTTTCGCGAGCCCCGTCGTGAGGTCGACGGCGTGCAGCGTGCTGCCGGCGATGACGTAAATCGTCCCGTCCGCACCGAGCGCGGGGGTCGTGTCGGGCGCGGGCGACACGGCGAAATTGGTATTCCACTTCTGCGTCCCCGTGGTCCCGTCGAGCGCCTGCACGTCGCTGTACGTCGTGATGATGACCGTGCCGTCTTGCGCGATGAGCGGCTGCGTCTTCTGGACGAGGTTGTACGGCTGGTTCCAGATGACTCGTGGCTTCGCCGTCGGACCGCGAAACGGCGAGCGTGAGCGTCGTGCCGCGCAGTAGCCCGACATGGGCCACGGCGCTCCGGGTTGCAGGCCCGTCGTGTCGCACGCGATGGTCGGCGGCAACGCGTCGGGCGAACCGTCGACGCTCGCTTCGGCCGAACCGTCGACGCCGGCGTCGGGTGATCCTCCGTCGGTGCCGGGCTTGAGCGCGCCTTCGTCGCAGCCTCCGCCGCGGCACGAGTCGGAGCTGGGGATCGTCGCGTCGACGCACTGACCGCGCACGCACGTCTTCGCGTCGTCGCACGCGATCCCGTCGCAGGATCCGCGCATCGCGACAGGGACCGTGAGCGCTGCGTGCGGGATGTACCTGAGCGCGCGACGCGCGACGATGCATCCTTTGCCGTATGCAGGCGCGACGCAGGTGTCGGGCGCGCGGCCGACGCCGGTGACCACTTTGATCGCGACCTGATCGTCCTTCGATCCGCTCGGAAAGACGACGAGCGCTCCGATCCTCCCCGCGTCGCAGCGCGTGCTGATCGCCGCCGACCGTTTGTCCTCGATGCCGCCCTCCGCGCCGAGCTGACCGACGGTGATGTCGGTGCCCGACACGAGGCTGCAATCGATGTCGGTCGTCACGTCGACGGTGATCTGCGTCGCCGTTCGGCACCCCGCGGGCGCCAAGGCGAGCGAAGCGCCGAAGAGGAGCGGAACGGCGGCGAGAAGGCGGCGCAAGACGCCCAAGCTTCGCACAGCTTCTCGGTTTGTCGCATGGAGGTAAGCTGCCGCCCAATGAAGCTCCCCCGCATCGCCGCGCTCGCGCTCGCGCTTGGCGCGATCCCGCTCGCGACGTCCCACTCCAGCTCCGCCGCGCCCAACGACACCTCCAAGGTCGTGCTCGCGTTCGAGAAGTACAAGCTCGCGAACGGCCTCGAGGTCATCCTCCACGAGGACAAGCGCACGCCGATCGTGACGGTGAACCTCTGGTACCACGTCGGATCGAAAGACGAGCCCGCCGGCAAGAACGGCTTCGCGCACCTCTTCGAGCACGTGATGTTCCAGGGATCGAAGCACGTCCCCGAGGACACGTATTTTCGCTACCTCGAGCGCGCGGGCGCGACGAACATCAACGGGACGACCAACCTCGATCGCACGAACTACTTCGAGACCGTGCCTGCCAATCGCCTCGAGCTCGCGCTCTGGCTCGAGAGCGATCGCATGGGGTTCTTGCTCGATCACGCCGATCAGCACACCTTCGACAGCCAGCGCGAGGTCGTGAAGAACGAGCGGCGGCAGAACTACGAGAACGCGCCGTACGGGATGGCGCTGCAGTTCATTCGCGCGGCGATCTTCCCCGAGAAGCACCCGTACCACCTGCTCACCATCGGCACGCCCAAGGATCTCGATGCGGCGTCGCTCGACGACGTGCGCGCGTTCTTTCGGACTTGGTACGTGCCGAACAATGCGACGCTCGTCGTCGCGGGCGACTTCGACAAAGACAAGACGAAGCAGCTCGTCGAGAAATACTTCGGGCCGATTCCGAGCGGCGTGTTGCCTGCGCGCGCGCCGGCGCCCGAGCCCAAGCTCGCGAGCGAGACGCGGATCGAGATGGTCGCGGGGGTCGAGCTGCCGCGCGTCTTCGTGTCGTGGCCGACGCCCGCGTCGCTGACACAAGCCGACGCGGATCTCGATCTGTTGGCGAGCGTGCTCTCGTCCGGAAAGACGAGCCGCCTCTACAAGAGGATGGTCTACGACGACAGGATCGCGCAGGACGTGCGCGCGTACCAAGCGTCGTCGCAGCTCGCGTCGGTGTTCGAGATCGTCGCCACCGCGGCGCCTGGGCACACGACCGACGAGCTCCTCAAGGCGATCGACGACGAGCTCGCGAAGCTCCGCGCCGGCAGCATCCCCGCCGACGAGCTCGCGCGCGCGCGCACCGGGTACGTCACGGGCTTCGTCTTCGGGCTCGAGAGCGGCGGCTCACGCGCGGATACCTTGCAGCAGTACAACCAGGGCGTGGGCGATCCGGGGTTCTTGCAAAAGGATCTCGCGCGCTACGAACAGGCGACCGCGGACCAAGTGCGCGACGCGGCGAAGAAGTACTTGCCGGACGCGCGCGTCGTCACGGTGGTCACTCCACAAAAGGGGGCGCCGATCTGCGGCGAGCTGAAGTCGAAGGCGGTGAAGCCGTGAAGCGTCTCGTCGGAAGTCTCGTCGTCGTTCTCGTCGCCGGTTGCGCGGCCACCGCGCCCTTGCCGCCCCCGCCCACGCCGCCCGCGCCTATCCCGTGGCCACCCGCCGTCACCTCGGCGACGCCCGCCGTCCCGACCCCCGACGCTGCGTTTCGCGATCAAGCGCCGCCCGCCGGACCACCGGTCGCGTTCGTCGCGCCGAAGATCGAATCGTTCACGCTGAAGAACGGCGTGAAGGTCCTCTTCGTCGAGCGCCACGAGCTGCCGATCGTCAGCGTGCGCCTCGTGGTGCGCGTCGGCGCGGGCGATCTCGCCGGTGTGAAGCCGGGCGTGATGTCGCTCGCCGGCTCGATGATGGAGCAGGGGACCGACAAGCGAACGGCACTTCAGCTCTCGGACGACTTCGACGCGATCGGCGCGGACCACGGCGCGTGGGTCGATTGGGACTCGGGCGGCGCGTCGATCAAGGTGATGCCCGCGCAGCTCGATCGCGCGCTCGAGCTGATGAGCGACGTCGTGCTTCATCCGACGTTCCCCGAAGCGGAGCTCGAACGCCTTCGCACGCGCCGCCTCACGTCGCTGCAGCAGGAGAAGAACAGCCCCGGCTCGATGGCGTGGAACACGCTCGCGGCGACGCTGTTCGGCCGCGCGCATCCGTACGGTCACCCGCTCTCGGGGCGCATCGACGACGTCAAGAAGATCACGCGCGCCGATCTGGTCGCCGCGTACAAGCGCGAGTTCACCCCCGCGGCCACGACGATCGTCGCGGCCGGCGACGTAACGCGCGACGATCTGCAGACGAAGCTCGAAGCGGCGTTCGGCGCGTGGAAGGGCGGCGCTGCGGAGAAGGCCGCGGTCCCGAAGCCCGCTGCACTGAGGAAGGGCGCGACGCGGATCACAGTCGTCGATCGGCCCGGCGCGCCGCAGAGTCAGGTGCTGATCGCCGACGTCGGCGTTCCGATGTCGACGCCCGATCGCGACGCGCTGATGGTGATGAACGCGGTGCTCGGCGGCATGTTCTCGAGCCGCATCAACCTGAACCTCCGCGAGGCGCACGCGTACACGTACGGCGCGCACTCGTCGTTCAACATGCGGCACGGCGCGGGGCCGTTCTCGGCGGGCGGCGCGATCTTCGCGGACAAGACCGTAGACGCCATCTCCGAGGTGCTGAAGGAGATCGATCGCATTCGCACGACGGTCGTGTCGGACGAGGAGCTCGCGGACGCGAAGGAGTACATGCGCCTCGGCATGCCCGGACGATTCGAGACGGTCGGCGCGGTCGCGGGCGCGCTCGCGGAGATCGCGATCTACGGCCTGCCGCTCGACGAGTACGCCACGCGCCAAAAGCGCATCGACGCGATCACCGCGGCCGACGTGAAGAAGGTCGCGATCGCGCTCCTTCATCCGGACCAGCTGCGCATCATCGTCGTCGGCGATCGCGCGAAGATCGAAGAGCGGCTCAAGGGCCTCGGCCTCGGCGCGATCGAAGTGCGTGACGCTTACGGCGACGTCGTCAAGTGATGGAGACCAAGCTCTGGCAGCTCTCCGCATCCACGCTCTCCGGTCTCCTCGCAAAACGCGAGGCGTCGTCCGTCGACGTCGTGCGCGCCCACTTGGATCGCATCGACGCCGCGGACGGAAAGATTCGCGCGTTCACGGCGGTGTTCCACGATCGCGCGCTCGAAGAAGCCGCGCGCGCGGACGACGAACGAAAGCGCGGTGAGTCGCGTGGGCCGCTCCATGGCCTGCCGATCTCGGTCAAAGAGTGCTTCGACATCGCGGGGCAAGCGACGACGCTCGGTCTGTCGTCGTGGCGCGATCGCGTCGTCCATGCCGACGCCGCGCTCGTGCGCGCGCTCCGCGAAGCCGGCGCGATCGTCCTCGGTCGAACGAACTTGTCGCAGACGATGCTCTACGTCGAAGCGAGAAACCCGCTCTTCGGTCAGACCGCGAATCCGTTCTCGCTCGCGCACACGCCGGGCGGATCGTCGGGCGGTGAGGCGGCGGCGATCGCGGCGGGGATGTCGCCGCTCGGGATCGGGACGGACATCGGCGGGAGCATTCGCACGCCGTGCCACTTCAGCGGGATCGCGGGGCTCAAGCCGACGCTCGATCGACTTCCGGCGCGCGGGCAGCGCACGGTGCTCGCGGGGCAAGAAGCGATTCGCAGCCAGGGCGGACCGATGGCGCGCACCGTCGCGGACTTGTCGCTCTTCATGGGCGCGCTCGATCCGCGTCGCCTTGCGGAGCTCGATCCGCGCGTGCCGCCGCTCCCGTGGGAGGACGTCGCGGTGGAGAAGCTGAAGGGGCGTCGCGTCGGGTTCTACACGGACGACGGCGTCCTCGCGTCGTCGCCCGCGGTGGCGCGTGCGGTCGATCGCGCGAGGGACGCGCTGCGTGCGCGTGGATGCGAGATGGTGCCGTTCACGCCTCCGGCGGTGCCGGATCTGCTCGACACGTACCTCGCGGCGATGAGCTCCGACGGCGCGAAGACGCTCCTCGCGTCGTTCTCTGGTGGAGAGATCGATCCGGTGCTCGGGCCGTTGCGTCGCATGGCGACGATGCCGGACGGCGTGCGTCGTGCGCTCGCGGGTGTCGCTTCGCTCGTCGGCGAGAAGCGCGCGTCCCGGATGCTCGCGGCGATCGGCGAGAAGACGGTCGCCGAGCTGTGGCGCATCACCGACAAGCTCCGCGCGTACCGCTTCACGCTCCTCGACGCGATGGAGAAGGCAAACGTCACGCTCCTCTTGTGCCCGCCGTACGCGACGCCCGCGCTGCCGCACGGCATGTCGAAGAACTTCACGCACGCCTCGAGCTACTCGATGATCTTCAACGCGACGCAGCTCCCCGCCGGCGTCGTCCCGGTCACGCGCGTTCGCGGCGGCGAGACCGAGCGCGCGCACTCGGGCGGTCGACGCGACGCGATCGAGCGCCACGCGACGAAGGTGGACGCGGCGAGCGCGGGGCTTCCCGTCGGCGTGCAGGTCGTGGGGCGCGCGTGGGACGACGCGGGCGTGCTCGCGGCGATGAGCGCGATCGAGGCCGAGGTGCGCGGCGACGCGGAGTTCCCGCGGACGCCGGTCGTCGACGTCTGATAGCTTCGAGCGCTCGACGATGGCCGCCGCTCCGCAGACGCAGGACAATCTTCCGACACGACTCGCCGCGCTCGCGCATTCGCTCGAAGAGCGCTTCCTCGGCAAAGACGAGGTCATCCGCCTCCTCTTGATTGCCGTCCTCGCCGGCGAGCACGCGGTCCTCATCGGCCCTCCGGGCACCGCGAAGTCGGCGCTCCTCCGCACGTTCGCTCGGATGATGCAGGCGAATTACTTCGAGTACCTGCTCACGCGCTTCACCGAGCCGAACGAGATCTTCGGCCCCGTCGACATCGCCGCGTTTCGCGAAGGACGCTACGTGCGTCGCATGGAGGGCATGCTCCCGACGGCGGAGATCGTCTTCCTCGACGAGGTCTTCAAGAGCAACTCGGCCATCCTCAACTCGCTCCTCACGCTCTTGAACGAGCGCCGGTACACCAGCGGCGGCCAAGTCTTGAAGTGCCCGCTCTTGAGCGCGTTCGGCGCGTCGAACGAGGTGCCGAGCGACGAAGGTCTGACCGCGATCTACGATCGCTTCATCCTGCGCATCCGAAGCGACAACCTCGACGCCTACCACTTCCAGGATCTCCTCCAGAAGGGGCTGCAGCACGAGGTGATGCAGCTCATGGACGCGCCGATCGTGCCGATCGTCCACGCGCGCGAGCTCGCCGAGCTCCATCGCGCGTTCGCGCAGCGCATGCGCTTCAGCGAGGAGTTCTTCTCGCAATACAAGGGACTCGTCTTTCAGATTCGCGCCGAGGGCGTCTCCATCTCGGATCGCCGTGTCGTCAAGATGCTGAAGCTCTTCGCCGCGAGCGCGTATCTCGACGGGCGTGCGCAGCCCGACGCGAGCGATTTCTTCGTCCTGAAGCACGTATGGAACAACGAAGACCAAGCCGCGATCCTCGACGCGATCGTCACGCCGGTGCTCGAATCGCACTACCGCGAGCACCCGAACGCGCGGCGCGTCGGCGCAGCGGGCATCGGGATCGACGCGCTCGCGGGCGAGATCGATCGCGTGCGCCAAGTGCTGACGGGCGGTGGCGGGCTCACCGACGTGCAGCTCTTCAGCCAGCTCAAGGCGCTCAACGAGATCAAGGCGGCGCTCGCGTCGTCGCAGGATCCGCGCGCGGCCGAGCTCGTGCAACGCGTCGATCAGCTTCTCGAGGCGGCGTTCCGCAGCGGGCGCTTCGCGCAGCTGTAGCGCCATGAGGATCGCTGCCGTCGACACGTCGACTCCGCTCGGCTCCGTCGCGCTCGTCGAGGACGGCCGCGTCGTCGCAGAAGACGCGCGTCGCGTGTCGAACGCGCACGGCGAGTCGCTCATGCCGATGGTCGACGCGCTGTTCAAGCGCGCGGGATGGCGACCGAAGGACGTCGCGCGATGGGGCGTCGGCGTGGGCCCCGGCTCGTTCACCGGCGTGCGGATCGGCGTCGCGACCGTGAAGGGGATCGCGATCGCGACGGGCGCGGAGGTGGTGGGCGTGACGTCGCTCGACGCGGTCGCGTTCGGGCTCGAGGACGACGCGCGCGCGGTCGCTGCGGTCGTGTCGGCGATGAAGGGGGAGCTCTTCGTGCAAGTCGTGCGTGCGGGCGAGGTGATCCTCGCGCCGACGAACGTGAAGCTCGACGCAGTGACGCGGACGCTTGCCGCGCTCGCGGTGACGGAGCTCGTCATCGCGGGCGAAGCGGCGACGCTCGTCGATGTCGGCGCGCTCCCGTTCGTGTGCACCATCCTCAGCGCCGCGCCGAACGATCTTCCACGCGCCCTCTCGATCGCGCAGCTCGCCGCGCGTCGCGCCCCCGTCGACGTTGACGCGCTCGAGCCGACGTACGTGCGCGCCCCGGAGATCACGAAGCCGCGCGTCACCGCGCGTTGAGTGCGCGAAGCGCGGATTTCCCAGCGCCGGCGACGCGCGAGGCGAACGATGACTCCGAGCGTCACGTCGCGGGTGTACGAAAAGTGGCCAGCAGAAGATGGAGTCGGTGGAACCGATCTGCTTTGCAACTCGCTGGTGAAGCGCTAGGTTTCGCGGCGTCTAGCGCGGCGCGAGTGGCGCTTCGCGTCGCAAAAATAGAAATCTGAAGGGGACTCCAATGAGCATTAGAACATCTCTGCCTTTCTTGTGCGCCTTCGCGGCGGTGGTCGTTTCTTCGGTTGCGGTTGGTTGCTCGAGCAGCAGCACTCCGGCGACGCCCGCGGGCGACGGTGGCGTCACGGGCAGCGACGGCGGCGGGCCCGACGGCTCGATGGGCGGCGGCATCGCCGGCCCCAAAGAAATCTCGATCACGATCGTCGAGACCGCGTCCCCGATGAACACGCCGCTCGCGAACGTCTTCGTTCGCGCCGAGTCCCCCGCGGGCTTCCTCGAGGCGAAGACCGACGCGATGGGCGTCGCGAAGTTCAAGGTCGATCCGGCGAAGGGTCCGTTCGATGTCACCGCAGCGATCGCCGGCTACTACGCCGTCTCGATCCTCGGCGTGACCGACTCCGTTCCGGGCAACGTCATCCTCGCGCAGATTGGCGCGATGCCGTCGTTCAAGGAGTTCGCGGTCACGGGCGCGATCACCGGCGCGACGGCGACCAACACGCTCCAGATCGACGCGTTCGACTGGCAGACGGTCGTCACCAAGGCCGGCGCCACGACCTACACGACGAAGTTCGAGACGATCAACGGCGTCACGGTTCCGATCCCCGTCGCGGCGATCGAAGTCCAGCCGCCCGTGGCACCGGAGACGGTCGGCACGGCGGTCAGGGGCGTCCTCGCCAACTCCGGCACCGGTGCGAAGGCGCGCGCCACGGGCGCGATGATGATCGACATCGACATGAGCGCGGGTGTCGCGGCCACGAACTCGACGGTCACGATCAACTGGCCGACGGCCGGCATCTTGACCGCCTCCCTCCTCAAGGGCATCGGCAGCCCGGTTGCCGACATGCACATCGGCAGCGGCATCGTCGAGCAGATCACGTCGGCGGAAGCCGGCGCGGCGATGTTCGTCGGTATCGCGAAGACCAGCCCGCCCGCCAACGGCGTCACCACGATGACGCTCCAGACGTTCGCCGGCGCAATGAAGCCGGACATCGCCGGGACCGAGGTCAGCACGATCGCCCCGATGAAGACGGCGACGCCGACGGATCTCGCGGCGCTCGTCTACTCCCACGACCTCGGCATGAACGCGAGCGTCACGGTCGGTCAGATCGACACCCTCGCCGTCACGGGCACCAGCCTCGACGACGCGAAGTTCGAGATGAAGTCGACCGGCTACGACGTCGGACAGGTCTTCGTCAGCAACAAGGCGGGCATGACGACGACGGCGGTCTGGATCATCTACGTGGTCGGCGGCAAGGTCGCCCCGCGTGGGCTTCCGCACCTCCCCGGTGGCGTGAAGATTGGCGACCTCGGCGGCGATCTCACGTCGGCCGAAATGTCGCTTCAGGTCACGAAGTACATCCCAGGCGCGAACGCGGCTTGGGACAACAACCGCACGGATCAGGCGCACCTCGTCGGCAACGCGGCCGGCATGGGGCTCGACCCGACGTTCACGCGCCAGTAAGCGCTTCCGCTGAACCAGGCCCCGGCCCGCTCACGCGGTCGCCGGGGCTTCGTCTTTCCATTCGTCGCCATCGCCGCGCCGCTCGCTCCGCGATCGCGACCGCTCAGGTGAATCGTTCGCGAAGCGTTGTCGCGCGGCGCCGTTCCTTTTTCGGAAGGAGCGCACCATGGGATGGAACGATTGGCGACGACACTTCGAGGCGAACGCGACGCGTGCGATGCCGCACGTGGGGGATCCTTCGCGCGGGTTGCCGGAGGCTTGGCGCGCGCCGCTCTTGCGATCGCTCGCGCGGTTTCAGATCGGCGAGACAGGGGAGGGGCGGATCGCGAACGAGATCCATCGCGTGACGCTCGACGGCATCGACGACGACTACCGGATCGCGCTCGGACTCTTCATCCGCGAAGAGGGACGCCACGCGCGCATCCTCGCGGAGCTCGTGCGCGCGATGGGCGGCTCGCTCCTCGAGAAGAGCTGGACGGAGCGCGCGTTTCGTCGCGTGCGTCGCATCGCAGGCGTGCGCGAGAAGCTCGTCGTGCTCTTGATCGCCGAGGTCATCGGCGTCGCGTTCTACGGCGCGATCGCGGCGCGCTTGCCGCGCGGCACGCTGCGCAGCGCGCTCGAATCGATCTGCGACGACGAGGCGGGGCACCTCGCGCTTCATTGCGATTTTTTCCGGACGCAAGTGCGGAGCGACGGCGCGCGCGCGGCGTTTCGTGGCGCGTGCGCGGCGGGCGGGGCGATCGCGGCGGTGGTCGTGATCTTCGATCACGCCGAGACGCTACGCGTCCTCGGCATCGCGCGTCGCGACATCGCCGCCGAGATGCGCGCGCTCGTCCTATGGACCGTGCGCCGCGTCGAGTCGGCTCACGCGCTCGACGCGCCGAGCCCGAGCCGCTTTCTCAACGCGCGCGCCGCCAGCCGCGATACCTCGACCCTCGCGCCCGTCGTCGTCCACGCCGTGTAGCCGCCCGTCGCGAGCGGAACGAGCCGCGCCACGTGGCGCAGACACAAGAGCGCGCGCCGATGCACGCGATCGACGCGCGCGCGGAGCCGCGCATGCAATGTGCGGAGCGAGCACGCCGTCAGCAGCGCCGCGCCTTGCCGCGTGTGCACCGTCACGAGCTGCCCGTCGGACACCGCGTGCGTCACGTCGCGCGGATCGACGAGGACGATCCCGCCGCTCGTCGGGATCGCGAGAATCGAGAGACGCCGCACGCAGACTCAACGTCCGCGCGCGTCGCCCCGTATCGTCACATCGTCGCGGTCCAGAGCCGCTCCGTCCCGCCCGCGGGAATGACCGTGAGCTGGAGCTGGATGACCCATCGGTACGCCTTGAAGTAGTCGACGCGGATCGTGTGCGGCCCCGCCGCGAGATCGATGTCGCCGAACTTGCGGAGCGGCGTGTGGCGCTGGTCGTTGTCGACGACGAGCTTGTCGTCGATGTAGAGCTTGGACCCGTCGCTCGACGTGAGGACGAACGTGTACTTTCCAGCGTTCGCGACGGTGAACTTGCCGTCGAATTGAATCGCGTAGAACTCGAAGCGGTTCGTGCCGGCGACGCCCTCTTGGTAATCGCGCGCCTCGACGTTCAGCGTATCGGTGTAGACGAGCGCCTACGGCTTCATGTTCGACACGTCGGGGAACGACATCGTCGACTCGGGGATGAAGTACACGAGGCCGCGAAGCGCAGAGTGCTCGTTGCCGCCGCCGAAGAGGCCGGTGTTGCGCGCGATCGGGACCGGGAAGGTCGTCGTCCCGCCGGTCGGGGTCGGTTTGGGAATGTGCGCGATGCGACGCGGACCGGGTTGAACGGTCGGCGGTTGCGGCTGGGGTTGCGGTTGCGGCGGCGGCACGTTCGGCAACGGCGCGGGCGCGGGTGCGCCACCACCCGTCGAACCGCCTTGCCAGTTGGTCGCTCCGACCGGTCCGCTGCCCACGTGCGCCTCGAACTGGCAGCCCGTGGTGCCGAGCGCAACGATGGCGATCAACGAAGAGGCGAGGACCGAGACGAACCTACCGCAACGCATGACTTGAAACCTCCAGCTGGGGTTTTACTGCCGTTGACTGTTAGACGTATCAGCCGGGTCGGTGAGTCTATGATGCGTTGAACGCGCGAATGTCGGCGTGCTACGAGCACGCCGACTAGTCGAAATCCTCAATCTTCCAGAGACCATGCTCGCGGACGAGCTGGATCGTGCCAGCTCCGTAGGGCATCGTCGCGCGTTCGCCCGTCTCCTCGAT
>JAYVXB010000602.1:0-4113 GCA_043785585.1 Deltaproteobacteria bacterium | reverse complement strand
CGCCGGCCGGGATCGCGCCGTCGCCATCGTCACCGCGCGCGCCCGATGTGTCGGGCGTGTTCCCTCCGCGCACCGTCGCCGCGCCGCCGACGCCCGCGCACCCGACGGACGTCTCGTGGACGTCGAGATCGAACGCGGCGGCGCCGATCGACGACGAAGTGTACGAGGCGCCCGGTACGCGCTCGCGTCTGCCGCTGATCGCGACCGCGGTCCTCGCGACGATCGTCGGCGTGGCGTTGACGCTCGGGATCGTGCGCGCGACGCGAACGCCGGAAGCCGCAGCGACCTCGACCTCGACCTCGACCTCGACCTCGACCTCGACCTCGACCACGCCCACGCCCACGCCCTCGCCCACGCGCACGCCCTCGCCGAAATCCTCCGCCCCACCGGCGCCCCCGCCCCCTCTTCCTCCCAAGCCCGGCGTCCTCGACATCCACCGCGAGCCCCCACCGTGAAGCCGCTCGCCGCCGCGATCCCCTTCGCGCTCGCCCTCGCGCTCTCCACACCACTCGCGGCGCTCGCCGCGCCCCCGGCCGACGCCGCGACGCTGAGCATGCGCGCGCACTTCGACGCGGGCGTCCGCCACTACGACGCGAAGCCGCCCGACTTCGCGCGTGCGCTCGACGAATTTCGCGCGGCGTACCGCGACAAGCCGTCGCCCATCATCAAGCAGAACATCGCGCTCTGCCTCCGCGCGGTCGGGCGCTACGTCGAGGCGGTCGACACGCTGCGCGAGATGCTCGACGAGGGCGGCGACGCGATCAAACCGGGCGTGCGCGATCTCGCCACCAAAGCGATCGCCGAGATGAACGATCTCGTCGCGACGGTGAAGATCACGATCGAGGTGCAGCGCGCGGCGAGCTCGCCCGAGGCGCGACCCGCGCTCATCGTCGATGGCGCGCTCGTACCGTCGGCGAAGATGGGCGAGCCGCTTCGGCTCGATCCGGGTGAGCACCGCTTCCGCGTGCACGCCGAGGGCTTCGCGGACGCGGCGAAATCCGTGACCGTCGCGCAAGGGCAGCACGACGTCGCGATCGTCCTCGTGCTGATGCCGATGCTCACGAGCGATCCGCCCGCTGCGACGCCGATGGCGACCGAGCCACCTCCGATCGCGCCGCCGCCGACGCGCTACGACACGGCTCCGCGGCAGCCGCCGAACAACGACGCGAAGAAGCGCCGCTCGTACGGTCTCGTCGGGCTCTCGCTGCAGACCGAGCAACTCCGACTGACCAAAGCGCTGGACGAAACGAACGAAACGAAGCGGACGTTCAACGGCGCCGCGCTCATCGTGCGTGGCGGCCGCTACGTCGACAAGTACTGGGACGTCGGCGGCCTCGCCGAGCTCGGCGTGCTCAGCGCGGAGAGCTACGCGAGCCCTGCGAGCCCCGCGACGAGCAGCGTGCTCGCGCACACCGGCATCGTGAACTTCGTCCTCGCGCCCGAGCTGCGCGTGCACTCGACCGGACAGCTCCGCCTCATCGGCTCGGTGGCGCTCGGCGTCGAGGCGACGTTCTTGGCGGCGACGCTCGGGCAGTCGAACGGAACGCTGAAGTCGACGAGCGGAAGCGGCGTCGGAGTCTTGGCGATGCTCGAAGCGGGCGGGCAGCTCGAGCTCGGCAAAGCGTTCGTCGAGGGCGTCGTCTTCTTCGACGTGCACGGCATCGGTGGAATGACGACCAGCACGCCGAGCGGCGAGCAACGCATCGTGAGCGACACCGCCGTCGGCCGCGCGGGGCTGCGCTTGCTCGTGGGATTTCGATTCTGAGACGGCTCACTCGGCTCGAAGCAGCATCGCTTCCACGACGAGCGCCCAGGGCGTGAGCGTCGGCGACAGGAAGAACACGAAGCCGTCGACCTCGTCGTCCGGCGCGACGACCACGCGGACCTCGAGGCGCACCGGCTTGCCCTTCTTCGCGAGCAGCGCGCGCGTCTCGGCGGCGCGCATCGTGTGAACCGTGATGCCGAGCTCCTCTGTGCCGACGACGACGCGCATGACGTGGAACCGCCCGCCGACGCCGACCTTCGTGCCGAGCAGCCGCGCCTCGACCTTCGTGAGCGCGCGGTGCTCGTCGAGGCGGCCGTCGACGACGTAGCGTTCGCCTTCGTAGATCGCGAACGCCGTCAGCAGCCGCTTCATGGCGCGCGCGGTCATCGGAGGCGTCGTGTCGCTCGGGGGAGCCGGCGGCTCGCGTGCGGCGAGCGCGTCGAGCCGCGAGGGGGCGCGCTTCACGCGCGGCGGTGGGATCGCGTCGACGGAGGCCTCGTCGGCGGCGTCGTGCACGAGCAGCGCGCCGTTCTCCATTTCGAGCGCCCCCTCGAGTGACTCTGCGGTGACGACGCTCGAACGCGCACGCGCGCTCTTCTCCAGCGTGTAAACGGTCCGCGCCGACACACCCGCTCTCCCCGCGAGCTTCTCGACCGTCATGCGCTTGGCAAGTCGCCGCGCGCGAAGCAGCTCTCCGTTCAAAAGAACACGCACGCGCCGCCTCGCCTCCCGTGCGCCGCTTCTAGCGCGGCCCGCGCGGTTGGAGAAGGCGCGTCGCGAGATCGACACCGCGCGCTCCGCGGCTCGAGCCGCGTGCGCCACGTTCGCGACCGCGCGCTCCGCGGTTCGAGCCGCACACCGCGCGGTTGCAACCGCGCGCGCCGCGGCTGCAGCAACGTTGCAGATCACCCACCGTTGCCCTTGTTTTTCCGTGCCGCCACGCGCCGCGAAGTTGCAGATCCGTTGCAGGTCCACTGCCGTCCGACTGCAGCCGCCCGCCCCGTAGGTCTCGAGGCGAGGGACGACGAAACACCCCGGATGCTCCGGGGATCGCCGCTCCTGACCGCGCGCGGATCGACGCGCGGGTGTCTCGCGACGATCGGAAAGGAGAAATCTAGTCATGAAGAAATCGAAGAAGTCGAAGAGTGAAACCGTCGCCCAGCTCGATACGAGCAAGGCGGCGGCGCTGGTGAAAGAGCTCTCGAAGCTCCTCCAAGCGCCTGGCCTCAACAAGGCCGAGCGCAAGGCGGTCTACGCGAGCTCGCATCACGTCTCGGACGTGCTCATCCAATCGATGGCGAACCTCGCCGCCGAGAACGGTGGGAACATCTTGGGCGTGGGGTTCGACGTCGAAGAAGCGCGCGCCGTCCTCGCCTATGCGAGCGACGCCAAAGCGGTCATCGACACGACGCGCGCGTTTGCGCAGCGCTTGAAGGACGACGTCCTGGAGCGCCGCCAGGCGATCGCGGAGCACGCCAACGTCGTGTACGGCGTGCTCTCTCGTCTCGTCCGCACGCCCGAGGGAAAGCACCTCGTGCAGGCGTACGAGCAGATGCACGCGCACGTCGCGCGGCGCGCTCGTCGTACCGCGAAGAGCGGTGCGTCGGCCACCAGCAAGCCCACGGCGAACGCCGCGGGAGCATCGACGGCAGCGACGGCGACCACGCCGCCCGCCACCGTCTCGCACTGAGCGAAACGCGCCGTCGCGAGAGCGGCCGCGCATCGCGAGGGGGAGGAGCCGCCATGGCCGAGCGCCGTGGCGGCTTTCTTTTTTTGTCGGACAGGCGCGATCAAACCCGGTCACGCGACGAGCGACGCGGTGGTCGCTCGTTCTTCTCGAGCCGCGGCCCCACCCAGGACAATGCCGTCGTACGCAGACGCGTCGGTGACGCACGTGCTCGACGCTGATAGCGGCAAGGAGAACGAATTTAGAACCGGGGTCCAGGAAACGTTGCCATGATCGTCGGCAGAAGAGGTGATCACATGGGCTTGGTACAGAAGGCGCTCAAGGCGGTGATGCCACACAAGCTTGCCGAGGCGATGGAAGCAGAGTCGCGCTTGTGGATGATGCGGTGCCCCGAGGGTCATGAGATCTCGGTGTGGGAAGCCGGCGGTATCCGGTACAAGGCGAAGGGCAAGGCGATTCCCCGCCTCTTCAAGTGCGTCCCATGCGGCAAGCTCCGCAAGATGGAGTTCTTCAAGAGCGACGCCCCGGTGCCGAGCAAGCCCGCGAAGAAGTAGCGCCCGACGCGTCCCCAGCGGGAGTCGCGCCGTCGGTGGACGAGCCACGCGAGTCCAGCGACGTGACGAGCGCTGGATTGGTTGGCGCGCTTTCGCGCCGACAGAGG
>JAYVXB010000601.1:0-13010 GCA_043785585.1 Deltaproteobacteria bacterium | reverse complement strand
GCGCACGCACGCCATACGGCGAGAGGAACTCTCGTTCGTCGAGCACACGGCGCAAGACGCGCACGAGGCGATCGCGCTCGAGGATCGACAAGAGCCTTCGCTGCCCCGCGCCCTTCACGTCGAACGACGAGACGTACTCGGCGAGCTCCGGTCGGTTCGCGGTGAACCAACGCATCCGCTTCACGAAATCCGGAAAGCGCTCCGAGAGACCGGGCGGCAGCGTCTCCACCGCAAACAGCGGAATGAGCCCCACCATCGACCGCACCTTCATCGGCACGCTCGTCCCGTTCGGGAGGCGCATCACGTCGTAGAAGAACCCGTCGTCGTCGTCCCACAAGCGAATTCCTTCGCCCGCGACGTCGTTCATCGCATGCGCGATGTAGAGGAAGTGCTCGAAGAATTTGTTGGCGACGTCTTGGTAGCTCGGGTTCTCGCGCGCGAGCTCGAGCGCGATCGTCAGCAAGTTGAGGCAGTACATCGCCATCCAGCTCGTCGCGTCGGCCTGCTCGAGGATGCCGCCGGCGGGCAGCGCGTTCGAGCGATCGAAGACGCCGATGTTGTCGAGGCCGAGGAAGCCGCCTTGGAAGACGTTCTTCCCGGCGGCGTCTTTGCGGTTCACCCACCAGGTGAAGTTGAGCATCAGCTTGTGAAAGACGCTCTCGAGGAACGCGCGGTCGGCGCGCCCCGTCATGCTCCGCTCGATCTGGTAGACGCGCCACGCGGCCCACGCATGCACGGGCGGGTTCACGTCGCCGAACGCCCACTCGTATGCGGGGAGCTGGCCGTTCGGATGCATGTACCATTCACGCAACAAGAGCTGGAGCTGCGCCTTCGCGAGCTCGGGATCGACGAGCGCGATCGGGATGCAGTGGAACGCGAGATCCCACGCGGCGTACCAGGGGTACTCCCACTTGTCCGGCATCGAGAGCACCTCGCTGTTGAAGAGGTGCCCCCATTCCGAGTTGCGTCCTCGCTTGCGCTCGGGTGGCGGCGCGGGCTGCGACGGATCGCCACGCAGCCACCGGTCGACGTCGAGCGAGTAGTACTGCTTCGACCACAGGAGCCCGGCCATCGCTTGGCGATACACGCGGCGCTCGTCCTCGCCCAGCTCTTCGGGCATCACCGCGGCGTAGAACTCGTCGGCCTCGCGCGCGCGCGTCGCGAAGACATCGTCGAAGTCGGCGAACGGTCGCGCCAGCGCGCACTTCGAGTGCCGGAACCGAATCGTGCGCGACTCGCCGGGCGCGAGCTCGAGACGGTGCGTCGCGGCGCACTTCGTCCCGCGGAGCGCCGGGTTCGTCGCGCCCTTCTCTCCGTCGACGATCGCGCGATGGAACGCGTCCTTGACGTACGGCGACGCGTTCTTCGATCCGAAGAGCCGTGCGGCGTTCGTCTCGTTCTCCGTGAAGAGCACGTCGTCCGGTCCGTCGAAGTAGAGCCAGAACCGACCGAGGTGCGCTTGCGTCGCGCTCACCGCGGCGAGCAAATCGCCTTGCGCGCGCGGCATCGCCACGAGCTCGGGCTTCGGCGGCGTCGGCGACTCCCAGCTCCACGTATTGCGAAACCAAACCGTCGGAAGGAGAGTGATCGCGTGCGCCTCGGGGCCGCGGTTCGTCACGGTGACGCGCACGAGGACGTCTTCGATGTCGTCCTTCGCGTATTCGATCTGCACGTCGAAATAGCGGTCCTCGTCGAACACGCCCACGTCGAGGATCTCCGGCTCGGGCTCGAGGCGCCCTGCCGCGCGCGATCGCCGCACGAGCTCCTCGTACGGAAACGCAGCGTGCGGGTACTTGTAGAGCGCCTTGCAGTACGAGTGCGTCGGCGTGGCGTCGAGGTACCAGTAGAGCTCTTTGACGTCCTCGCCGTGGTTGCCTTCCGGACCGCTGAGGCCGAAGAGGCGCTCTTTCAAGATGTGGTCGTTGCCGTTCCACATCGCGACCGCGACGTTGACGAGCCCGCGGTTGTCGCAGAGACCGAGGAGGCCGTCGTCGCCCCATCGGTACGCGCGCGATCGCGCGTGCTCGTGCGGGAAGTACGCCCACGCATCGCCGTTCTGCGAGTAGTCCTCGCGCACGGTCCCCCACTGCCGCTCGCTGAGGTAAGTCCCCCACCGACGCCACTTCTTCCCTTCGAGCCGAGCCTCTTCGAGGCGTGCGTGCTCGGCGGTCTTCCGGCCGTTCGTCATGCGAGGTCCTGAGCATACAGGGCGACGGATGCTAGAGTGGCTTCCGTGGACGAACGCTCGCGAGGACGCACGAATACGCCCACGCTCGGCATTCCGGCGGTGACGCAAGTGCCCCCTGCGCCGCCGTCGCAACCGCAGATGCCACCGGCCGCCCAAACGACGCTCGTGGGCGTCCCGTCGAGCACGCGCTTCGCCCCGCCGACGCGGCCGATCCTCGCGGTGAAATTCCCGACCGTCGGCTCGACGCTCCGATCGTCGCGCGGCACGTACACAGTGAGCTCGATCCTCGGGTCGGGTGAGTTCGGCGCCGTGTACGAGTGCGTCGGCCCGTTCGATCAGGTCTACGCGCTGAAGATGATGCGCCCGGCGAACCGCGTCTACGAGGAGGTGCACTCCGAGTGGGCGAAAGAGGTGCAGCGCCTGATGAGCCTGCGCCATCCGAACGTCGTCTACATCCACGACGCGTTCGAGCAGGAGTACCTCTTCTATCTCGCGCTCGAGCGCTGCGATCACGCGCTCGGCGAGATGCTCGGGACGCCGATGGAAGAGGCGCTCGTCATCGAGCTCGCGCGGCAGCTTCTCGCGGCGGTGCAGTTTCTCCACGACAACGACGTCGTCCACGACGACTTGCATCCGGGCAACGTCCTCATCACGCACACCGACCGCCCGGCGGTGAAAATCAGCGACTTCGGTATCAGCACGGAGCTTCGCGGTGCGGCGGCCGTGCGCCCGAGCATGGTGCACCACTCGATCATGGCGCCGGAGATCGTCGCGAGCGGCTACACGAGCAAGCAGAGCGATCTCTACCAAGTCGGCCTGCTCCTCTATTGGATGCTCACGGGCGCGCCGGCGCTCCCGCCCGAGACGAAGTACGATCAGCTCCTCCGCGCGGTCGCCGAGGGTCATCCGCGCAAGCGCGCCGAGGCGATCGGGACGCCGTTCGCGATGCTGATCGCCAAGATGCTCCGACGTCGCGAGCAGTACAGGTACACCTCCGCGCGCGAGGTCTGGGCCGATCTCCGGCAACTGCCCGCCTGGAAGCGGCGCCAGCTCTTCCCCATCAAGTAACGGTCGCATGTGCAGCATGCGTCGCGCGTTCGCGACCTTCGCAGCCTCGCACTGACGCTCCGCTCCGTTTCGCGGTAGCATGGTCCTCGTGACGGTGGGGGAAAGACTAGACCGCGCGGAGCGCGTTTCGCGGGCTCTCGGGGCGCTCTTCATGATGACGCGCGTGCCGGTCATCGTGGTGCGCGCGGCCGGCGACTTCGTCGCGGCCAACGAAGCCGCGATCGCGAAGTACGGCTACCCGCTCGAAGAGCTCCTCACGCTTCGCATCCACGATCTTCAAGCGACGTCGCGCAGCATCGAGAGCGATCTGAAGCGTGCGCACGAAGGGGACGCGGCGCCGCTCGATCGACGCGCGCACCGACGCAAGGACGGCACCGTCCTGTGGGTCGTGCCGACGGCGGGGCCGCTCGAATTCGAGGGCGAAGCGCTCATCGTGTCGGTGCTCACCGACGTGACGGCAACGGTGAGCGTCGAGGAGCGCGCGCGGCACGACGAGGCGCGCGCCGAGGTGATGTGGCAGGCGGCGATCGAGCGGCTTGGCAGCGGCTTCGCGTTGCTCGACCACCAGGGGCGCATCGTTCGCGCGAACCAAGCGATGTGCACGCTCCTCGAGCGCGATCTGCGCGACATCGTCGGCGCACGATGCCGCGACCACTTCGGCGTGTGCCGACGAGAGACCGGCCCCTGCCCTCACGAGATCGCCATCGCGACGCAGGCGCGCGTGGTTCGCGAGGTGACCGGAACGCGGTCGGGAAAGCCGCTGCGCATCGAGGTGCTCCCTGCGCTCGCCAACGACGCCGGCATCGCGACGATCCACGTCGCGCACGATCTCACCGACGAGCGCGCGATCCGTTCGCGACTCGTCAGCGCGGATCGCCTCGCGACGATCGGCCGCCTCGCCGCCGGCGTCGCGCACGAGGTGAACAACCCCGCCGGCTTCGTCACGCTCGCACTCCAGCTCCTCAGAGATCAGCTCGTCGCCGGAAAGACGCCGACCGCCGACACCGAAAACATCCTCGACGAGGCCGTGGGCGCGATGCTCCAGATCAATCAGATCATGCGCGACCTGACCGGCTTCACGCGCGATCGCGCGCGGCAGGTGACCGATCTCGGCTCGGTGGTTAACAGCGCGGCGCGCATCGCGGCGCACGAGACGCGCGATCGCGCGCGCGTCGTGCGCGATCTCGGCGACGACGTGATCGCCGAGGTGCGCGGCGCGCGCGTCGCGCAGGTGGTGCTCAACTTGATCGTCAACGCGGCGCAGGCGATAGCTCCGGGCAACGTCGACCGCAATCGGATCGAGGTCCGCGCGTACCGCGATGGCGATCGTGCGTGCATCGACGTCGTCGACACCGGCCCCGGTGTACCCGCGAGCATCCGCGATAAAATCTTCGATCCGTTCTTCACGACGCGCGAAGCGATGGGCGGCACCGGGCTCGGGCTGTGGCTTTCGCGGACGATCATCGACGAAGAAGGCGGGACGCTGTCGTACCAGGACGCGCCGAACGGCGGCGCGTGCTTCACGATTTCGATCCCCGCGTTACGAACCGACGTGGCGGATTCCGCTTCGTCGTCGGCGCCGGCGATCTCGTGACACTGGGTGGGCGCAGCAGGATTTGAACCTGCGACTTCGTCCGTGTGAAGGACGCACTCTACCGCTGAGTTATGCGCCCCAGCTCAGCGACGGAATTACCTCAGTTGCCGGCGCATCGCAAGGACGCTCAGAGCACCGCGTCGCGCATCCGGCGCCAAAGCTCCTCGCGCCCTTCGCCCGTCACCGAGCTGAACCCCAGCGGCTTCACGCCGCCGATGCGCTTCAGCGCGTCGAGCGCGGGCTTTCGTGCGGAGAGCGCGAGCTTGTCGAGCTTGGTCGCGACGACGATGATCTCGACCGGCTTGTGCTCGTCGATGCCGCGCGGCGCGCGCATGAACTCGATGAGCTGGCGATCGTCGTCTTCGAGGCCACGGCGGACGTCGACGAGCAGCACGACCGCGCGGAGCGTGACCCGCGTGCGGAGATACCCCTCGAGCATCGGTCCCCAGGTGACCTTTTCGCTCTTCGCGCGCTTCGCGTAACCGTACCCGGGAAGATCGACGAAGCCGACTTCGAGGCCGTCGGCGGTGCGAACGCGGAAGACGTTGATCTGGCGCGTGCAGCCCGGCGTGCCGCTGGTGCGCGCGAGGCTCTTCCGCTGCATCAGCGCGTTGAGCAAGCTCGACTTGCCGACGTTCGATCGTCCCGCGAACGCGATCTCCGCGAGCGCGGGGGCGGGCAACCCTTCGGCGCGCGTCGCCCCTGCCGTGAACTCGGCATCGGAGACACGCACGATGTTCTTGTCCCCCGCCGAGACGCTCAATTTCATGAACCGTTCGTCTTAGCACGCCCTCGCCGCGCGAGCCGGCGCCGCAGTCCGCCGAGGAGGAGATCGAGCTCGGACGCGCGCGCTCCCCACGCTGCGAACAAGAAGAGCACCACGAACACGACGCCGCCGAACACGCCCGGCACCAAGCGCGCGATCGAGCCCACGCTCGTGACGCTCGCGCGATCCGCCGGCGTGACGAGCCGAGCCGCGCCCCATCCACCGACGCCCGCGATCGCCGACGCGACGAGCGTGCGAGCGACCGACGCGCCGATCTCCGCCCAACGCATCGAGCCGAGACGTCGCCTCAGTCCAACGAAGAGCAGCACCATCTGCACCGCGCTCGACCCGCTGACGGCGATGCTGATGCCGACGTGGCCCATCGGGCCTTTGAGCGTGACGGCGAGGACGATGAAGGCGATGAGATCGATCGCGCTCACGATGACGGGCGTGCGCGTGTCGCCGAGCGCGTAGAACACAGGAACGAGCTGGCGCACGGCCGCGATCGTCCAGATGCCGGCGCCCTGCCAGATGAGCGCACGCGATGTCTCGTGCGCGGCGATGGAGTCGAACTCGCCGCGCTGGAAGAGCGCGACGGTGAGCGGGCCGGCGAGAGCGACGAGACCGGCGCTCGCGGGGATCGCGACGAACATCGCGAGGCGCATCCCCTGCGCGTACGTCTTCGACAGCTCGTCGCGATCGCCGCGCGCGGCGAGCGAGGACAGCGCAGGGAGCGCCGCGGTCGACAGCGCCATCACGAAGATGCCCTGCGGGAAATCGCAGACGCGACTGGCCCACGTGAAGTAGCTCTGCGCGCCGGGACCGAGCTCGGAGAGAAAGCGGCGCGAGAGGATCAGATCGATGTAGTAGACGCCGATGCCGAAGGTGAGCGGCGCGATGCGGCGGAAGATCTGCCGCACGTCGGGATCGCGAAACGCGAAGACGGGGCGCATGGCGTAGCCGATGCTCCGGAGAGCGGGCCACTGCGCCGCGACCTGGAGGAGCCCGCCCGCGAGCGCGCCGTACGCGAGCGCGTAGGCGCGGTCGACGCCGCGCGCGACGAGGATCGGCGGAAGCGCGAACGCCGCGACGAGGAACGCGACGTTGAGGAGCCCGGGCGCAAACGCGGCGACCGCGAACTTTCGTTTCACGTTGAGCGCCGCCATGCCGAGCGCGGCGCTCCCCATGAAGAAGATGTACGGAAAGACGAGCCGCGTGAGCTCGACGGTGCGCTCGAACTCCGCGGGACGATCGTGGTAGCCGCTCGCGAAGAGCTCGGCGAGCGGCCGCGCGAAGACGACGCCGAGGATCGTCGCGAGCGCCAACGCGACGAGCGAAGCGCCGCGCGCCCGTGCATAGAAGCGCTTCGCTGCGTCGTCTCCCTCCGTCGACAGCTTGCCCGCGAGCAGCGGCACGACCGCGCTCGACACGGCGCCTTCGCCGAGGAGCTGCCGGAGCGCGTTCGGGATCGTGAACGCGACGAAGAACGCATCGGTCTCTTCCCGCGTGAACACAGCGGCGAGCACGACGTCCCGCGCGAGACCGAGGACGCGCGACACGAGCGTCCCCGCGCCGACGATCCCCGCACGCGCGAGCATGCTGCCGCGATCCTGCTCCGCTTCGCTCTTCGGATTGTCGTCCGCGCCCGCCATCACATCCGGCCGTCACATCCGCGGCAAAGCGCCGTGGTCGTCCTTCGCTTCGCCAGGACGGCATGCGTCGCACTGGCAGAGCGCGCGCAAGTATTTGAACGAGTAGATCCCGCTGTCGTGCCCGTCGAACCATTTCAGGCTGAGCGCGTAGTTGCCGACCGGAGAGATGTCGTCGATCTCTTGCTGCATGTCGCTCGGCGGCAAATACGAGATCGTCCCCGAGTGGCCTTGGCATCCGGCGCACGGGCAATAGCCGCGAAGGATGGCGTGCGGGTAGATGCCCTTGTGGCCGTCTCCCCAATCGATCTCGGTCGTGCGCGCACCGCGCGGCGATCGGACGGCGACGCACTTGATTCTCGGGTCTGCGCTCATCGCGATTTCCTCGACGCGCGTCGGATCGCTTCGAGCTCGCGGCGCGCGCCGCCGAGCCCGACGAGACCGGCGACCGCACCGACGCGACCGACGGCCTTTGCGCCGAGGATATGCCCGACACGAAGCGCGCGCGTCCAGACATCTGCATCGCGCCACGCGAGGTTGCCCGGTCGCGCGCCAGCGGCGACGAGCGCCGCGAGGCTCCCGGCGATGAACGCATCGCCCGCTCCCGTGGCGTCGACGCATCGCACGCGCTTCGCCGGCGCACGAACGTCGCCGTGCACTCCGACCGCACGCGCGCCCTTCGCGCCATACGTCACGAGCCACGTCGCCTTCGGTGCGTGCCGCGCGAGCCACGCTTCGCCCCGCGCGCCGGCGACGGCGGCGAGATCGGCGTCGGAGGCTTTCACGAGCTGCGCGCGGCCGACGAGCGTTGCGATCGCGGACGCCATCTTCGCGCGGCTCGGCCAGAGGTGCGCGCGGACGTTCAGGTCGACGTGGATCGACGCGCCCGCTGCCGCGGCGCGATCGAGGAGCCGCCACGTCGCCTTCGCCAGCGCCGGCACGACGAGCGTGCTCGTCCCGACGAGCAGCCACGTCGCGTCGCCCGCGCCGCGCGACAGCCACGCATCGACGTGCGCGACGGTAGTCGCCATGTCGGCCGAATCGTGGCGATAGAAGAGAAACTGCGGCTCGCCGCGCGCGTCGCGCGTGACGAACGTGACGCCGGTGCGGTTTGGCAGTCGATCGACGAAGCGCGTGTCGACGCCGTCGCCGTCGAGGTGCACCCCGAGCGCTTCGCCGAACGAATCTTTGCCGACGCCGCCCGCGACCGCCGCGCGCACGCCGAGCCGCGCGAGCCCCGTCGCGACGTTCGCCGGTGCCCCGCCGAGCTGCCTCTCGAAGCGAACCGAACGCGCGCGAACCGCCGGCCGCCTGCTCGAGTCGCTCGCGAGAGCGTGGCCCCGAGCGCGCGTGCGCGGGATCTCGAACAGATCCCACAGGATCTCGCCGAAGCAGACCGCGTCCAGCTTGATCGTCATCGCTCGAACCCCGCGTGCGCAGCCATCGCGTCGTCGACCAACGCCAGCATCACCTCCGCCTGCGTCGCGGACACATCGGGTCGCTCCCCACGCTGCAACGCTTGGCCGACAGCGCGCAATTCCGCGTCGAACGTCCGACGACCGCCGCCGCACGCACGGCACATCAACCCGCCGCGCGCCCCATCGACTCCGGACGGCCGCCCGGCAGGACAAGGTTTGCCGCAGCTGACGCATCGTTCGAAATCGAGCGCGTAGCCGACCGCCGCGAGGAGCCGCAGCCCCGCCCCTGCCAGCTCCGCGCGCGGCGAGACCCCCTCATCGAGGCGATCCAACAGCTCGACGATCACCGCGTACCCTTCGGGCTCGCGCGTGCGCGCCGGAAACAGATGCCGCGCCCAACGCAGCGCCGTCCCCGCCGCATCCATCGACTCGAGGCTCGCCACGATCCCGTGGCGCATCCGAACGAGCCGCGCCTCGCGCATCGCCGCGAGGTCCCCGCCCTTGTCTTCGAGTGTCGCCTCGAGCGTGTGAAACGGCTCGAGCGCGCCGCCCACGCGACGCGCGCTCTTCCTCCCGCCTCGAACGAGCGCGCCGAGCTTGCCGACCGCCTCGGTCAAGAGCGTCACGATGAGGTCGCTCTCGCCGTACTCGACGCTGCGAACCACCAGCGCCTCGGTCTGGAGACGGGTCACACCGCCGGCGTGGACGGGCCCGGCGAAACGTGTCCGCTCCCGCGCTGCGAGAGCTCCGGCGGCATCTCGTGCCCGCGCGGCTTCAGCACGAACGACAGCGCGAGCGTGAACAGAATGAGAAGCAGCACGAACGCGATCGCGACACCGAACCGACGCCCCGTGCGCTCGTTGGCCGCGTGGAGCGGCGTCTGCACCGGGAGCGGCGTCACGAACGCGACGCGACGGCTCGACGTGTAACGCGCGAGCACTTCGTCAGGAAGCACCCCGACGGTCAGTGCGTACGACTTCAGGAATCCACGAACGAACACTTCCCCCGGCAGGTCGTCGAAATGGTCGCTCTCGACGGCGTCGAGCGACGCGACCGGAATGCGCGTGGCGCGGCTCACTTCCGCGACGCTCATTCCTTTCAGCTCTCTGTGGCGCTTCAGGTAACTGCCGACCGATTCCGTGCTCACTCTTGCCTCGCGTTTCTCGGCTAAGGACTCGACTTGGGGGATTCGACTACTGCGGACTCTGCGGCGACGGCCCCGGTGGATTGCCACCGAGCGCCTTGACGCAGCTTTTTCCCGTCGACGACTCCGCGGAAATTTCGCGGCACTTCTCGAAGTCCATCTTCGCGTCGGCGACCTTGCCGAGCTTCATGCGGACCCGCGCTCGAGCTTCCCAGGCGTCCTGGAGATTGATGCAGCTCGGGCTGTCGACGGATACGGCGCTGGTAAAGCTCGCCTCTGCCTGCGCGAGATCTCCTTTTCGTTCGTATGCGACCCCCAGGTGATAGTGACCGACGCAAAACTTCGGGTTCGTGATGCTGTTTTTGAGCGACGCAATGCCGACGTCGACTTGTCCGTTCATGACCTGCGCCCAGCCTAGGTTCCCCCAAGCGAGGTGCGGCTCGGCGTACGCCGGATCCTTCGTCAGCGGTTCGAGCACCGTGATCGCCTCGGCGTATTTTTTCTCGTTGATGAGGACTTGTCCGAGCATGTTCCTGGCGTCGCGGAAGCTGTCTTTGGCCTTGAGGGAGAGGCGGGCGTAGCGCTCGGCCTCGGCAAGGTTGCAGTCGGGGGCCGAAAAGCCTTGGATCCCCGCGCAAAAAGAAAGGTGAATCGCAGAAGCCAGGTAAAGGGCGCGCTCGTTCTCGTCGTTGAGCTCGATGGCCTTACGGATGTGATCCAACGCGGTGCGGTTCTGGCCTTTGCTGAAGAGGTCGAGTGCGACGTCGTACTCCGCATCGCTTTGCCGCTCGGGGCTCTGCGCTCCGGGCTGATTCGCCCCCTTGGTGCCGCATCCCGACGCCGACAGGGCGAGCGAGAGCACGGTGGCAGAGGCGAACGAGCGATGGGATGAGAAAGCGAGGCTGAACCGTTGCAAAAAAGCGACACCTCCCGAGGGGGTAACGGAATTACCGCACGAGGGAGGGGTCGTCAACCCGCAGCGGGGGGATCGCCGTGGCGAGGCTGTGTGCCGTTTTGCGAAACGGAGGGGATGAGCGCGCGTTCAGGCGCGAAGCGCGCTCCCGGTCACTTCGTCGGGTCGCCGCGAAGCTCGTCCTTCGTTCCGAGGAGGACGTACAACCGGCGGAGAGACTCGACGTCGACGATCTCGATGCGCTCGCCCTGAATGCGCACGTACTGCTGGTCGCGGAGTCGCTGGACGGCGCGCTTGACGGTCTCGACGTCGAGGCCGACGCGCGTCGAGAGCTCGACCGGCGACATCGCGATCTCCGCGACGCCCGTCGGCCGATGCGCGAGCTTGAGGAGCGCGCTGACGATCTTCGACTGGTTGTCGCGGAGCATCATGATTTCGATCTGGTCCTCGGCGTCGCGGAGGCGGCGAACGAGCTGGTCGACGACGCGCGTGGCGACCGACGGGTGGGTCTCGAGGAGAGCGCGGAGCGTGGCGCGGTCGAGCACGATGGCGGCCCCGTCCGTGAGCGCGACGGCCGTCGAGTGGCTGACGGCCTCGTCGAGGAGCGCGACCTCGCCGAAGAGGTCGCCAGGCTTCAGGACGATGAGGCTGCGTTCGACCATCCGGATGCGTTTGAGGAGCCGAACGCGCCCTTCCTGCAGGAGAAACGCCTCGCGGGCCGGCTCGCCCTCGCGAAAGAGCGTCTCGCCCGCCGCGAACGCGCGCCCGAACCGCGTGAACAGACGCTGGCGCTCGGCGGGTGCGAGATCGCCATCGTCGAAGGCGGGGCCGTGGCGGGGTACCGCGTCGCTCTTCGGATCCATCGCGTGAACTGGTCTACACCGCGGCGCGCGTGGTAGCCAAGGTTCATGGGCCGAACGGCGACCGTCGCGCGAAAGACGAAGGAGACCGACATCGAGGTGACGATCGATCTGGACGGCTCGGGGGCCGCCGACGTCGTGACGCCGCTCCCCTTCCTGTCGCACATGGTCGAGCAGATCGCGAAGCACGGGCTCGTCGATCTGCGCGTGCGTGCGGCGGGAGACATCGAGATCGACGGTCACCATACGACTGAGGATCTCGGCTTCGTGCTCGGGCAAGCGGTGGCGCAGGCGCTCGGCGACAAAGCGAAGATCGCGCGCTACGGCTGGGCGACGCTCCCGATGGACGAGGCGCGCGCGACGTGTGCGATCGATCTGTGCGGGCGCCAGTTCTTCGTCTGGGAGGTCACGCTGCCGAAGGCGAAGCTGGGGACGTGGGACGTCGAGCTCGCCGAGGTGTTCTTCGAAGGTTTCGCGCGCGGCGCGTCGTGCAATCTGCACGTGGTCGCGCACCGCGGGGACATCCTCCATCACATCGTCGAGGTCTGCTTCAAGTCGCTCGCGCACGCTTTGCGCGCGGCGGTGCGGATCGAGCCGCGCGCCGTCGGCGTTCCGTCGACCAAGGGGACGATCTAGAAAGACTCACCGCCAGGCTTTTCGTTCCTGGCGGTGAATCTCTCCGTGGTCCGTCGTGCGCAGGAGGGGACTTGAACCCCTATGCCTCGCGGCGCTAGCACCTCAAGCTAGTGCGTCTGCCAATTCCGCCACCTGCGCGATGGGAAGCGGTTGAGTAGTCGCCGACTCGTATTGAGTCAAGTAAAGCCGCGTCGGAATCGGCCGACTTGTTTCACTTCTTCGTGTCGGTCAGCGCGGCGACGACCTCGGCCACTTCGAAAGGTTTTCGTACCCAGCGGACGCGGCCTTGCGCGAGCGCATCCGGGATTCCGACGGCGCTCCCGCTGATGAGGACGAGCGCGGCGTCGGGCGATCCGGCGCGAACGCGGTCGATCGCGCCTTGGACGTCGTCGGCGATCGGCGAAAGATCGATGAGCGCGGCGTCGTGGCGGTCGAGGGCCGCGACCGCGAGCTCGGCGGCGGTCGTGGCGACGGTGACGTCGGCGCCACGCGCGCCGAGGGCGGTCTCGAGGAGCGTGGCGACGTCCGCGTCGTCTTCGAGGATGAGGACGCGCGTCCCGGCGAGCAGGCGCGGCCGCGTCGACATCGGCGGAGGCGGTATCGAGCCGCCCACGCGCGGCCACGTCAGGCGAAAGCGCGCGCCGCCGTCCCCATCGAGCGTCGCGAGCGCGAGATCGCCACCCGCGGCACGCGCGACCGACCTCGCATGCCGAAGGCCGACGCCGGCGCCGCCCGGTCGTTTCGTGTCGCCTTCGAAGATCGCCTCGGCGCGTG
>JAYVXB010000600.1:0-4125 GCA_043785585.1 Deltaproteobacteria bacterium | reverse complement strand
TCTTCGTCGGCGTCGCCGCGGGCAACCTCGACTCGATGCTCAACAAGCTGACGGCGCAGAAGAAGATCCGCTCGGAGGATCAATACTCGCCGGGCGGTCGTCCGAACGCGCGGCCGAACCGCGCGACGATCGTCTACTCGAACCTCTGCCGCCAAGCGTTCCCCGGATTGCCGCTCGTCCTCGGCGGGATCGAGGCGTCGCTCCGTCGCATCGCGCACTACGACTATTGGAGCGACGAGGTCCGCCGCTCGATGCTCCTCGACGCGAAGGCAGACCTCCTCGTGTTCGGAATGGGCGAGCGCCCCGCGTGGGAGATCGCGCGTCGCCTCGCCGCCGGCGAAAACGTGCGCGAGCTCGTCGACATTCGCGGCACCGCGCACGTGAAGAGGAATCGCCGCGAGTGGGAGCCGCTCCTGGAGCAGAAGAGCCGCTACGTCACCGACGGAAAGCTCGTCGTCCTCCCATCGTACGAAGACGTGAAGAGCGACAAGGCCGCATTCGCTCAGATGTCGCGCATGCTGCAGTACGAGACGAACGCGCACAACGGGCGCCCGCTCCTGCAAGCGCACGGCGGCGAGGCGGTCTACTTCAACCCGCCGGCGATCCCGCTCACCGAAGCGGAGATGGACGGCCTCTACGATCTCCCGTTCGCGCGCCGTCCGCACTTCTCGTACGGCACCGAGACGATCCCGGCGTTCGAGACGATCAAGCACAGCATCGTCACGATGCGCGGCTGCTTCGGCGGCTGCACGTTCTGCAGCATCACCGAGCACGAGGGCCGCATCATCCAGAGCCGCTCGCACGACAGCGTGCTCCGCGAGGTGCGGCAGCTCTCGCGGATGGAGGGCTTCAAGGGGACGATCAGCGATCTGGGCGGCCCGACCGCGAACATGTACAAGATGCGGTGCAAGGACGACGCGACGGAGAGCGCGTGCCGGCGCTTGTCGTGCGTGCACCCGGGCATCTGCGAGAACCTCGTGACGGATCACGCGCCGCTCGTGCAGCTGATGAAGAAGGTGCGCGAGGCCGACGGCGTGAAGAAGGTCTACATCGCGAGCGGCGTCCGCTACGACCTCGCCGAGCGGAGCCCCGAGTTCGTCCGCGATCTCGCGCGGCATCACACCGGCGGTCAGCTCTCTGTCGCGCCCGAGCACACGAACCCGAACGTGCTCGACAAGATGAAGAAGCCCGGCATCGAGAGCTACGAGCGCTTCGCGTCGTCGTTCTGCAAGGCGAGCGAAGACGCAGGCAAAGACCAGTACCTCGTCCCGTACTTCATCACAGGGCATCCGGGATCGACGCTGACCGACACGATCGAGCTCGCGATCTACTTGAAGGAGCGCGGGATGCGCCCGCGCCAGATCCAGGACTTCATCCCGACGCCGATGGCCGTCGCGACCACCATGTACTATACAGGCATCGATCCGCTGACGCGCGAGCCGGTCTACACGGCGCGGGATCTTCGTGAGAAGCGGATGATGAAGTCGCTGCTCTTCTGGTGGGACGAGCAGCACTGGCCGCTCGCGCGCGAGGCGCTGAAGAAGGCGGGGCGCAGCGATCTCATCGGGCGCGCCGCCCATTGCCTCGTGCCGCCGGACTACGGGACGACGGCGTCGCCGCGCGCTTCCGCGCCGTCGAGCCGCGGAACTCCGCCGCGCGGGAGGCGAGCTCCGCGACGATGAAGTCGGCGCACGCGCGCACGCGCGCGGTGTGACGAAGGTCTTTGTGGAGGACCAGCCAGAGATCCATCGTGATGGCTTCGTTCGGGCCGAGGATGCGGACGAGATCGGGATCGGGATCGGCGAGGTAGCACGGCACGATGGCGAGGCCGACGCCGAGACGCGCGAGCTCGAGGCAACCGAGCGTGCGATTTACCCGCATCACGACGCGACCGCGACGAACGTTTTGCGTGAGCCAGACCGCGTCCGGCCCGTAGTCGTCTTCGAAGCCGACGAAATCGTGGCCTTCGAAATCGGACCCAGGGCGCGGAACGCCGCGCTCGGCCAGGTACGCGCGCGACGCGTAGAGCCCGAAGCCGATCTCCGCGATGCGCCGCGTGACGAGCGACGGTTCTTTGGGGCGAGGGCTGCGGACGCCGATGTCGCTCTCGCGCTTGGTGAGACTGAGGATGCGGCTGTCCGAGATGAGCACGATTTCGATTTCCGGATAGCGCGCGTGGAAGCGGCCGAGGATCGGGGTGAGGACGCGCAAGCCGAATGCATCTGCGGCGGTCACGCGCACGATGCCGGTGAGCCGCGCCTCCTCGCCAGCGATCTCGCGCAATACGTCGTCGGCCTCGTTCTCCATGTGCTCGGCGTGCGCGAGGAAGCGTTCACCCGGGGCCGTGATGACGTAGCCGTCGGGCGTGCGATCGAAGAGCCGCGCGCCGATCGCTTCCTCGAGCGCGCTCAGACGTCGACCGACGGTCGACTGGTTGATGCGGAGCTGGCGTCCCGCGCCCGAGAGCGAGCCCGTGCGGTGAATCGCCAGGAAAACGCGCGCGTCGTCCCACTCGAAGGCCATGCGCAATTGCATAGCAGATGTGCAAGATGACTTCGCGACGATGCGCTGATGCGGATGCATCGTACGGGTATGAGTCACCTACGAATTGCGTTCGCAGTCCTCACAATCGTCCTCGGTGCAGCCCTCGCAGGCTGCGTCGATTCCCAGGCCGTGCGCCCGCACGAGCCGCACTCGTCCGTCGTCTCCGCGCCTCTCTTCGATCGCGCGCGCGCCGGAAACCCCAGCACACCGACGCACGCCGCCGCCGCGCCGCGAGCCGATCGGCTGCGGCAGTGAGCCTCAGCTCGTGAACGGCTTCGCGTCGCGGCCGAGCGCGTGGTCGAGTCGGATGCGCGCGACGCGTGCGTCTATGCCCGCGTTGAGCACGTCGAGGCGCGCGCGCGTGAGCTCGGTCTCGGCGTCGGTCAGCGTCGTCGACGTGGCGCGACCGTTGTTGAAGAGCTCGCGCGCGACGCGGTAGGCCTCTTGCGCGCTCGCGAGCTCGCGCTTGCCGGCGGAGATCGAGAAGTCGGCCTCCTTCACGGCTTGGTAGGCCTGAACGACCTCGATCTCGATCCCGTCGCGCACGACGCCGCGCTGCGCGGCGAGCGCAGAGGCGCGCGCTTCGACGTCGGCGGTGAGCCCGCGCGCTTGGAACGTGTCGTTCGGCGACCACGTGAGCTGCGCGCCGACGTCCCACGTCGGGAACCACTCGTTTGTCGCGGGGAAGCGCCGCGGGTTCGGGTTCGCGTAGATGCCGTCGGCGAATGCGCTGATCTGCGGATAGTTGGCTGCGTGTTGCACGGCGGCCTGCTGGCGCGCCGACTCCGCGTTCGCGTCGATGCTCTTCACTTCGAACCGCGCGCTGAGCGCTTCGAGCGTGAGTTGCTTGAGGTTCCCAACGACCGGCGGCATCGGCGTGTCGAGCGCCTCACCCGGAACGAAGACTTCGCTCTCGTTGGCGTGCATCGCTACGCGCATCTGCTTGTCGGAGAGATCCATCAAGTTCGTCGCGCGCTCGACGGTGAGCTCGGCCGAAGTGACGGACGTCTCCGCGCGGAGCACGTCGGCGCGCGATGCGTTCCCAGCTTGAAATTGATTCTGCGCATCGCGAAGGTGGTTCTTCTGGTCGTTGAGCGCCTGCATCGCGACGATGACGGCTCCGCGCGCGCGAAGCCACGTGTAATAGGCGATCTTCCCGTCGCTAGCCGAGCGCGCCTTCGCCGTGATCACGTCGAACCTGTACGCGTCCTTCGAGTTGATCGCCGCCGTGTAGTTCTGATTCAAACGCAAGAAGTAGTCGCTGATCGGAATCGTGATGCCGGCTTGGAGGAGGTAGTTGTTCAGGACAATTGGGAACGAGAGCGCAATCGGGACGATGACGTTCTGCGGTGGGTTGCCTCCGACCGGGAAAAATGTGGTCGGGTCCAATGGCTTCCCGGTCGCGGGCGCGTTCGACGCGAGGAGAGTTCCTGCGGATCCCGGCGTGAAGTCGCTGAGACGCGTGTACCGCGCCGTCGTCGTCAGGCGCGGTAAGAACCCAACCCACGCCGCATCGACACGCGCCGCAGCACCGCGAAGATTCTCTTCGGCAGCGCGCGCCGTGAAGCTCGTCTGCGCCGC
>JAYVXB010000599.1:0-4129 GCA_043785585.1 Deltaproteobacteria bacterium | reverse complement strand
CACGTCGGACGAAGCGGCGCAGCTCGATCGCGGCGACACCGTCGTCCGCGCGCAGTCGATCACACGCGGCGATCACAGCTACGTCGGCGGCGTCACGTACACGCTCCTCGACGCCACCCCCGACGAGCTCGACGCGATCATCGACGACGTCGCGTCGTGGCAGCGCGTCCTCCCGCGCACCAAGTCCGCGGTGAAGGTCGGCGAGCGCGGCGGCGATGCGCTCGTCGAGTTGCGGCAAGGGAGCTCGATCTTCGAGACCTCGTACACGATTCGCGTGCACAAAGACGTCGCGACGCGCACCGTCCGCTTCTGGCTCGATCCGACGCGGCCGCACGGCATCGACGACGCTTGGGGATTCTTCCGCGTCACGCCGATCGTGGACTCCGGTCGCGTGCTCTTCACGTTCGGCGTGCTCCTCGACCTGGGCGACGGGCTCGGACGCGCGCTCTTCGAGGAGCGAATCCGCGCGGCGACGCTCGCCCTCCCGCAGCGCGTGCGCGGGTACCTCGCGACGTGGCGCGCTCGGTCCAGGGAAAAGCGCGTCACGATGCGTTGAGTGGCCGCGGGACGCACGAGAGTGCGGAGGCTCGCGTGATTCTGGTACAACGGCGCTGATGCTCGCGCGAATCTTCGCGATCGCCATGAACGCCTACCGCGAGGCGGTCCGTGCGCGCGTTCTGTACGGGCTCTTCGGGCTGGCGCTCGGGACCGCGGGGTTCTCGCTCGTCATCGCGTCGCTGTCCTTGCACCAGGAGGCGCGCGTGGTCGCGGATCTCGGCGCGGCGTCGATTTCGATCTACGCGATCGTCGTCGCGATCGTCTTGGGCGCGACGTCGCTCTACCGCGAGCTCGAGCTGAAGACGGTCTTTCCCATCTTGTCGCGACCGCTTCGCCGCTACGAGTACCTGCTCGGAAAGTACCTCGGCACACTGATGACGCTCGCGGTCTTCATCGCGATCGACGCGGGGGCCGTCATGTGCGTGCTCGCGTGGCAGACCGACCAATCACACTGGAAGATTGGCGTGACGGTCGGGCTCCTCGTCGCGATCCTCGTCGTGGCGCTCGTGCGCGCGAAGCGAACGCGCGTGTTCGTCCTGCTTCCGTGGTCTGCGGTGTTCCTCGTCTGCGCGTTCGTGCTGTCGTCGACCGCGGGCGACGAGCGGCGCCTCGTCGTCGTGTCGTCGATCCTCACGCTCTGCGAAGTCGGGATCATCACCGCCGTCGCGACGCTCTTCTCGTCGTTCTCGTCGCCTTTTCTCACGAGCATCCTGACGGTCCTCGTCTTCTTCGTGGGACGTTCGGCCGACACGCTCGCGAACCTCCCGCGCAAGCTCTTCGGCCCGCTCACCGACGCCGGCCGCGTCGCCGCGCACATCTTTCCGAACCTGCACCTCTACGTCCCTGCGCGCCCGCTGCTCCTCGGTCACGTCGCGGACGTCTCGCTCGCAGGCTACGTCGGCATGGCCGCGGCGCACGCGCTCTTCTATGCGACGGTGCTCCTCGTGCTCAGCGCGATCATCTTTCGAAAGCGCGACTTTCAGTGACGTCGCGGCGAGCGCTGATCGTCGCGGGGATCGTGCTCGTCGCCGGCGTGCTCGGCACCGCGACCGTCATGCAGCTCCGCGCGGGATCGCGAGCCATCACCGACAGCGACGCCGCGCTCGCGCGTGCAGACCGCCCGGCCGCGATCGCCGCAGCGCGCGCGGCGGCCGAAGCCGTCGTTCCCGGCAGTCCGTACCCGACGTGGGGCTACCGCCGCCTCGAGACGATCGCGCGCGACGCGGAGATCCACGGCGACGACGAGACGTCGACGGGCGCGTGGCGTGCGATGCGCGCGGCGGCGTTGTCGACGCGCGGCGTCGGCGTGATGACCGGCGGGTGGCTCGCGATGGCGAACGACGGAATCGCGCGCGTCGGCGCGCGCGGCTGGAGCGGCCCCGACGCGGCGAAGCTCCAGAGCGACGTGCGCCCGACCGAGCAGGCGCTCCTCGAGACGCTCAAGCGCGAGGATACGCCGCCGACGTTGACGTTCGTCATCCTCGCGGTGGGCGCTGCGTCGTTCTTCGGTGGCGTCGCGCGCATCCTCGGGAGCGCCGATGCGACGTCGTGGCGCGCTGCGCGCCGACCGGCCGTCATGGCGGCGATCGGTCTCGTCCTCTACATCCTCGCCTGCGTCCGAGGCTAAGCTCTCTTCCCCATGCCCTCCCCCTCCTTTCCTGAGCCCCCCGACGCCGTCCCCGCGACCCCGCGCGCCGATCTCGACGCCAAGCTCGAGCGCCTCGCCACGCGGAAGAAAGAGTGGCTCGGCGTATCGCTCGCCGCGCGCATCGGCTTCTTGCGTCGCTGCCTCGACGGCATCGTCGCGGTCTCCGAGCGATGGGTCGCCGCCGGCTGCCGCATCAAAGGCATCTCGCCTGGCGAGACGCTCGCAGGCGAAGAATGGCTCGCCGGTCCCGTCGCGACGGCGCGCAACGTCCGCCTCTTGATCGAAGCGCTCGAGCAGCAAGGTCGCCCGCGCGTCCCGAAGATGACCACGCGCCGCGACGGGCAGACGGTCGCGCGCGTCTTCCCGCAGTCGATGCAAGACCGCGCGATGTTCGGAGGATTCACCGCGGACGTGTGGATAGAGCGCGGCAAGTCGCCGACGCAGGGCGCGATCTACAGCGGACCGCCCACGGGGCTCGGCAAGGTTGCGCTCGTCCTCGGCGCGGGGAACGTGTCGTCGATCGCGCCGATGGATGCGATCTACAAGCTCTTCGTCGAGAACGACGTCGTCCTCCTCAAGATGAACCCGGTAAACGAGTCGATAGGTCCACTCCTCGAAGAGGCGCTCCGCTCGCTCGTCGACGATGGCTTCCTCGCCTTCGCGTACGGCGGCGCGGAGGTCGGCGCGTACCTCGCGGATCACCCGAGCGTCGACACGCTCCACGTCACCGGATCGGATCGAACGTACGACGCGATCGTGTGGGGCGCGGACGCGGCGGAGCAAGAGCGTCGCAAGAAGGCGAACGATCCGAAGAACCGCCGTCCGTTCACCGCCGAGCTCGGTTGCGTGACGCCGGTGCTCGTCGTCCCCGGCCCCTGGTCGGCCGCGGACATGGAGTTCCAAGCGCGGCACGTCGCGTCGATGGTCGCGCAGAACGCGAGCTTCAACTGCAACGCGGCCAAGGTGCTCGTCACGGCGAAGGGTTGGCTCCAGCGCGCGCGATTCCTCGAGCTCGTCGACGACGCGCTGAAGCGCACGCCGCCGCGCAAGGCGTACTACCCGGGCGCCGAGAAGCGCTACGAAGCGTTCGTCGCGAAGTACCCGCAGGCGCGCGCGGTCGGGGCGCGCGGCGAGCACGTCGTGCCTTGGACGGTGATCCCGGACGTGCCGTCGACGGAAGGCGAGTACGCGCTGACGAACGAAGCGTTCTGCGGCGTGCTCGCCGAGGTGTCGCTCGATGCCGACGACGCGCCGAGCTTTCTGCGCGCGGCGGTCGACTTCGCGAACGATCGTTGCTGGGGGACGCTCTCGTGCGCGGTGTTCGTGCATCCGGCGACCGAGCGCGATCACGCCGACGCGGTCGACGAGGCCGTCGCGCGGCTTCGGTACGGCGGCATCGGCGTCAACTGCTGGCCCGCGATCGTCTACGCGCTCGGCGTGACGACGTGGGGCGCGTTCCCCGGCCATCCCCCGACCGACATTCGATCCGGCGCGGGCGTCGTGCACAACGCGCTCTTGTTCGATCATCCGGAGAAGTCCGTGGTGCGCGCGCCGTTCCGGATTCGTCCGACGCCGGCGTGGTTCGCGGATCACAAGAACCTCGCGGAGGTCGGGCGGCGCTTGCTCGCGCAAGAGGCGCATCCGTCGTGGGGCGGCGTGATGCGCGTCGCGGGCGCGGCGATCAAGGGATGATGAGGATCGTCGCCTCGCGTCGCGTCTTCGTCCCGAGCGTTCTCTCGGTCGTTGCGCTCGTCGTCGCGTGCAGCAAGAAAGAACCGGAGCCGACCTCGACCCCGACCTCGACCCCGACCCCGACCGCGACCGCGACCGCGACCGCGACCGCGACCGCGACCGCAACCTCGTCGGCGTCAACCGAGCCCTCCGCCTCCGCCGCACCCAAGGCTTCCTCGCGCCCACCGGTCG
>JAYVXB010000598.1:0-4146 GCA_043785585.1 Deltaproteobacteria bacterium | reverse complement strand
GCGAATGGCACCATCGGCTCGACCTCGGTTCGCGGCCTGACCGTATCTGGGAGACGCCTTCGCGCGTGAATGGCGACATCGCCGAGCAACTCGGGCGAGAAAGTGCGGTGCTCATCGACAGCGACGGTCGCGGTCGTTTCCGTCTGCACGAGGACGTCGTCATCGATCGGATCGATGTGCGTGCGCTCGCGCGTCACTCGGACGAGGCCGTGAAAAAGCTCGCGAAGGAGCTTCAGAAGGCCGAGGCGATCGGCGCGACGCCGACGAAATAGTCGCTCCGCGCCCAGCGCAAAGCAGCGCAAGGCGGATCAAGCGAGCGCAACGCGCAGCAACGCAAACGCAAAGCAGCTCAATCTCCAGACCGTAGTTTCACGTTCGTCGACGGCGACAAAGCTGGCGACGCGGACGTGAGACCGGGCGCGCAGCGGCGCGCTCCGAGACGGAGACAGATCAATGAGCCAGATGGGAATCTGGCGCGGCCTCGAGGGCGAGGTTCGCGCTGCAGGGAACGTGCGTCTTTTCGACCAGGCGAAGGTGCGTCGCAGCGCGCTCGCCAACTACGCGACGAAGGAGGACGTCCTCGCTGCGATCACGCCGGGCAGCAGCGCGTCGCCGTCGGAGCGTGAGCAGATCGTTCGCGCGATCGTCGCTGAGCAGCAGTCCGCGCCTCGCGGGCTCTGGACGGCGCTGCTCGCGCTCGGTTTCCGCCCGATGATCCTGCGCCTCGCGAAGAGCCTCGGCGACGTATTCGCGGACGACGCCGAGCAGACGGTGGTCGTGGCGTTCGTTGAGACCGTCTCGTGCTTCTCGCCGGGCGGCTGCGCGATCGTGTCCCTCTATTGGGCGACGCGCCGGAGCATCTTCCGCCCGCTCGCCCGCGAGCGCCGCCGCGCGGCGGACACCGTCGTCTTCGACGAGGACGATTTCTGCACGACTATGTCGGAGCCGGAAGCCCTTCTCGACTTGGCACGGTTCGTTCGCCTCATGGCGGCGACCCCGCCGAAGAAGAGCGAGTCGACGGGCACGTACGTCGCTCGCGTTACGGGCACCCGCAACTACGAGAAGCGCGCGCTCTTGCGCCGCGCCCTCTCGTACTCGCGTGTCGGCGACCTCGCCGAATTGCGCGAGCGCTTCCTTCCTTCGAACAACGGCTGATCACAACGGGAGAGATCACATGAGCTCAGCATGGGACAACGCGAAGAAGCTGGCCGAGAAGCACGCGAGCGAGGGTGGGAAGTTCGTACGCCTGCAGAACGATGGCGACAAGATCGTCGGCGTCTTCTGCGGCGAGCCGTACGCGCGCGAGGTGTATTGGGATGGCGAGAAGTACTCGGACACAGCGCCGGAGGGGGGCGGCGCTAAGGCGTCGCTGCGCGTCGCGCTCAATTTCTACGTGCCCGCCGAAGGCGCGATGAAGATCATCGAGGGCGGCACCGCCTGGTTCAAGGACGTCGTCGAAATCAGGGATAAGTACGGCGTCGAGAAGTGGATCTTCGAAGTGAAGCGGCGCGGTAGGAAGGGCGACCCGAAGACGAAGTATTCGATCCTTCCCGAGACGCACGTCGACGATGCGATGCGCGCGCGCATCAAGTCGCTCCCGCTCCACGATCTCGCCGCCGTCGGCGGGGAAGGCGACCGCGGCGCGTCGGCGTCACCGGCGACGGTCGACCTCGACGTCGCGCGCACCATCGCCGAGCGCCTCCGGCCGCTCCCGCGCGAGAGCGGCGAGGCGTTCCTGGCCGAGTTCAAGATCTCGCGCATTCGCGAGCTCCGGAACGTCGACGTGCCTGCGGCGATGCGGTTCGTGGACAACCTCGAACTGCCGGTCGGGCCAGACCCGCTCCTGTGATGCCATGACGCGCACCGAACTTCACGCGGAGGCCGAGCGCATCGCGGCGGCGCTCGTCCTCCGCTTCGGTGCGCGTCTCCCCGCCGATGCCCACACCACACTCAGCTACTTCGTGAGCTGCCGTCACGGCGTCGACCGCGCCGCGGAACATGTGCTCGCGCTCAAATCACTCTTGAAGGAGACGCCATGAAATCCCGTCGCGATCGTTTCATCGACGTGCTCGTTGACGCCCTCATGGAACTGCTGCTCGCCAAGGCCCGCGAGAAGACCACGCGCTGAGTCCACGCGCGACTGCCTGAGGAGAACCGCATGTCGTCCGTCGACGTGAAGGGCGAGGTTTGTCTTCGCCCGTACCAAATGAACGCGATTGAGCGCGTACGTGGCCTCGTCCGCGGTGGTGCGCGGCGCATCCTCGTGGTCGCGAGTACCGGGGCCGGGAAGACCGTGTGCTTTGCACATATCGCCGCGGAGGCTGCGCGGCGCGGCAACTCGGTGCTCATCATCGCGCACCGACGCGAGCTCATTCACCAGACATACCGAAAGCTCTGCGACGCGGGGCTGTCGGAAACGCAGGTCGGCGTGCTCATGGCGACCGACGCGCGTCGTCGCCCGACGGCGCGTGTGCAGGTCGCGAGCGTCGACACGCTTCGCTACCGTCCGAAGCCGCCCGCGAACATCGTCATCGTCGACGAATGCCACAGAGAGCTGGCCCGGTCCTACGCCGCCATCCGTGCGCTCTATCCGAGCGCGATCCATCTAGGCTTCACCGCGACGCCGTTCCGCGCCGACAACCGCGGCCTCAGTGAGTTCTACGAGGAGCTCGTCGTGGTCGCCTCCATGCGCGAGCTCATCGACCAGGGCTACCTCGTCGAGCCGCGCGTCTTCACTGTCCCGGATGGCGAACTTCCCGATCTGCGCGGCGTCCGCACGCGCGGCGGCGACTATGACCAGGCCGCGCTCGGCATGGCCGTCGATCAGCAGCGCCTCGTTGGCAACATCGTCGAGCACTGGCAGAAGCACGCCGCCGGCGTGCGAACCGTGGCGTTTGCCGTCTCCGTCCTGCACTCGAAGCACATCGTCGGTCGCTTCATCGAGGCTGGCGTCGCCGCCGAGCACCTCGACGGGACGACTCCCACGCTCGAACGCGACGCGATTCTCACGCGGCTCGATCGCGGCGAGACGCTCGTCGTCTCGAACTGCGGGGTGCTCTGCGAAGGCTGGGACCAACCGTCGGCGAAGTGCGCGATCCTCGCACGCCCGACGAAATCGACAGGTCTCTACCTCCAGCAAGCCGGGCGCATCCTCCGCCCGTGGAACGATACGCGCGCGACCATCCTCGACCACGCGGGATGCGCGCGCGAGCACGGGCTGCCGCAGGATGATCGGGAGTACTCGCTCGATGCGAAGCCAAAGCAAAAGCGCTCCGCACGGGTCGACCTCACGCGTACGTGCGAACAGTGCCTCGCGGTACTCCCGGCGCAGACGCGTGTGTGTCCCGAGTGCGGGCGGGTCCTCGTCGCGGAGCGCGAGGCACCGACGGAGCTTGCTGGCGAGCTCGTTGAGGCGGCGCCGAAGCCGCTCACGAACGCGATGCACCGCACGTACTTCGAGCAGATGCGCGCGCTCGCGCGTGCGAAGCGGAAGGACGTCGACTGGGCGATCGGCCGCTTCGCGGCGAAGTACGGCGCGCCTCCGCCGTCCGAGTGGATTCAGTCCGCGTGGAGCTCGCCGTGACCGAGGCCGAGTTCATGCGCCGGTTGATGCTCGCGCTCGGGCGGCGTCCCGACATGCGCATCTGGCGTCAGAACGTCGGCTCGGTTCCCGTGCGCGACGACCGCGGGCGCATCGTTCGCGTGTTCCACGCGGGCGTGCCGAAAGGCGCGGCTGACATCTCCGGATTCGTACGCCCCGAGGGGTGGCGGCTCGAAATCGAAGTGAAGGGTCCCGGCGGCGAGCTTCGACCCGAGCAGGAAACGTTCGCGCGGCTCGTCACCGCGGGCGGCTGCGTGTACGCGCTCGCCGCGTACCAGGAGCGGCTTTCACTCGCCGAGAACCTCGCCGTCGGTGTGCGCGCGGTCGAGGAGGCGATCGCGAAGCGCAGGGCGTCGTGACGACGATCGCGGTCGCACCTGGAAAATACGCTCGAGGCTTCGATGGGACCGATCGCGAGGTCCCCGACGCCTACGAGGTGGTCGACCTGCGTGAAGCGCTCGATCGCACGTACACGACCGACGCGCATCTGGTCTCGTACGTCGTCCGCGGGCGAACGCGCCAGCCGCGGCTGAATAAGCCTGGCC
>JAYVXB010000597.1:0-35009 GCA_043785585.1 Deltaproteobacteria bacterium | reverse complement strand
GCCACCACCCGTCGTCACGCTCGTGCCCGCACAGCGGAAGCCGCCGATCGTGGGCTACGTCGTCGCAGGCGCAGGCGCGCTCGCGCTCGGCGGCGCGGCGTTCCTCTGGGTCACCGGGAGGAGCGACATCAGCTCGATGCGCAGCGGATGCGGCGCGACGCACGCGTGCGCGCAGAGCGACGTCGACGCCGCGCGCACGAAGCTCGTCATCGGCGACGTGGTCGCGGGGATCGGGCTCGCTGCCATCGGCGTCGGTGTCTACATGATCGTCACGGCGTCGCGCGCGCCTGCCGAGGTGAGCGTCCTCGGTCGGGCCGCGCGGTTCGACGTCGTCGCGCTCCCGGGCGGCGGCGTCGCGAACGTCGGTGGATCGTTCTGAGCTGAAGGACCGCCGGTTCGTTCAGCTCGTCGCGTCGAGCAGAACCTTCAGCACGCCCGCCACCTGCGCGCGCGCCATCGCCTCTTCGCCGCGCGCGAGCGGAAGGACGTCGGTGATGAGCGGCTCGACGTCCACCGCGTTCGCCTCGAGCAACGCGAGCGCGTGAGCGCGGCGTCGAAGCCGGAGCGGCCGCCGATCGGCGATCGTTTCGGGCACGTGCAGGAGATTCCTCGCGGGCAAGCGCACGCGCTCGGCGTGCGCGCCGTCGCGCCCGATGATCCCGAGCACGGTGCGCGTCGCGCAGTGACGCGGATCGCCCGCGAGGCAGAGCGAGCACGTCCCGCAGCCCGCGTTGATCTCGCCGACGACGCGCGCGCCGATCTTCGCGCCGTCGTCGCTCGCTTCGACCACGCCGACGAGCTCGTGCCCGAGCGTCCCGCGGAAGCCCGCGTAGCCGCGGCCGATCTCGATGTCGGTGTTGCAGATGCCGTTGGGCACGACGCGGACGATCGTCTCGCCGCGTGCTTCGGGTTGCGCGATGTCTGCGACGCGCACGCCGTCGTCCGCGCAGATGAGGGCTCTCATGGCGTGGATGCTACGATAGTTCGCGCGAGAGGCGCGGCTACGTCCGCCCGCGGCCCGAAGTCGGACATCGTCTTGACGCCGTGCCGCCCCAGCCGTCGGTCGCGCGCTCGACATGACGCCGCCCGAAAACGGGCATTGCGGCGACTTGTGCTCGTCGATGACGCGATTCCCCACGAAGCTACGATTGCCGACATCGCGACCACTTGCTCCTCGAGGCTCACTCCGCGAAGCGCAGACTCACCGGCGTCTCTCGCCCTTCCGTGACGGCGACGCGCGCCGACTCGCGACCGGTGTCGACCTTCGCCTCGCCCACAGGCGCGCCGAATACGCGGTACACGCCCTGCGCGTTGGTGACCACGGTGCGCTTCTGCCCATCGGCGAACGTCACCGTGACTGGCCGATTCCCGAGCGGCACGCCGCGCGCGGACAGCGCGGTGCCGACGAGCGACCCGCTCGCGACGCCGAGCCTGAGCGGCGCGTGCGCGAAGGCGAACGAGTTGAACAGCGTATCGTAGTAGACGTCGACGACATCGTGGTAACCGACCGTGCCGGTCTTGAGCATCACCGTCGCCGTCTGCGAGGTCCCCAGCTTCGACTGCGTCGTCTTCTGGTAGTCCCACTCGAACGTCTCGCTGTATTGCGCGCCGACCGTGAGGACATCGAACAGGTTGAATCCGGCCATGAACGTAGCGGTCACCGTCGTCGACGAGTTGTAGCCATTGAGCGAGCCGGTGGTCGACTCGTTGGTGACCGCGATGCCGAATCCGGGGATCGGATCGCCGACGTGATCGGGCCCGTCGAGCTGCAGCGACGTGATCTTGTTGAAGCGTGCCGGATCCGGCTGTGGCTGTCCGTACGCGGTGATGACCGACGTGGAAACGAGCGGATCGAGGCCGAGGATCGAAGCGTAGTCGGCCGGCTTGAGCGCCGTGAGATAGCTCTTCTTCCACGCCGGGAGGAGGCTCGGGTTCTTCAACTCCGCGACGGTGACCGGGACGATGATCGGCGCCGCGCCGCCGCGCGAAGTGAGCGTGGTCTGAATCGGGCCAGTCCCGACTTGCGTGAGATCGAGCTCGGCGTTGGTCCACAGAAAGAACGTGTCGGTCATGTGCGAGAGCGCGTCCGCCTGCGAGGTGAGGCTAATCGTCGAGGCTTGTGTCTTGCTGATCTCCCAGCTCTTGCCGTCGACCGATCCGTCCGCGAACCCGTACTGGATCTGCGTGCCATTGCCAGCGATCTGCACGCCCGCTTGCACTTGCTCGCCGCCCTTGAAGAGGTTCTGCGTGTCGACCTCGCTGCCGACCGTGCTCTGCGCGCCGTAGTCGACTTCGCTCATCGCGCCGGGCGCGTTGTAGAGGAGGCTCAACACGTAGTACGCGGGGTACACGGTGCCGTGCTTGGGCGGCGTCACGATGCAGGCGCCGGACGCGTTGCACGTTCCGGCGCCGCTCGGCGCGCGACAGGTGGCCCCCGCGGCGACGGGGAAGAAATCCCACCCGTCGGCGGTGCACTTCACGGTGTTGCACGGCGGCGCCTTCGGCGGGAGACCGCAGGCGCCCAGCGCCTCCGACGTCGAGCCGACTTCGGCGCGATCGTCGGACGCGGGAGAAGGCGCGGCGGAGCAGCCGGCGACGGTGAAGGCGAGGACGATCGAGGCGGACGAAAAGAGGATCTTGGTTCTCATGCGCGCCCCCTTCGCAAGGCGTGCGCCATGCGGCGGCGGCGGGAAATCCTGAGAAAGACGCGGGCCTGTGCGGGGCGACGGCGTGCGTTGCAGCGCTACGCGCGTTGCGCGCAACGACTCGCGCGTTGCGGCGAATGCGCCACGCAGCTGCTGGGCGGTTCCAACGGACCTTGCACGTTGGAGCGCACGCGGCGCTGCGGTCGCGTCGTTTCGCCGAGCGCGATCACTGCTAGGTTCCACGAGTGCCCGCCATCGGCCTCGACTTTGGAACGACGAACAGCGCACTCGGCGTGGCCGACGGCGATCGCGCGGTGCTGGCGCGCTTCCCGAACAAGGCCGGGCTCTCCGACACGTTCCGATCGCTCCTCTATTTTCATCCCGAGCTGCGCGACGCCTCCGGAAGGCTCGGCGTCGTCGGTGGCGGGCGCGCGATCGACGCGTACCTCGAGGCCGACGGCAGCGGTCGGCTCATTCAATCGCTCAAGACGTACCTCGCCGATCGCGGCTTTCAAGCGACCAACATCTTCGGCACGACGTTCTCGCTCGGCGAGCTGATGAAGCGCCTCCTCGTCGACATCCGCGCGCGCGCCGAAGAGCATTTCGGCGATCTCGGCGCACGCATCGTCGTCGGTCGGCCGGTGACGTTCGCGAGCGCGTCGACCGAAGAGCACGAGGCGCTCGCCATCGGTCGCCTTCGGAGCTCGCTCGCCGCCGCCGGATGGAGCGACGTCGTCTTCGAGCTCGAGCCAGTCGCCGCGGCGTACTACTACGAGTCGACGCTCGATCACGACGAGACGGTCCTCGTCGCCGACTTCGGCGGCGGCACGAGCGACTTCTCGCTCATCGAGGTCGGCCCTTCGTACCGCGCAGGCAAAGCGCGATCGATCCTCGGCAACGAAGGCGTCGGCATCGCCGGCGACGCGCTCGACGCGCGGATCATGCAGCACCTCGTGGCGCCGCGGCTCGGCGCCGGCTCGTCGTACAGGTCGATGTTCGGCATGGAGCTTCCGGTGCCGATCTGGATCTACAAGCACCTGAACCGCTGGCATCATCTCTCGTTCCTCAAGTCGAAGAAGAACATCGACATGCTCGAAGAGATCGTGAGCCAGGCCGAAGAACCCGCGCCGCTCGCCGCGCTCCTTCACGTCCTCGAGTACGATCTCGGGTACCACCTCTATCGCGCCGTCGAGCGCTTGAAGGTGGAGCTCTCGTCGCACGAGCGCGCGCACTTCGCGTTCTCGGAGCCACCGCTCGTCATCGATGCCGATCTTTCGCGCGCCGAGTTCGAGAGCTGGATCGCCGACGACGTCGCCGAGATGGCTGCGTGCGTCGATCGCTTGCTCGCGAACGCTGGCGCGAAACCGGCGAACGTCGATCGCGTCTTCATGACCGGCGGCAGCTCGTTCGTCCCCGCGGTGCGGCGCATCTTCGACGAGCGGTTCGGGCGGGAGAAGATTCGCGCGGGCGGGGAGATGATTTCGGTCGCGACGGGGTTGGCGCTGCGCGCGCGGGAAGAGGAGCGCGAACGCCACGCGGGATAGGATTGGCGCGCGCAAGCGCTCGGGGTCCGCGAAGTCCGATGTGTGGACAACGTCGACTCGTCGCGCGTCCGCGCTGATAGAGTCTAACGATGGCGCGAATTCGACTGATGCTTTCGTTCTGCGTCGTCTTCGTCGCCGCCGATGTTGCGGCGCAACCGAAAGGCGACCCCGTCAAAGTCTCTTGGGACTTCGAGCTCGGGCTGCTCGGATGGACGCCGACCGGAACCGCATTCGCGACGCAGCCTACCGTCGGCGACAACGTCGTCGCCGAACGCGTCCGCGGCGACATGATCCTCGGGGCCGGCGGCATCGGCGGCGACTACTGGAAGCGCGTGCCTTACCCAATCGGCCATCACGCCGACAACTGGATCGGGACGTACGAAAACCGGCGCGCGCCAACGACGCCTCTCGGAGGCGTCGCGCCCGCGGCGCCTCTCGGCGTCGTTCAAGGTGAAGGCCCGATGGGGACGCTCACCTCGGACGAGTTTCCTCTCGACGACGCCCACCGCTTCGTCGCGTTCCAGATCGGCGGCGGGAACGATCTCGCGACCGAACGCGTGGAGCTGCAAGTCCGCGGCAACGGCGCGAAGGACATCGCCGACATCGAGCGACTCATCGCAGGCCTCCGCACGCTGGCCACCGTCCCGGGCGGCGCCGGTGGCAACGCCCACGCGTACGGCGGAGTCGACGACAAGTTCGTCATCGCGCTCGCGGCGACCGGACAGCGCTCGGAGGTCATGCGGCACGTCGTCTTCGAAGTGCCGCAGGCGCTCCGCGGTCGGAGCGGACGGATCCGCATCGTCGACAACTCCGCCGGCGCGTGGGGACACATCAACGTCGACGACTTCCGCTTCGCCGCGGCGGCACCGGCGCCGCGCACGACGCGCGTCTGGGGATTCGCGGACACGCATTCGCATCCCATGAACGATCTCGCGTTCGGTGGGGGCGTGATTCAGGGATCGCTCTACGCGCGCGACGGATCGACGTACGGAACGGACGCCTTTCGGAGAGCCGCGCTTCCGCCGCTGTTCGACAAGCTCAACTGGCCGGCGCTCGGAGCTGCGATGGGAGCCATCGCGTCGTTCATCCAGGTGATGACGCCGTTCCTTTCCGTCGCGCAAGGGACCATGGCACCGTTCCTCCCTCCGATCCCGCTCGATCCGGTAGGCGGTGCGGCGGCCGCGGCGGCGGCGAAACCGGCGACCACGCTGATGCGCTCAGGCTATCCCGACATGCGGGCCTATCCGACGACGAGCATGATGTTGGGCCAGACGGTCTACGCAGAATGGATCCGTCGCGCGTACGACGGCGGCCTACGCCTCATGTCGGCGCTCGCGGTCAACACGTGGGTGGTCAGCGCGCATCCGATCAAGAAGGCCGTGATCGGAACGTCGTCGCCCGAGGACGACAAGGGGAGCGCCGATACGCAGATCGCGGACATCAAGACGTGGGCGAAGAGGCCGGAGAACATCCCCTGGGTCGAGATCGCGCTCACGCCGCTGGACGCCCGACGAATCATCGGCGCGAACAAGCTCGTCCTCATTCTCGGAGTCGAGCTCGACACCCTCGGCAACTTCGTCCCCAACGGCCACTGGCACCAACCCGGCGCCGTCGTGATGCCGACCAACCCCGTGGACCAGCGGAGGCTCATCGCGGCGGAGCTCGATCGCCTCTACGCCCAGGGCGTGCGGCAGATCGGGCCGTTCCACTACGTGTCGGGCGTGTTCGGCGGCGCCGCGATGTTCCAGCGCATGTTCAACGACGTGAACCGCGCAATCACCGGGAACAACACCAAGGTTGCGAGCGGTGATGCGCTCGGCATTCGCTATCGCCTCGACATGGACAGTTGGGGCGGCACGGGGCCGCTGGCGCGCATGGCGATCACGGGAGACGGAGCCGCGCAGCACAGCGATTCGAGCTGGGCCTCGACCGGGCATGGGCACATCAACAGCATGGGACTCGAGCCGGCGGGAGTGATCCTTTTCGAGGAGCTCGCGCGCCGCGCGATGATCGTCGACCTCGATCACGCGGGCGCCAACACGAGGAAGGATCTCCTCGCGAGGGCACTGACGACGGGCTACCCGGTGATGTCGTCGCACACCGACTACATGGATCTCGCGTTCACCGGGCCCGGCTCGTACACGCACGGCGCGCAGTCCGACAACGACGTGCAGAACGCGCAGCTCTTCGACACGACGAACCAGGGACCCTTGCGCCACGAGGGCCAGGCATCGCGCGCGACGATCGCGTCGATCGCGAAGCTCGGCGGCGTGACGGGCGCGATCCTGTGGCTGCCGCGGCGGCTCGGGTGGGGGAAAGCCGTCCCGAACGACAACGAAGGTTCGTCGAAGACGTGGGCGCAGAGCTACCAATACGCGGTCGAAATGATGGGTGGTCACGGCGTCGCGCTGTCGACGGATCGGATCACCCTCGGACCCCGCTTCGGCCCGAGCTCCGCGTATCTCTTCGGCCAAGAGAACATCACGCTCCCGCGCCGCGACGAGCGTCGGTTCGAACAGACCGAAGCGCAGCGCAACGGCGTCGTGTACGACAAGCCCATGATCGAGTGGCGCGCGTTCCGGTTCGGATCGGGCGCATGGCAGAAGACCCCCAAGGGTGGCGGATGGGAGTCAGAGCCGCTGGCGCACGAGGACGCCTGGAAAGCGATCGCCGCGTATACGGCCGGCCGCAACCCACGCGCGATGCCGCGGTATGGCAACGCCCCGTCCGGCGATCCGCGCACGGTGCCGAATCACGGAATCGATCTCTCCCAAGATCGCAACCGCCCGGAGAGGATCATCAACTACGCGTGGGGTTTGGGATCGAGCGGCGAGGCCGACCTCGAGGCGTTCTGCGGCGCGGGCTGCGACAACGACACGCTCGCCGAGCGTTACGCGTCGTACTGCGTGAGGAGAGGCATCACGCCGTCGCAGCTCTCCGCACGGCGACAGAATCTCCCGAAGCTCGCGGACAACATCCGCTGGTTTTCGACCGTATGGACCCAGTGGTCACGAATGACCGGCAATAACCACCCGCTCCGCAGGCTCGTGTTCGGCAATCGCGACTACGACGTCAACATCGACGGAGTCGCGCACTACGGAATGCTCCCGGATTTCTTGCAGGACGTCGCCAACTCGCATCCGCGGGCTGCGGAGGTCGGGGCGTACTTCAAGCCGCTGTTCAGCTCGGCGGAGGATTACATTCAGATGTGGGAGAAGGCGTGGGCTGTCGCGGGGCGACACTACTGACGAGAGTCGATCGCAACACTGGCCCTGGCCGCGGGTCGGAACGATCGACCGGCGGTACGAATCCGACGATGCGTCACGGTGCGACGTTACGGTGCGGCCTTGGACACGAAGCAGTTGCTGGTCACCCAACTCATGTTCGGGTCAGCCGCCGGATCGTTGAGTGGCCAGTACGTGGGCCAGGCCAAGGCCGTATCCGGGCAGAGGACCGACGCCCGGCGCGAGCCCGTGTGGCACTTGCTGCAGGAGTTCGGCATGTACCCGAACTTGTCGTACTTGACGTTGCTCGCGCTGAATGTCTGGCCGTAGTACCCCGACTGGAAGCTCGGGCCTCCGCGGCTCAGCGCCGCGCTCTGCGACGGCCACACGATGTCGAAGACGTGCGACGCCTGGTCGCCTTCGACGAGCGCCTCGTTGCCGAGGTAGTCGACGCCGGTGGTGTAGCCGCCCGACTTCGCCAGCTTCGGCATGTGGCACGAGCTGCAACGCCCTGTCGGCAGCGCGTCGTTCGTCGGATCGTACGTCGCGTTACCCATGCGCGCTTTGTCGAGCATGTGTTGCGAGACAGCAGTGGCGATCTTCAGCTTCGCCGCGTTGGTGTCGCCGGGCGTGGGCGCCGCAACTGCGACGCCGTTCTTCAAAACGGTGCCGCCCGAGGCGACGTGCAGCGCGACGACGTCGGTCTTCGTCAGCGTCGCGAACGGACCTCCCCTCATGTACGCGAGCGGCCCGCCACCGGCGTGACAGCTCAGACAGAGCACGTTGTTCTTGAAGTCGGCGCTCTGGAAATCGAGATCGTCCGTCGAGCTCGCCTGGACCTTGGTCGTCCCTTTGAACGTCGAGTGCGGATCATGGCAATTGGTGCACGTTGTCTTCACGGCGGAAGAGCGCGATGCCGTCCATGCCGGGCAGGCGGATGTCGCTCACGAGGATGTCGAACGGCTCCGTCGCGAGGAGACGCGCGGCGGTCGCTCCGTCCGAGCACTCGGTCACCGCGTAGCCCGCGTCGTCGAGCGCGTCGCGCACGGTGATTCGCACGATGCGATCGTCTTCGACGAGGAGGAGCTTCATGCGCTGCCGGAGGAGCGTAGCATCCGGGCGTCGCAAACTACGGAGCGCGACTGCGCTTGGTCCCGATGCGCAGGCACCAAAGAATCGACCTACAGCGACACGCCGCCCGTGCTCGGCGTCTGCGTCGGCGCCAAACCGTGCGGGGCCGCGGGCGCGCTCGGCGCGGGTTGGCTCGGAGCCGGTGCGCTCGGCGAGCCCTCCGTCTCCGTGTCCTCGGCCCTCGCGGCCGCTGCGCCCTTGGCGACGCGCTCCAACAACGCCACCTCGAATTGCACCAAGTCCGCGATCGGAAGTGCGACGGTCGCGCCCGCCGAGCAGCTCGCCTTCTTCGATGCCGCGACGGTCACGTCCGCGAATGCCTGTCCGCTGCGAATCGGCGCGGAGCTCCGCAAGAGATCCCCTTGCGTGAGGTCGCACGTGCCGCCGCTCGTCCGGTCCGTCACCGTGCCCGCGCGCGACACGACGAAGACGTGATGCGAAGCCGCGAGCGCGCGCGCGACGCGCGGATCGTTCACGACGAGCGTGTTGCCGGGTCCAGCACCGTTCGCGATCGGCGCGATCGGCGACGCGAGGATCTCCGCGATCTGCGCGCGAAGCTCTTCACGCACTCCGCCGTCGAGCGGCGCGCTCGTCACGGGAACGGCGACGGCGTTGGGACCGCCGTACGCGATCATCCGCGCTTCTTCCGCCGCGAGGTAGTCGAGCATGATCCAGTCGGTGACCCAATAGCTGGCGCCCCAGTACGCTCCGTACGGGTAGTAATAGCCGCCCCAATACGCTGGCACGCGCCAGCCATAGCCAGGTCCCCACCACACGCGACCGTGCGGTCCGCCGTAGAACGAGGGCACGCGACCGCCGACGACGTACGCGCCGCGGCCGCCGCCGATGTACCCGGGGCGATAGCCGGCGACGGGACCGTGCATCGGCGACGCGCCGTGCACGCCGCCGATCGGAGCGTGGTAGCCGCTGCCCGACGGTGCCGAGTAGTGCGGGGCCGCGTGACCGGCGGGCGCGGAGTGTCCGCCGCTGTAGTGACTGCCGCCGCTGCTGTGACTGCCGCCGCTACTGTGACCGCCGCCGCTGCTGTGACCGCCGCCGCCGTGACCGCCGCCGCCGCGCGCGAACGCAGGTGTGATCAGCAGAAGCGAAAGCGCCGCACCTGCGAGCGCCGCTGTCTTCTTCGAAGCTAGGGCTGCCATGACACTGCGTTCTCCACTTCGTAAGCATAGGCCTGCGGCCCGCCGCGCGCCGGTACCATTCGCATTTCCGCGAATGGACGAGCTCCCGCGTACGCGCGCCGACGGACCTCATCGCGTATTCTCGTCCACGTCGATGAGCGCCGATCTCGCGCTTGGAACAGAAGCGGGACGATCGTCGCGTACGCCTCTTGGTCTCGTTTTGGTTCGCCAGGCGCCCGACGACGTCACGTTCGGGTACACCGAAGACGCGACGAGCCTCGACGGCGTCTCGCTCAGGATCGCGATGGGCCAGTCGGTCGCGTTCGTCGGCGCGAGTGGCTCGGGCAAGAGCACCGTCCTCAACATGGTCAATCGCTTCTACGATCCGCGCAGCGGTTCGGTGCGTTACGACGGTCGCGACATTCGCGAGCTCACCCTCGAAGCGCTGCGCGCGCAGCTCGGCATCGTGTTCCAAGAGAGCATTCTCTTCGACACGACCATTCGCGAAAATATTCGCATGGGCCGCTTCGATGCGACGGAAGCGGAGATCGAGGAGGCGGCGAGGCAAGCGGACATTCACGACTTCATTCGGACGTTGCCCTACGGCTACGACACGCGCGTCGGCGAGCGCGGGGCTCGACTCTCCGGTGGGCAACGCCAGCGCGTCGCGATCGCGCGCGCCCTCGTTCGCCGGCCGTCGGTGGTCATCTTGGACGAGGCGACGCCGGCGCTCGATCCGGACACCGAAACGTGCCGCGCACGGCGACGGTCCGCACGCTCACCGCGACGACGTACCTGACGATGAAGCGCGATCACTTCTTGAGCCTCGTCACGCGCATCCCGGGCTTGAAGCTGCATCTCGACGCGGCGATCGAGGCGCGGCTTCTCGAGAACGCAGCGGTGGAAGCAGGGGCGGCTGGGGTCGTCTAGGACCGCTCGCGCATGCCGTCGCAAGCCGGCGACGATCGACGGCGCCTTGCGGCCGGTGAACGCATGCTTAACTTTCTGTGTGCGACGAGAGCCCCGAGCACGCACGCTTTGCGCGTGCCCGCCGCCCGCGCCGTGAGCCACGCCGATGCCCCACCGGGCGGGAGAGGAGCTTGCGTCATGAACACCCACGAGAAGAAATGGGTCGCGTTGTCCGCCGTCGCGGCCGTGTGGCTCGCCGGGATCGCTGCGGCCGTGCTGCTCGCGTTCGCCCTCAACCGCCCGCTCGGTCACCCCGCGATGGCTGCGTTCGGCGAGTCGCGCACAGTCGAGGTCGCGGCCCCCGCCGCAGCGGTCTTCGAGGCGCCGATCCTCGGGTCCGCCCTCGAGATCGATACGGTTTGGATCTTCGGCGAGCGCTACCAAGCGCCGGCGCGTGGAGTCGAGCCGGCCCCGAACGTGGCGCGCGACATTGCAGACATGCAGTGCTCGGGATGGCGTGAGCTCCAGGCCGGATCGGGGCACGTGCAGATTTGCGAGTGACGCCGGTGCTCAGCTTGGACCGCCCAAAACAAAATCGCGCACGACCGGCATGTGCTGCATTCCGGTCGCCGCGGAGTCGGTCACGAGCACGGGCGCGACGTCCATGAGCGGCGTGTACACGCGGCTATCGAAGACGAGTCCCGCGGCGAAGCTGACGCCGCCGATCGTCACCGGCGTCTTCTTCGCGTCGAGGCTCGGCCCTACGAAGACGAAGTCGTGTGGATGATTGCGATTGATGCTCGTGTTGGCGTTCCCATTTTTGTCGGCGGGGAAGGGTGCCGAAACCGTGAGCGCAGCGGAGAGGGTCACAAGCGCCTGCTCGCCCGTCGTGTCGGTGTTGAAGTCGCCACCGAGGACGAGGTACGCGGTCGCGGGCACGGTGGCCTGGATGTACCCGAGGAGCTGCGTGGCCTCGGTGCTTCGCTGACTCGGGCCGCTCGTCAGGAGGTGGACGCTGACGGCCCAGAGGTCGATCGCTCCCGGCACGTCGATGCGCGCGTACGCGAACGCGCGATCGGGCGTGCTCGCGTCGGCCCACACTCCGGATTCGAGAATGGGATAGCGGCTGACGATGCCGTTGGGAATGCCGCCGGCGCGCGGCTCCACGTAAAACGAGAAGTCTTTCCCGAACGCCGCATCGACGAGCGCGCGGCGATCGTTGCCTGCGTAGTTGAACTCCTGAATGAGGACGATGTCGGGCGCAAGCCCCTGAAAAATTCGAATCCCAGGCAGATCGTACGACTGCGAGCTTCCGCTGGTCGTGTTCGCGGCGACGATGCGGACGCGGGTCGGTACCCCCTGGTCGACGGTCGCGTCGGCGACCGCCGCGTCCGGGATTGGCGCAAGCGTATCGGGCTCGCCCGCATCGACCGGGCCGCCCGAGTTGGATGCGTGGCTGCAAGCCGTGAGCGCAAAGAGCCAAGCGAAGCGTGAAGCGCGAAGCAGGCGGTGGCGGCCGAGCATTCGTCGTCGCGCTCAGGGAAACGACGTGAACAGATCCCCGAGGCTCGGCCGGTTGGCTGCGTCGCCGAGAAGCGGCGTGACGCCGAAGATCTCCTGCACAGTGCGCAACATCGACGAGTGATAGTACCTCACATTGCCCGCGTAACCGACCTTCGCCTTCGACGAGAGCACGATCATTCCAATTGGGAATTCGCCCCCTTCGCTCTCGTCCCACGTAATGAAGATCGCGCCGCCGTTTTGGTATGCGGCCGAATTGAGGATCTTCGGCACCTCGGTCGAGAGCCAGGTGTCACCGTTCTTCACGGCGTCCGCCGTCGCGCACCCGGTCGAATTGTGCATGTCGTTGCAGAGATTCGGCGTGATGAAGTTGTAGCGCGCCACGCTGTTGCCCGCGAGATCGGTCGCGAGCTCCGTGTAGGGTCTCACGTGAGCGATGCACGTCGCGTTCGATGTGGAAGGCGGACTGCCTATGACGTCATCGAAGAAGATCATGGGAGTGTGCTTTGGCGCGTAGAGGCCGCTGGCCGTCAGCGGGCACGTCGCGCCGGTGATGCCCTCGACGTACGTGCGCCACGACACGTTCGCCGCAGCGAGGAGCGTCACCAGGTGCTGCGTCGTCGATTGGTGATTCACTGCCGGGTTGCTGTCGGTCGTGATCCCGAGGTTGCTGCCCGACTCGAGCCAGATGTAGTTGGGCTCGCTCGGATGCACCATGCTCGGGTTGTCGTAGTAGTTCTCGGCGTGCGCGCCCGCGCTCAAGAGGGTGCCGTTGATGTACGGCGCCGAAGCGCTCCCTTTGATTGACGACCAGTTGTGGTTCTCCATCACGATGAGGAACACGGTCTTGATCGCGGTCGATCCACCGCTGTCGCCGCCGCCACCGCTGTCGCGATTGCCACCGGCATCGCTCGCACTGCCGTCGGCGCCGCCGCCGCCGTCATTGAGTCCGCCGCCGTCGCGACCGGCCGAGCCGTCGCCGACGCTCGAAGCATCGTCTCTCGCGGATCCGTCGCCGCCGCCACCGCCGTCGTCGCCGGACGTGGACCCGTCGGGGCCGAATTCGTTCGTAGACCCGGCTCCGCTACAGCTGGCCGCTAGGAGCCCGAGTGATATCGAAAGAATGACGGCGCTTCGCATTGCAGTGCTCCAATCGGCGAGAGAACAGGGGCCGGAGTTTGCGGCGCGCGAGCGCACGCGCAAGTCGCTGTACGCGAAATGATCAGCCCGCATTTTCTACTGCAGACGAAATCCGCTGAAACGGGGGCCTGATAGAGACGGGCGGATTCGTTGAGGAGTTCCTAGTCTGATCACCTATGCGCCTTCGTCTCGACCGCCGCCTCCTCGCATCGCTTTGCGCCATGGCGCTCGCGGTCGGATGCGGCGCCGTCCCCAACGCCACCGATCAAGGCGACGGCGGCGACTTCATCGAGACCGCGGACGGCGCCATCGTCCACAACTCGGACGGCAGCACAGGGGGCTCCGACGGGAGCGGACCTAAGCCGGACGGCGCGGTGGTCGGTAGCGACGCGGGTGGGGGCGGCCGAGACGCGGGTGGCGCCGGCCAGGACGCGGGCGGCGTTGGCCAAGACTCCGGGGGCGGCGGGATCGACAGCGGCGGGGGCGGCGGTCCCATCACGTGTCCTGGGCCGGGGAACTACAAACACAACGGCAGCGCGTGCGGCTCCGAGCGCTGGGAAATCAAGACGGGGACCGACCCGTACACCGGGCAAGTGAGCCTCGTCCCGAAGTCGAACACGATCGCCGCGCTCATCGCGCTCCCGGCTGCCGGCGGCGGCACGCTGCGGTCGTCGCCGATCGAGACGACGCTCTGGGAGCTGAAGGACGTCACGCTCTCGATGATCAAGCTCGAGACCGACAGCGACTACCACATGGTGATCAGCGATGGACCGCACACGATGATTGCGGAGATCGCTTATCCCAATTGCGCGACGGGGAGCCCGTGGAGCTGCTTTCTCTCGCGAGCGCGCGCCGAGGTCGATGCGAGGCTCAACGTCACCTCGTCGCCGCAATATCCCGCTCTCACGGTCACGCTGCGTGGGGTCGGCTTCTTCGACGCGAGCCACGGCCAGACGGGCGTGGCTCCAAACGCCGTCGAGCTGCATCCCGTTCTTCAGATATGCTTCGGTCAAGGTTGCACCCCGAGCTGAAGAGAAAATCGATGAACACGAAGATCGCATGGGCTCTCACGATGGCGGCCCTGGGTATCGCCGGGACCGCGCACGCCGACGGACCTCCGGCCGACGCAGCTCGACCTCCTGTTCAGGTCGGCGACGTGAAGAACGAAGTGCCGATCGTCGCGTACACGTACCAGGCGTACGGCGTCTCCGCAGGCACCATGGGCGCGCAGCTCACGGGGCTCGGGCTCGCGGGAAGCGGGCAGAGGGCGATCGCCGGCGGAGGCCTGACCGTGTGGGGCGCGCCTATCGACCGCCTCACGCTCATTGGCGATGGGCAACGCAACGTGTTCGGCAACTTCGCGCCGTCCGCAGCGCTCGTCTATCGCCTGCTCGGGACGCCGGGTGACGGCTTCTCGCTTGCGGCGCTCGGCAAATTCAAAGTCGACGGCTTCGCGGGCGGTCCGAACAAGGACGAGGTCGAAAGCGAAATCGAGCTCGGCGTGCTCGCCTCGTACGTCCGCGACGGATGGCACTTCGATCTCAACGCGATCGCCGGCAGAGGAACGGGTGACGACGGCGAGACCGACGCGGAAGCGCGCGTGCGTGCGGGCAAAGACGTCGGACGCTGGGTGCGCATTGGCGTCGACGGGCAGACGCGCGTTCGACTCGCGGGTCCGAAGTACCTCCCGAATCGACAGATTTGGGATTTCGCGGCGGGACCTCAGATCATGATTGGCACGCGACATTTCTATGGCGCGCTCACCGGCGGTCCCGCGACGATGGGTCTCCTCAGCCCGAACGTGGGATGGACGGTGGTCGCGTCGGTCGGCGGATCGACTCTGTAGAGCGTCTGTCGCAAGCGATGACGACGACGGCGAGGCGCTCCGCGTGGGACGGATCCGCCGCTCGCGCACTGCTCGTCGTGGCGATGCTTTCTCTGCCCGCGAGCTGCAAGAGCTGCAAGAGCTGCGAAGAGAACGAATCGGAAGAAGAAGAGGAACGCGAGCGCGAGCGCGACCACTACTGGCGCGCGCAGATCCGAATCGTAGGAAAAGGCTCGGTGAAGACGTTCATCGATGCGTTCGACTGCACGTCCGACGGCGCGACGCAGACCGGCGAATGCGGACCGAAGCTCGTGACGTTCAAGGAGCTTCGTCCCGCGACGATGGAGGCGACGCCCGCGCCCGGGTGGCGGCTCGATCACTGGGAGTCCATCCTGCGCGCGCCCGACGGCGCCACGGCGCCGCGCAGCGGGCCGATGCCCGACGGCCGCGTCTACCTCAACGGATTCGGCTACGCGGACACCGGTGAGCTCGAGACGGTGACCGCCGTGTTCGTCGCGACGCCCGACGGCGACGTCACCGCACGACCTTGAGGCGTCTCGACTACGGGCAGGTCGTCGGGGGCGCGTGGCACTTCACGGTCGCGGTGTCACACCAATAGCCGCCATAGCAGCCGTTCGTCTGGCAGGTCTGGTTGGTGCACGAATGGCAACCCGCGACGACGGTCGGCGCCACCATGGTCCCGCACGTCAAACCAACGCCCGAGTCCGCGTGCGAGGTGCTCGCGTCCGGTGCGTGGGGCGCCGCGTCGGGCGCGTGGTGGGTACCGGTGTCAGGCGCGCCCGTGGATGCGTCGTCCGGCGGAGCGACCGTTGCAGCGTCGGCGTGCGTCGTCGCCGCATCCTCGCCGGACGGCGACGATCCCGCGCTGCCGGCGTCAACGTCGCCGCTGGTCGGTATCCCGTCCACGCCCGCGCCGGCGATGGCGCACGCGACGGACGTGAGCGCTATCGCGAGCAACGATGCAGCTCGCGAGACGACGGAAGCGCGTAGGAGCTGGGACAGCATCGTCGTGGTCTTGACCACGAACGGTTCCGCTGGCTCGTGAAGTCTCCGCGTGAAGAATTCCTCCCAGCTACGCCACGAACCCGTCGGCCTCCGCGGCACCGCCTCGTATCAAAACGCCGATGACGTCGTGAACGTGAACATCAGGACGCGCGCTGGCGCGGCCAGAGGATGAACGACGATCGCTCCGTCGCGGCCGCCGCCGTTGCGATGAACGAGGTGGGCTCCTCCGGGTCCGTATCCCGTCGCGAACACCGAGATGTGGTTCGCCGTGGCGACGTCGTTTTCGATTTGCTGCGCGAGCGCGCTCGGTGACGAAGGCATCGCAAAGTCGCCGGAGTGAAGCCCGAGCGCCGCGTAGTCGAGCGCGTCGTTGGGGTGCCATCCTTCCGACCACGCTCCGTCGGGGATGGGCAGATCCCGTTCGGCGACGAGCGTGTCGGTGTTGACGGCCACGTCGTAGACCGCGCCGCTCATCGAGACTTGCAAGTGCACGTGCGAAGAGTCGCCATTGCACGAGCGACTTCCGCCGAGGTTGACGATCGCGACGAGGAAGCCGTCGAGCCGCCCGTGGCTCGTGCTCAACGCATTGCCGTAGTTGCCCGTGCACTGTTGGCGCGTGGGCGTGCCGTCGTTGGGGTCGGGCGGTGGTGGCGGCGGCGGGGTAAACGCGTCTTGTTTGGTCGAGGCGTCGCTCGGTGACGGAGACCCTCCGTCGCGCGCGGTCGAAGCGTCGACGCCCGCGTTCGTTCCCGAGTCGTCTCCGCTGCTCGCAGCGCCATCCAGAGCCGCTGCGCCGGCGTCGTCGCCCGTGGGCGCAATCGTCGCACCGCTGCACGCGACGCACGCGAGCAACGCGACTCCCACGGAAGACACCGACCACGAGGACCACGCGGGACGACAGGCTCGACTCATCATGTGTGCTCTTCTTCTTCTCCCCCCCATGGAGCGCGCAGCCGTGCTCTCGCAACGATCGCGCGCCGGTCAACTTGCACGACCGCATCGCTTCGACACGGCGCTGCCACATCAAAGACCCGCCGGAGACGCACTTTGGTGCGCGGTTCTGCTCGCTCGCCGCACGTTCGTACGGAGTCACGCGAAGAGTTCACGCCCTCGCGTCACTCTTTGCGCGTTCGCCCTCGCCCTGCGCGCTCACTTCGCGCGTCGGTCACCGGTTACTTCGGTGCGGGCACGGGCACCGTTCCGACGGTCACCGCGCCCGTTGCGATCCACTGGAAGTCGTCGATGAGCACCGTCGAGTCGAACTGCGCATTGCCGGCGTCCCAAATCGCGAATCTCACCGTGATGACCTCACCGGCTTTCGCGGGGGCCTTCGTCGATAGCCAGCGAGTGCCACCCGCGGGTCCGGTCGTGCCGTGCCACACGTCGAAGCCCGTGCCCTGCACATCGCCGAGGCCGAGCGGGCAATACGGAGTCGGCGTCGCCGGACACGCGCCGCCGCCGGTCCGGCAATGCGTCGCGAAGCGCGCGGGCGTCGCCGGATCGCAGGCGTCGAAGAATCCCAAGTTCACGCTGACCGGATGCATGTTGCCGTCGAACGAGATGTTGCCGCCCGGCGATCCCGGCGGAACGTACGATCCCATCGGCGGCGGCGTGACGAGCGCGATGAACTGGTCGTTATATCCGTTCTTGTCGCAGACCCAGTCGGGGAACTCGAAAGAGTAGAACTTGAAGCTGAACGAGTAGCCCGTCGCGTTCGTCGGCACGCGAATCTTCAGCTCGAGGGCGACGTCGTCGGCGATCGTGCGCGTCGGCGGGCACGCGGGATCGTCTTGCGGGAACCCGGTCGGCGGCGTTCCCGTCGTGTTCGTCTGGCACGAGATGCCGTTGCACGCGCCCGTCTGACCGACGGTGCGCGCGTGACCCGTCGAGAGCGCGAGCATGTTGCTTCCGCCCTGCACGTGAACGTTCGCGCCAAACGCCGATTGGATGCCGACTTGGAGCGCAGGGCTCGCAAACGGCGCTCCGTTGGCGCGCACATACGCCGCCGAGATGACTCCGTACTTCTTGTCCGTGAGAGTTGCCTGGGCGCACAGCTCGATGGCCTTGGCCGCGTTGTTCGGATCGACGTCGGCCAGCGAGAGCGTCTGATCGCACGCCTTCGCCGAATCGCCGGGCGTTCCGCTGCAGTCCTCGTCGCCCCAGGTCGGCGCGCCGCCGTCGTTGGTATTGAGCACGTCGATGGCGCCAGGGTTCACGTTCGGATCGCAGTCGTTGCAATCGCCTTGGTTCGGCGAGAATCCGTCGTGATCCATGTCGCCGTTCGGATCGGCGACGTGGCACGCGCTGGTGCCGCCGCTGTCCGACGTGAAGACGGGACCGCCGTCGTTCGTCGGGCCGCCGCCGTCGTCACCCACGACGCTGCCGTCGGCGGTCGAGCCGCCGTCCGAGTCAGCGCCGAATCCGCTGGTCGGCGTCTTGCTCGAACACGCGGCGAAGCAGAGCGCGAACGAAACCCCACCGAGAACGAGAGAGATGGCTTTCACGCCCATGTCTCTACGCGCAGGCTTGCGCGCTTGGCCACCTCATTCCGAATCTTTCGCGCCTTCGTTGCGCGGAAGAGACGCGCGCGACGCGAACTTCGCCGCGCGCCCGAGCGCGATCGCTTTTTCGAGGAGCGTGCGATCACTGCCTCCGGCTCGACGGCATGTCCCAGTTCACCTCGAGCATCGTCCGCGCGTCGCCCACCCACACGCGCTGGGTGAAGCGCGCGTAGACGTTGGTCGAGCCGCCGATCTCGAGCAGCCGCTCGAAGAACCCCATCGTCTGGAACGACGCGGCCTCCTCGGCGATCTCCCCCATGTGGTAGCCGATCACGATCTCGGCTTGGCCCTCCGACAGCATCGGGATCTGCAGCGCGTCGAAGTCGAAGTACGTGCTCCTGAGGACGCGGAAGCGCATGAGCGTCTCGACTGGATCGCCCTCCGCCACGAGTTGCGGCGTGCTCGCGCGTAGCGCGTCGACCGAGAAGTGCCCCCACGTCCGCACCGCCTCCAGATCGTTGGCGGCGACTTCGCGCAAGATGGCGTTGCCCATGCGTTCGAAGGTCGCCATCGGGTACCACCCGTCGGACGCGATCTTCGTCTTCAGAAATGGGAGGTCGTCGGCGTGGAGATGCCGCGACCAGTCGACCGACTTGTTCCCGCGGAGCATGCGAACGTAGTCCGCGAACAGCACGCCCTTCACGTTTCGACTCACGAGCACGTTCCCATCCGGCGCATCCTACCGCGTCGCGGGCGACGCATTTTTCTTCATGCGTTGATGCCAATCGTCCTCACCCCGGTCACACCAACGTTCATCCCACTCATGCGATCTGCGCTGTATCGTAGGTGCCGTACTCCCGAGAACACGAGTTGCACAGGGGCTCCTACATGACCATGTCCGCTACGGCACGCATCATGATCGGAACGCTGAGCGGCGCCCTCGCGCTCTCCCTCTCCGCGTCCGACGCGCATGCGCAGTCGACGATCAAGAATCCGAACCCGCCGCGCTACTCCGTCGAGATCGAACCAAAGCTGAACTTCGCCCCAAGCTTTTACGGGTATGGAGGCACCGCCTTCGGCCCGGGCGTGCGCTTCTCGATCCCCCTGATGAGCCCGGGCTTCATCAAGACGATCAACGACTCGGTCGCGATCACGTTCGGCCTCGATCTCGTCCACTTCAGCGGCTACGGGTACGGCTACTACCAGAACTGCGGGCGGAACAACTGCGTGTACTACGACGCGGGCGACTTCTGGTCGGCGTACTTCCCCGTCGCGATGCAATGGAACTTCTGGCTCACCGATCGCTGGAGCGTCTTCGCCGAGCCCGGCCTCGCGGTTCGTCACGCGTTCTACAGTGATGCCTATTGCGCTCCGGGCTACTACTGCGGCCATCGCGACGACGTCTACTTCGCGTTTTTCGCGGGCGGGCGCTTCATGCTGAGCGAGAAGCTCGCGCTCACGATGCGGATCGGGCATCCGCTTCTGTTCTCGATCGGGCTGTCGATCTTTCCGTAGCGCTATTTCTTCCCGGTCGGCGCCGGCGTCACTGCGTCGAACCGAAACCCGCGCGGCTTCATGGGTGTCGCGATCGCGAAGAGCACCGTGTCGTCGTAGCGTGCGAGCGGCGCGTTCGCAGTGCCGGCGCGGTGCAAGAACGCGGGCGTGCGCGAGCCGCGATCGAGCGCGACGGCACGCGTGCACCCTGCGCGCTTCAGCGCCTCGGCGAGCGGCGCGTCGCTCGCGAACGATCCGCGCGCGATCATCACGCGCCCCTCCGGCGACGTCCCGACCGCGGCGCGCAGCATCGGCGCGGAGCCCGTGTTCGCCGCCTCGGCCATCACCGTTCCGTCGAGCAAGAGCAGCGGCACCTCGGCGAAGTCGACCTCGCCCGTCGGCGCGACCACATCCGCCGCCTTCACGATCGACAGCCGCCCATCTTGGACGACGAGCGCCGCGCTCTCTGCGCCGCCGCTCATCGGGACCGCGACCTTGCCTTGCGTCGCGAGCCCGCGCTGCCGCTTCGCGTCCGCAAAGCCGAGGCCGACCGCGAAGAGCGCGCGCTTCGCCTCTTCCGGCGCGAGCTCACGCGTGGGCGTCGCCATCGGCGCGTCTTTCGTTCCGGCACGGATGCGCCAGTTCGCGCGCCCCATCTCGACGTCGAGCATGTCGACCTGCCCGTGCGACACCTCGACGTGCGTCGTCCAGAGCCCCGGCATCCACGCGGGCGCCGGCTGCGATCCGCCGTCGGCCTTCCACACGCCGCCGCCGTCGATCCCGGGCGGCGTCGGATCGTGCACGAGCATGTAGAAGAAATCCTTGGGAGCCCATTCGATGTAGCGCTCCTTCGGAATCTCCATCCCGCTCGACAAGAGCTCGGTCTGGTAGCGCTTCGTCTTGATGTCCTCGATGCGCGTGAAGAGGAACCCCGTGTGAAACGGATTCATGTCGAGGTGCATGCCGTAGTCGCACCCCGCCATCTTCATCGCCTTCGCGAGCGTCGTCGCGCTCACGTCGTCGCCCCACGCGTACATCAAGTGGCCCGCGGTCGTGACGCAGAGCCCCGAGCGCTCGGTCTGCACGCCCTTGCCCGGCGCGGAGTATCCCCAGAGCGATCGACCGCTCGGGTTCACTTGGCCGTGGTCGACGAGCGCGTCGAGGTTCTGTCGCATCGACACGAGATCGTCGTCGGCGATCCCGACGAGCCCGCTCATCGTCTTGTTCGCGCCCCACGATCCGAGGCCGACGCGTCCGTCGCGGAGCGTGACGACGCTCGCGGCGCCGGGCTGCGGCGGGAGGAGCACGCGTTTGTGCACCATCATGCCGTAGTAGCCGTGCTCGGTCTTGAAGCCGCCGTTGAACGTCGCGGCGATCTTCGTGAAGATGGCGGGATCGCGCGGGAGCTTTCCGGGGCCCGTCGGTCCGGTGAGCGGCCGCGGATCCTCCGAGCCCGCTTCCATCTCGACGTCGAGCTGGCGCATGTCCATCGCGCAGAGGAGCACCTTCGCGTACGGGCGCTCTTCGTCGGGGCGCAGGAACGTCCGGTAGAACGGCGACGGCGCGCTCGCGTCCACGCCCGGCACTTTGCGGATCCACGAGAGCTTCGGCGCTTCCCAGTCGCCCTCGCCGGCTTCGGGCGTCTTCCAGATCGTCGTGATCTTCGGCGGCGGCCAGTGCGCGGTCTCGATCGATGCGTCGGAGGTGTCGAGCGTCGCGGCGGGGGGCTCGACGTTCGCGACGAGCTCGGTGTCGCCGCCGCTCCCCTTCACTTTGAACGCGAGCTTCTTCGCGTCGTCGCGGAGCGCGAACACCTTTTCTTCGAGCCACGCGATCGGCGCGGGACCGATCCACGGCACGGCGCGAACCGTGTCGACGGCCCAGTGCGACAAGCGCTTCGGAAGATGCGACGCGGGCTCGGCGTGCATCCCCGGCGCCGCCGCGACGAGCTCACCACGCTCCGCGTCGAGCCGCGACGACGAGACGGCACGGTCGCCCGCGATGTCGATCGCGAGGACGCCGTCTCCCGTGAACGCGAGGCCGATCGCGCGCGCGGCGGTCTCGAAGGTCACGTCGACGCGACCGATGCCGGCGCAGCTCCCGGTCTTCTGCACGTTCGTCACGCACGACATCGCGCGGTCGGCGAGCGCGGACGCTTTGTTCTGCGACCCTTCGCCGTCGAGATCGAAGAGCGACACGCTCTGCTCCTGGCCGTACGCCATCGTCGCGTACGCCGCCCATCGCCCGCGCACGACGAGCGCGTGATCGTCGCCGAGCTCGGTGTTCGTCAAGTTGTGCGCCTCGAGCACTTCGATCGGATGACCCTCGGGCGACACGCGGACCTTCGCGCGCCACACGTCGCGCGGCGCGCCGTCCTGGCTCGCGAGAAAGAGCGCCCAACGTCCGCCGATCCAATCGCCGACGATCCCGCTCGACTCTTCCCAACGAATCGCATCGGGTTGAACCTTCGCCTGCGCCGCGACGCCGAGCGCGTCGGCGAGCGCACGCACGTCATTCGCCGGAGCTGCGCCGCGCGCGACCGAGACGAGCACACCGATCGCGCCGCACACCGCACCGAGCCGCGCGATCCTCCCGACCGCGATGCGCCTCCGCTCCACCGCCGTCGGCGGCGGCGTCGACGGTGGCGACGCGACGACAGACGCTGCGGGCGCAGGCGACGCGGCGAGCGCGGGCATCGGCGACTTCTCTTCCACAGAACAGCGGCTAGCCGCGCGCCGCTCTCAGGTCAAGTTCGTGGGCGGCTACCGAGGCGGCGGCGGCGGTCCGACGCAGACCCCGACCTCGAGCAGGACATAGAGGAGCGCCTTCTCCTGCGCGATGAGCGCGGAGCTTCCGTTTCCTTCCGTGTGGTACGTGCTGAAGAGGACGCGCCCGCATCCGTTCTCGAAGCTGACCGTCGCCGGCGTTCCACCCTGCTGCGCCGTCACCCACACCTTCGGCGTGATCGTCGCCGCGTTTCCGTTTTCGTCGAGCCCCGGCTGCGGCGCCGTCGACGCGACGCGCGTCCAGTTCTGTTGCAAGGTCACGTTCGTCTCGCCGATCGCCGTGAGCCAAGCCGCGAGCCCCGGATCGTCCACGCGCGCAGGCGAGTCGTACGATCCCGGGAGGCACGCCGATCCGAGCGTGCTCGTCTGCTGATCCCAAGCGAGAAATCCCGGCCACGGCTGCCGCACGTACTCGTACGAATAGTCCGTCGCGTAGACCTTGCCGCCCGCCGAGACGAACTGCTTCAAGTTCTGCTTCACGACCGGATCGCTCGATGTCTGCGACGTGCTGCACGTCGTGCCGCTCGAGAACGAGCACGGGATGAAGACGATGTGGTAGCCGAGCAGCGCCGCGCCGTTGCTCAAGAGCGAGACGTCCTTCTGATCGAACGCGGCGTTCTCGACGGTGTCGCCGAAGATACCGTTGCTCTTGATCGTCCCGAGGCCGAGCTTCGCGAGCGTGACCTCGACGTGATCCCACGCGCCGAGCACCACCGCCATCTTCGGGATGTCGTCGCCGTTCATCGGATCGCTCTTCGCCGGAAACGTCGTCGGCTCGGCCGCAACCGTCTGCGCGCCCGCCGCGACGTCGATCTCGCGCACGCGACGAAACTGCCCCTTTTGCACCACGAGAAACGTCTTTCCCGTTGCGTACGCCGGCAAGTCGAACGTGCCGTCGGCCTTCGAGTACGTGTACGCCGTGTCGGACGTGAGCTTCACGCACTTGTCGCAATAGACGTTCTGCGGAATCGCGGGCGGGCGCGTCGACGTCAAATAGAGGAGCGCGTTCGAGATCGAAATCGTCTTCTCGGGCGCGAGCACCTTGCCGGTCAAGTGCGCGACCGCCGTGCGCGGGCCCGCCTCGCCGCCGTCGATCCCGAAGACGCCGCCATCGTCGCCCGCACCGACCGAGCCGTCGAGCGATCCGTTCTCGAAGTTGCTGCTCTTGCCCGAGCCGCACGCCGTGACGAGGAGCCCGATCAGAAGAAAGAAGAGCGCCGTTCTCATCGCTTGCCGATAGACCGCGCGCGCGCGTCGCGTCGTCTCTTTCGCGCTTCGAGACTCAATAGGCGCCGATGTTCCACGTCGTTCGGCACGCGCCGGTCGCCGTGTACAAGACCTCGGTGAGCGCCTTCGCCGCCATCCTGCCGACGCTCGCCGTCTGGAGCGTGTAGTCGCCCGCGGTCGCGTTGACGAAGAGCGGATCCTTGTCCGTGAACGTGCCGGTACCGCCGATCGCGACGTCGGTCGGGATCGTCCCCACGCTCCCCGCCGCGAAGAAGAAGATGTTGTTCGACTGCGTGAAGCCGACCTCTTCGGTCGACACGATATTGAGGAGCTTGGTCGGAGCGGCGCCCGACAACGCGAAGACGTTGTTGATGAGGCGGAGGTTGATCGTGTGGCTGATCGATCCGGACGCCGTCGCGCCGGTGTTGCCGGGGAGCAGACGAACGGTCTGCGTCGACCCCGTGATCGCGACCGTGTTGTTCGCGATGAGGCACGATTTGCAGCCGATCGCGGAGAATGCGACGCCGACCGAGCCGGTGAGCAAGTTGCTGTGCGCGATGACGCCGGTGCCTTCGACGTCGCTGTCCGGCGGAAGGAAGAACGGACGATCCGACGTGCCGCCGAGGTGGATCCCTTCGAGCGAGCTCGTGATGCGGTTCGCCGCGATGCGGGTGTTGAGCGCGCCGCCGCGGACCTGAATCGCGGTGTTCGTGGCGATGTCGTGCACGTTGTTGCCGACGATGCGCGCGCCGCTGACCGCGACGAGATCGATCCCTTGGCCGCCCGCGTTCGGGCCGAAGCCCTCGGTCGTGTCGATCTCGTTGGCGAAGACGTCGATGTTGGTCGCCTGCGTGACGTGAATCCCCGCGGCGCCCGTGCCGTGGACGTGGTTGTTCATGATCGTGATGTGATCGGAGAGATCCGGAAAGCTCGGCCCGATGCCCGAGTCGATCTCGATGCCGTCGAGCTGCGTCGTGTTGATGTCGAAGCCGTCGATCGCGACGTACTTCGCGCTGACGAGGTGAAACCCGATTCCGGCGCCGCCGCAGTTGAAGACCGCTTTGAGCGGTCCGTCGACGGATCGGATCCACACGGGGCGCGATGCGGTCGCGTGGACGCCGATGTCGACGCCGCACGTGTAGCTTCCCGTGAAGATGTCGACGCGATCGCCCGGCTGAAGCTCGGCGCCGGCCTTCGCGAGCGATCGCCACGCGGTCGCGCGCGTCGCGCCGTCGTTGGTGTCGGTGCCGTCGGGCGCGACGTAGATGACTCGGCTGGGCGCGAACGTCCCGAAGCTCGCCGGTGCGTCCGCGCAGCCGCCGACGACCGCGGCGTCCACGTCGCTGAGTGCGCCGTCGCTCGCGCCGCTGTCACCGCCTCCGCCGCCGATGATGACAGGGTGCCCCTTCGGATCGTCGAGCTGCGCGGGGAGCTTCTCGGTCTTGCAGCTGGCCGCGAGGGCGGACGACGCGAGCGCAGCGAGAAGGAAAGTAAAAGACGTAGAGGAAGCGAAGGTAGGACGCGTACGCCTCATCCACGAAAGGTAGCGCGCGCGGGCCCCCCACGGCCACTTAAGGGGCGGCGTGCTACCGTTGGCCACTTTCCTACCATGACCGATCCTCTGACAGTTCCCGAAGACCTCGACGGCGCGCGCCTGGACAAGGCGATAGCTCAACTCTTGCCGGGTCTTTCGCGCTCCCGCGTCAAGCGTGCGATCGAGGCAAAAGCGATTCGCGTCAACGGAAGAGCATTGCCGAAAGGCGCCATCGTCGCGAAGGGCGACGTGATTCGTCTCGATCCGACGTTCGCCGCCGAAGAGAAGGACGCGCCCGCGGTCGCGACACCGGACGCGCCGCTCGTCGTCTTGTTCGAATCGCCGACGGTGATCGTCGCGGACAAACCGGCCGGGATGCCGACGGCGCCGTTGCGCGGAGGAGAGATCGGCACGCTCGCGAACGCACTCGTCGGTCACTTCCCGGAGCTGGCGGGCGTCGGTCACTCTCCGCGCGAGCCGGGCCTCGTGCATCGACTCGACACCGAGACGAGCGGCGTCGTCGTCGCCGCGCGCACCGTCGCCGCGTTCGACGCGATTCGGGTCGCGCTCCGAGGCGCACGGCTCGAGAAGCGGTATCTCCTCGTGTGCAGCGGCGAGGGGTTGCCGGACGAAGGGACGATCGAGTTTCCGATCGCGAACCATCCGAAGGATCAGCGCCGCGTGTATGCGTGCATTCATCCGCGCGACGTCATGCGCTACGAGCCGCGGCCGGCGACGACGCGTTACTCGGTGAAGCGTCGCGGCGCGCGTTGGGCGCTCGTCGAGGTCGACATCTCGCGCGCGCTTCGCCACCAAATTCGCGTGCACTTCGCGTCGATCGAGCATCCGCTGGCGGGCGACGTGCTCTACGGCGGGATCGCGATCCACGCGCTCGGACGGCACGCGCTGCACGCTTCGCGCGTCGCGTTCGCGGGCGACGAGGTCGTCGGCGCGTTCGACGTGTCGTCGCCGCTCCCCCCCGAACTGGCAGCGCTCGTGGAGGCGGCGGACGGCGATGGATAACGAGCGTGTCGCGCGCACGTTCGAAGAGCTCGCGAGTCTTCTCGAGCTGAAGGGGGAGAGCCCGTTCAAGCTGCGCGCGTACCGCACGTTCGCCGAATCGGTGCGCGCGCTCGGCGAGCCGATCGCGGGCATCGTCGCGCGAGGCGAGCTCGAAGCGATGCCGGGGGTCGGCAAGGCGATCGCCGCGAAGGTCGACGATCTGTTGAAGCGCGGCTCGTTCGCTGCGCTCGATCGCGTGCGCGACGAGGTGCCGTCGACGTTGCTCGAAGTGCTCAGACTGCCGGGGCTCGGCGCGAAGTCGGTGCGCACCCTGTGGCTCGAGGCCGGCGTGACGACGCTCGGCGAGCTGCTCTATGCGTGCGAAGAGCATCGCCTCGCGCACCTCCCGGGGTTCGGCGAGAAGAAGCAGGCGAAAATCTTCGAGGTGGTGCGCGAGCGCCTCGAGAAGAGCGGCGCGATGCTCTTGGCGGGCGCGCTCGAAGCGGTCGATCGCATTCGGAAAGCGCTCGCGGAGAAAGGGATCACCGACGTCGAAGCCGTCGGCGAGACGCGACGCGGCACCGAGCTCGTGCACGCGCTCCTCGTCCTCGTGAAGAACGGCGATGCGTCGCGGATCGCGCAGACGTTGCAGCGCGCGAAGGAAGACATCGGCGTGCGTGACGTCGCGCTCGACGGCGACGACGTCGTGGTGACGTTCGCGTCGGGCGAGATGGCGCGCGTGCGCGGCGTGCCGGCGGCGACGTGGGCGCTCACGCTCGTGAAGGAGACCGGTGCCGACGCGCACGTGACGTGGCTCGAAGAGCGCGCTGCGGACAGAGGTGGGCTCGCCGCGATCGGGGCGCGCGCGACTCGTGAGGAAGAGATCTACGCCGCGCTGAAGCTCCCGTTCCCGCACGCCGAGCTGCGCGAAGGTCCGACGCCTACGGTGCCCTTGCGTCTCGATCGCGTGCACGGCATCTTTCACGTGCACACCGACTGGAGCGACGGCACCGCGTCGATCGTCGAGATGGCGCGCGAGGCGGCGCGCGCGGGCTTCGCGTACGTCGGCATCACCGATCACACGAAGGCGGCGACGTACGCGAACGGTCTCGACACCAAGCGCCTCGAGGAGCAAGCGCGCGCCATCGCGATCGCGCGGCGCGAGGTCCCGGAGATCGAGATCCTGCACGGCACCGAGGTCGACATCCTCGCCGACGGTTCGCTCGATCTCGACGACGCGACGCTCGCCGCGCTCGACTTCGTGATCGCGAGCGTGCACACGCGCTTCGCCATGAGCTCCGTCGAGATGACCGCACGCATCGTACGCGCCGTCTCGCACCCGCTCGTGACGATCCTCGGGCACCCGACCGGTCGCCTCCTCCTCGGCCGTCCCGGCTACTCCTTCGACGTCGAGAAGGTCGCGCGCGCGGCCGCCGCCAACGACACGTACCTCGAGATCAACTCGAACGCGCAACGCCTCGACCTCTCGGACGAGCTCGCGCGTCGCGCCGCCGCCGCAGGCGCAAAGTTCGCGATCGATCCGGACGCGCACTCGATCCGAGGGATCGCCGACACGAGCTTGGGCGTCATCGTCGCGCGCCGCGCGGGGATCGGCCCCGCCGACATCCTCAACGCCCGCGAAAGCACGGATCTCGTCCGTACGCTCGCAGCACGAAAAAAGCGCGCGCTCGCCCGCATCGCTTAACGAAGCGGTGTGCCGCGCGCACCCACCTCGACTCTTTTCCCGCGAGCTTTTTGACGGTTCGTGATCGGGGGTGCCACACTTAACCTCCAAGAGCGGGGACCTCGTGACTCACGAGGCACGAGCTCCCGAAGGTCGCTCAGCCCGTATCCGCCTCAGTGAGGAAACCGCAGATGTCCGAAGGCAAGAACCTGGTCGGCGTCGACATCGGAGCGAGCTCCATCAAAGTGGTGCAGCTCAAAGAGAGTCGAAAGAAGCTCTCTGTCGTCAAATGGGGATTCGAGCTTCTGCCCCCGCAGACGATCATCGATGGTCACGTGATGAACTCCGGCCTCGTGACCGAGGCGCTCGCGCGCATCTTCAACGACCAGAAGATCCAGACGCGCGACGTCGCCATCGGCGTCTACGGTCAATCCGTCATCGTGCGCAAAATCACCGTGCCGATGATGACGCAGGCCGAGCTCGACGAGCAGATCAACTGGGAGGCGGAGCAGCACATCCCCTTCGACATCAAGCTCATGTCGATCGACTACGAAGTCTTGAGAAAGAGGCCCGAGGCCGGGCAAATGGATTTGCTCCTCGTCGCCGCGAAGAAAGACGAGATCAACGACTACGCGAGCATCCTCAAAGAGGCGAAGCTTCGCCCCGTCGTCGTCGACATCAATGCATTCACCATTCAAAATATCTTCGAGCACCAATACGGACTTCCCGAGGACGGGACGATTGCGCTGCTCAATGTCGGCGCCGCGGTGTCGACATTGAACATCGTGTCGCGGGGGATTTCGGCGTTCACGCGCGAGATCACGAACGCGGGCAACGCCATCACCGAAGAGATCCGCAAGGCGTGCAACTGCTCGTATGAGCAAGCCGAGGCGTACAAGTGCGGCGGTGGGCCGACGCAGATCGTTCCGCAGGAAGTGCATCAAATCGTCACGCAGGCGTGCACGGGGCTCGCGGGTGAAATCCAGCGGTCGCTCGATTTCTATCTCGCGACGAGCGGTGAGACCGAGATTCAGCGCATCTATGTCAGCGGCGGCAGCGCGTACCTCGCGCCGCTCGCGCAGGCGATCGAGAAGCGCGCGCGCGTGCCGGTGCAGCTCTTCGATCCGATGGTGAACCTCGGCATCGACAACAAGACCGTCAACGAGCCGGTGGTACGCTCGATGGCTGCGCAGATGGTCGTCGCGCTGGGGCTCTCGCTTCGCACCGACAAGGAGCGCCGACAATGGTCCGCATAAATCTCCTTCCGGACAGGAAGCAATCGAAGGCGCGTGGCGCCGGCGGCGTGACGGCGTCCGAGCCGGGGCAGCTGTGGATTCTCGCCGTCTTCGGCGTCGTCCTGCTCGAGCTCATCGCTCTCATCTTGGTGCAGAGCGTGAAGCAGCGAGAGCTCGACAAGATCGTCGCGGACAATGGAAAGATCTCGAGCCAGATCGACGGCATCAAGCGACAGATCTCGAATCACGCGCAAATCAAAGCCGATTTGAAGCAGCTTCGCGAACGCGAGGACGCGATCAGCAAGCTGCAAGCTGCGCGCACCGGGCCGACGACCGTGATGCTCGAGATCTCGCGCATCCTCACGGCGGGCAAAGGGCCGACGACCGATCGCGACAAGCTCGAGCAGCTGAAGCGCGACAACCCGACGGCGGTGCTCAACGCGAACTGGGATCCGCATCGCGTGTGGCTCACGCAGTACGTCGAGCTCGAGCGCGCGGTGAAGATCGGCGGGCTCGCGCGCGATCCGGAGGACGTGTCCGAGCTGCAGCGGCGCCTCCTCCTCAGCGACTACTTCTACGACGTCAATCTCTTGCCTGGGTCCAAGGTCATCGACAGCGCAACCAAGCTCGAGCTCGTGCGGTTCGAGATGACCGCGAAAGTGAAATACTGACATGGCCCCCCCCGCTGCCGGCGCCGCCGGCAAGTCCGCGCTCGCGAAGCTCCCGTTGCCGGCCAAGCTCGGCGTCGGCGTCGGCTTCGTGGCGCTCATCGCGTTCGCGTACTGGTTCATCTTCTACGCCGACGTGTCGAAGAAGATCGACGCGGCGAACGTGCAGTCAAAGACGCTGAAGACCGAGCTTCTCGCGCAGCAGCAGGCGCAAGCAAGCTACTTCGCCGATCGCGACGAGCTCGCGCTGCGGCAACAGCGCGCGCGTGAGTTCAACAAGGTGCTGCCGGCGGAGAAGCAGCAGCCGCAGTTCCTGTCGGCCGTGCAGCAAGCAGCGGGTACGGCGGGCGTCAACCTGATTGTCTACCAGCCGATGGACGAGCAGCCGCAGGCCTTTTACGTGAAGGACCCGATGCGCCTCGAAGTGACCGGGCGCTTTCACCAGATTACGAAGTTCATGTACGAGGTCGGCAAGCTCGATCGAATCATCAACATGGAAAACATCGAGCTCGTCGATCCGAAGACGCAGGGCGAGGAAGTGGTGATGAAGGGCAGGTGCCTCGCGACCGCGTTCCACACTCTGAAGGCGAAGGAAGTGCCCGTGCCGGGTGCCCCGCCTGCACCGGGAGCGCCGAAATGAAGCGGAACCTTTTCGCTGCCGCGATCCTGCTCGGATCGACGTGGCTCGTCGTCGCGTGCGGCGACGACAAACCGAACCGGCCTCCGCCTGCTCCGCCCCCTGCCGCCGTCACCGCCGCGGGCTCCGTCGCGCCCGACGCCGACGGAGGACCGATGTCGAAGGGTGTAGACTACACCGAGAACGACTTCGTCGAGAGCGACAGCAACCGCGATCCGTTCCGAACCTACCTCGCCAACGCGACCGACAAGACGACCAAGCCGACGCCGAACCAGCGCAACGTTCTTTTGCCCGAGTACTCGGTCGACGAGCTGAAGTTGATTGGCATCGTGCAAGCGGGGAACGGCAACAGCGCGATGCTCCTTCCGCCGACGGGCAAAGGGCAGATCGTTCGCAAGGGCGACTACGTCGGACGCGCGGAGATCGTGCACGTGGGCGGCGCGAACGGCCCCGAGTATCCACTCAACTGGCGCATCGACAAGATCCGCGACGGCGACGTCGTGCTCATTCGCGAAGATCCGAACAACACCGCGATCCCGCCGGCGACGCGCGTCATCTTGCTCCACCCGGAGCAAGACAAGTTCAACGCGAAGCAGGGCTGATGTCGCAGGCGATATCCGCGCGCGCGGAATGACGTTGTTGCCATCGACGTTCCTCTCGAGTCGTACCTCGAGCATGGAGGCCAAAGATGGAAGCAACAGTCTCTCGAGTACCGGCGGCAGCCGAAGGCGATCGCTCGCGCGTGCGAGCGATGGTGACGATTGGGGCGGCGCTCGTCACGGGCGTGGCGACGCAGGCGCTCTTCTGGCGTGCGTCGGCCGGTCTGTCGTGGGTCGTGCTCGATGCGATGCTCGTCGTAGCGACGATGCTGGCGCTCCGTGTGCGCGCGGGCGACGCGCCGTCGACGCGTCGTCCCGTCCTCGCGTCGGCGATCGTGGCGTCGGCGGCGCTCGTGCTCGGCGGCGCGGTCGCGTACCGCGCGAGCGATTGGGCGCTCTACGTCGCGCTTCCGGCGAGTGCGGCGCTGCTCGCGTTGTTGCCGTTCGTCGCCGCCGGTCGAATGCGTGTGCGCGATCTCGGAACGCTCCCGCGCGCGCTCGTTCGTCGCGGCGTGTGCGAGGTGCCCGGCGCCATTGGCGCGAGCTTCGACCTCCCGCGACGCGCGCTCGACGAGACCGGTCGCTCGCACGCGCTTCGCGTCGTCAAAGGGATGGCGATTGGACTGCCCGTGACGTGCGTCTTCGCAGCGCTCCTCGCCGCGGATCCGAACTTTCGGCGTGCGCTCGCACGTGTCGCAGGCGCGTCCGACGGCGTCGCGCACTTCGGCGCGCTCGCGCTGATCACGGCCGTCGGCTACCTCTTCGCGTACGTGCTTCACGCAAGGACGCGCGATCGCGTCGACGTCGACGACGCGGTGTCGCCGACGCACGTCGAACCGCCGCGCCCGTACCGTCGCTCCGGCGATCTCGACGAGTCCGTACCGACGCCGCGCGGTCCGCTCGTCCGCCCGCTCACGTGGGGCGTGGTGCTCGCGCAGCTCGTCGCCGTGTTCGGGATCTTCGTCGCGGCGAACGCGAAGTACCTCTTCGGTGGGCACGCGCTCGTGACGGCGAAGGGGACGCCGACCTACGCTGGCTACTTGCACGCGGGGTTCGCGCAGCTCTCGGTCGCGACGTTGCTCGCGGTCGTGGTGGTCGTCGTCGGTCAGCGGCTCGTCCGATCGCGCGACGCGAGCGTGAGCATCGGTCGTGGGCCGCGCATCGCCCTCGCGGTCTGCGAGACATCGCTCCTCGCGCTGACGGCGATCACGCTCGCGTCGTGCGCCCAACGCCTCCGCATCTACGACGAGGCGTACGGCTACACGTACCTTCGTCTCGGTGTCGGGCTCTTCCAGCTCGCCGTGATGAGCGTCCTCGCGCTCACGATGCTCAAGGCCGTGGCGCCGTCGTGGCGCGGATATGGCGCGGCGATCGCGCTTTCGGGGATCGGGCTCGCCGTATTCGCGGGGACGCTGGACGCCGATGGCTGGATCGCGCGCGCCAACGTCGCACGCGCGAACGCGGGACGCCCGCTCGACGTCGAGTACCTCCAAGCGCTGAGCGCCGACGCGCGCCCGGTCCTCGGCGATCCCTACTTCGCGACACGCCCGGAGATCGCGAGCTTGCTCGGAACGACGTGGACGGACGAAGCCTCGGAGGTGCGGCGACGCGATTGGCGCTCGTGGCGCGGGTTGGGTGTAAATCGCTGAATCTTGCGAACGCGAAGCCTTCGACGTATCGAGGTTGCATGAAGATCCTGCTGCGCTCCGTCGCCCCGCTCGCACTGCTCCTCGCCGCATCGTCGTGCAACAGGCTGAAGTCGTCGGCGTCCGGCGATGGCGGTGCCGCAGCCGATCCGGCGGGCGGTTCGGGGGCGGCGCTCGTGCTCGCCGGCTTCGAGGGCGAGATCGGCATCGTCACGAAAGGGAAGATGGCGGGGAAGGACGGCGCCACTCCGATGAACATCACGACGTTCATCAAGGGCGACAAGATCCGCCTGGATGCGCCGCCGGGGATGGCCGGGACCGAATCGCTCGGCGGCAAGGGTTGGGGCGTCTTCAATGGCGGCGAGAAGAAGCTCTTCATCGTCGACGACGGCAAGAAGACCGCGATGGTCATCGATCTCAACAAGACAGAGAACTCGCCGCTGAAGGGTTTCGCGGGACACGGCGCGCCCGGTGGCGGCGCGCAGAAGCCGCCGCCCAAGGTGACCAAGACCGGCAAGACCGACGTCGTCGCGGGTCACAAGTGCGACATCTGGCAAGTCGAGGAAGAGGGGAAGGGGAAGGTCGGCGACGCCTGCATCGCGAACGAGGGATTCTCGTGGTTCAGCCTGCCGAGCGCGCACCTTCCGACGGAGCACGCGTGGGCAGCCGAGCTGATGGACGGAAAGCACTTCCCCCTGCGCTTCATCGGCTACGAGGGCGGCGCGGAGACGGGGCGCATCGAGGTCACGCGCATCGAGAAGAAGACGCTCGCGGCGACGCTCTTCGAGATACCTGCAGGATACAAGATCATGGATCTGTCGCAGATGATGGGCGGGATGGGGGGAATGCCGAGCGGGATGCCGTCGGGATTCCGGCCGCCGCCGCGCAGGCAGTAGCCTCATCTCAGCGAAACGGGCCGGCCGCCGGTGCGCCGCGCGCGGCGCGGGCAAGCCGCGCGAGCTTTTCGAGGAGCGGCTCGACGCTCGTCGGATCTTCGAGCGGGCCTTCGACGACCGCTTCGAGCGCGTCGGGGCCGAAGCGGACCTTGCGTGCCTCCGCCGCGATCGCCGCGGCGAGATCGCGTGCTTCGCGCGAGAGCTCGGGCGACGTCACGTCGAGCGCGTGACCGAGCGGAGGCGACAGGAGCACGCGCACGACGGTCCCTTCGATCTCGCCGCGCCGCGACCACTCCGTCACGATCTCGATCGACTCGGTGCCGAGCCGCGCCTCGCGGATCCCCATCGCGCCACGATCGAAGCGTCCACCAAGTCGCTGCGCGAGCGCCTCCCAGGCGCGCACGAAGCCCGCCATCTTCGCGGGCGCCGGCACGCGTGCGATGGCCGCCGCGAACGTCTGCGCGAGGAGGATCGCGCGCGAGACGAACGCGTCGAGCTGCGGCACCGTCTGCGCTCCGCCGCGCGACGTCACCGTCGCCCCTTCGTCGTCGACGCGGCGCTCGTCGAACGTCGCCAGCGCGGCGAGCACGTCGTCGGCGAGCACGGCGCGCGCTTGCGCCGCTTCACGTGCGCGTGCCGTCACGCGCCGCGCACCGTCGCTCTCGCCGAGATCCACGGTGCCGACGCTGAGCACGTCGGTCCACGAGCGCTGCTCCGCGTGGAGCTCCATCCCGAGATGCGGCCATCGCAGCGTCGCGATCGAGAAGAGCCCGTCGACCCCGCGCTGCTGCAGGTGAACGACGAGCGCGACCGGCCCGATCGACGCGGTCATCTTCTCTTGGTCGGCGTCGTTGATCATCCCGCGGTTCTCCGCGACGGTCGCCCAGATGAGCGCGCGCCGTTCGCGTCCGACGGGCGCAACCCAACGCGCGGCCGCGCGCCTGCCACGCACGCTCGGCGTCGAAGACCCCGCCGGAACGAGCCTCACCGGTGTCC
>JAYVXB010000596.1:0-13125 GCA_043785585.1 Deltaproteobacteria bacterium | reverse complement strand
GACGCTCACGGTCACGGCGTACGGCCTCAAGACGGCGGGGCCCGACGACGTCATCGACACGTTCGTGCTCAGTCACTGAGTCGTTGCGCTGATTCGTCGTACGCGAGCGTCGTGAACGGAATTCCAGGAGCGCGTCACGCGAACGTCACGGTCGCGTAACGAACGCTCCGCGGGACTGCAATAAACGCAGCGTATGCGAAAACTTCGACCGCTTCTTCTCGTGCTCGCCGTCGCCTCCACGCTTCCTGCGGGCCTCGCGTTCGCGCAGGGCGCACCCGCCGCAGCACCCGCGAGCTCGCCCGTCGAGCTGACGACGCTCAAGCTGATGCTCGCGAAGGGTCTCATCTCCCAGGTCGAGTACGACAGCGCGATGCACGATCTCACCGAGTCGGCCGGCATGCGCGCGCCCGATCAAGGAACGGTCGTCGTCGGAAAATGGTCCACGACGTTCTACGGCTTCATCGAGGCCGACCACATCTACGACTCGACGCAGAGCTTCTCCGAGGTGCCGGGGAACAACCAAGTGCAGCGGCCGAACCCGGCGCTCCTTCCCGCGAGCACGACGGCCCCGACGCGCTACGCGGGCGAGCACGGACGACTCATGTTCGGCGTGCGCAACTCGCGCTTCGGGTTCCGGCTGAAGGCGCCCGAGGTCGGAGGCGTTCGCACGAGCGCGCAGCTCGAGATGGATCTCCTCGGCAACGCCGCGGGCAACGGGCAACCGGGCGCCGCCGGCGCAGTCTCGGAGGGATCGTTCTTCAACAACCCCGGCGTGCGCGTCCGTCACGCGAACCTGAAGATCGAAACACCGATCCTCGACATCCTCGTGGGGCAGTACTGGCACCTCTTTGGATGGCAGTCGGTCTATCACCCGAACACCGTCGAGATCCAAGGCGTGCCCGGGCAGATCTACGGACGCACTCCGCAGATTCGATTGTCGAAGACGCTCAAGATGGGCGATCTCCAATTCGAGATCGCCGCGGCGGCGCTTCGACCTCCGCAGCGCGACAGCGAGGTCCCCGACATTCAAGGCGGCGTTCGCGTCGCGTACAACGGGTGGAATGGAATGACGACGGCCGGCTCGACGGGAACGTCGATCATGCCTTTGTCGCTCGCCGTCACGGGTGACTGGCGTCGCTTCAGCGTGCAGGAATTCTCGCTCACGCCGACGCACAGCACGGACCACACGACGACCGCGATCGCGATCGACGCGTTCGTCCCGGTCATCCCGGCGACGAAGGAGAAGAAGGGCAATTCGCTCTCGCTCAACGGCGAGGTCGTCACCGGGTACGGTATCGCCGATCTCTACACGGGCTTCGCGAGCGGCCTGGCGAACCCGCAGATCCCCGGCAACGTGCAGCCGCCGAGCAACGTCGACGGCAACCTCGTCGTGTACGGCCCCGATGGTCAGCTCCACGGCATCCAGTGGACTTCGTACTTGCTCGGCGTGCAGTACTACCTGCCCGGGCTCGACGGGAAATACTGGATCTCCGCGAACTACTCGCACACCCAGTCGAGCAACACGGGGAACTTCGTGCGCAACTACCCGCAGGTCGCGCCGATCCCGACCGAGACGAACCTCACGTACGCCGGCCTCGTTCGGCAGTCCGAAGACTGGTGGGACGTGAACCTCTTCGGCGACGTCACGCCGGGCGTGCGCATCGGGCTCGAGTACGCGAACTTCAACGACATGTACCGGGACGGCATCCACGCCATCAACCACCGCGTGCAGGCGTCGGGGTTCTTCCTCTTCTAGACGATAGGCGACCTGGCGATCACGCGGCCGGACGTGCAGCCGCACGTCCACGGCCGCATCCAGAGGCGGTCAGTGACAGGGATCGGGCGCGATCGTCGGCGTGACGACGCCTCCGAGCTGAGCTCGCTTCGCCTCGAAGCCGATCCCGATCGAGATCGCATTGCACGGCGTGCCCACGACGTTCGTGCCGTCGACTCCGATGACGCTCGCCTGTCGAATCTGCTGCGCGATCGAATCGAACGCGGAGCCCTGGCAGAGCGACGTCGAGAGCCGTCCCGCGACCGTCCGAAGCACGTTGACGAAATCCTCTGTAGGGATGACGCCGGAGACGACCCCTTCGACGGCCGACTGGTTCGTCGCGTCGATGCGCATCGAGACCGTGCTGTGCGTGAGCGGCAGCTGCAGCGTCACGCCGCCCACCGCGAGCGGGAGCTTGAAGCCGCCGGCGATCGTTCCGCTCACCCAGACGCGGTTGGTCATCGACGCCGTGGGGAAGAGGGTCATCGGTTTCGTGACGTCGCCGTTCATCACGCTCGTCGCGTCGACGGGCCAGACGTCGCTGCCGTTCCACGCCGGCGCCATTCCGATTGGCGCGCCGCCGAAGAGCGCGCTCGGAAGCGACGCGTAGCTCGACTGGGTCCCCAGGCCGTCGATCTTCAGCATGTTCGTGAACGCGCCGGCGTTGATCGCGTCGTTGATTTTTTTGCCGAAGTCCGCGCCGCCGGCCGTGAGGAAGATCGGCAAGATGTTCTCGCCCCACGAGTTGTCGATGCCGTTCGTGCCGTCGGTCTGCGTCGACTTCGACGCGCCCGCGGCGAGCGTGCAGACGTCGGTGGAGTTCCGGTCCGTCGTCTTGCCGTCGATGTCGGCGCCGTATTGTTTCCACGCCGTCTGGCTGGAGACGCCGGAGCGATCGGTGTCGCCGACGAAGAGCTTGCTGAAGGCGAACACGGGATCGTTGCCCGTTGCCTGGCACGTGCTCATCACGCACGCGCTCGACGCGCCGCACGAGTGACCGCACGACCCGCAGTTGGCGGGATCGTTCATCGTGTCGACGCAACGCCCCGAGCAGAGCTGCGTGGAGCGGCTGCACGTCACGGACGAGTCGACCACCGCGCCGTCGTCGGTCGACGTGCCCGCATCGGTCGAGGCGTCGCCGTCGGTGCTCGGGCTGGCGGTGCTGCCTCCGCACGCGAACGGTGCGGTGAGCGCGAGGAGGGCGAGCGTGGGGGCGAGGCGCGAAGCAAAGAGGGTCATGAGGAGAGGTATAGCGTCGGACGCCGGCCGTGCCCACGCGCCGATGTCACCCGTTCGTATGACGGGCGCACCATGCCTGTCATCGCCTTGTCTTCTTGTTTCGATAAATATAGAAATAACGTGGAGACGATGGCGACCAAGAAGAAGCTCGAACACCACGCCGAGCAGCTCGGCGCGCTCGGCAACCCGACGCGCCTGGCGATCCTCCGCTACGTCGTGCAAGGCGACGAGACGGGCACGCCCGCGGGCGAGATCCAGTCGAAGCTCGACGTCCCTGCCTCGACGCTGAGCCATCACCTCGAGCGCCTGGCGTCCGCCGGGCTCCTCGACTCGCGGCGCGACGGGACGTTCATCTACTACCGCGCGCATTACGACGCCCTGAAGGCGCTCACCAACTACCTCTGGGAAGACTGCTGCAAGCGCGGCAAAGGTTGCTGCTGATGGCGCGCGCCAATCTCCCGCGCAGGCTCGCGTCCGAGGCGCTCGGCACGGCGCTCCTTCTCGCGACCGTGATCGGCTCGGGGATCATGGGCGAGCGTCTCGCCGGAGGAAACATCGCGATCGCGCTCCTCGCGAACACGCTCGCGACCGGCGCTGGGCTCGTCGTGTTGATCCTGACGTTCGGTCCGATCTCCGGCGCGCACTTCAATCCGGCGGTCTCGATCGCCGACGCGACACAGGGCGGGCTCGCATGGCGAGACGTGCCCGGCTACGTCGTCGCGCAGATCGCCGGAGCGTTCGCCGGCGTCGCGATTGCCCACGCCATGTTCGGCGAGCCTACGTTCTTCGCGTCGCGGCACGTGCGGACGGGCTCTGCGCAATGGCTCAGCGAATTCGTCGCGACGTTCGGGCTCCTCGCGACGATCTGGGGGGTCGTGCGCAGCCGGGCGAGCGCCGTTCCCTTCGCCGTCGGCGCGTACATCACCGCCGCCTATTGGTTTACGTCATCGACGTCGTTCGCCAACCCCGCGGTCACGCTCGCGCGCGCCGCGAGCGATACGTTCGCCGGGATACGCCCCGTGGATGTCCCCGGCTTCGTCGTCGCGCAGCTCGCGGGCGCTGCCGCGGCGACGCTCCTGTTTCGATGGCTCGTGCCGCCGGCCGCCGCATCGACGCAAGGGGGCGAGACGTGAGCGTGGTGATCTTTGCGTGCGTGCACAACGCCGGTCGATCGCAGATGGCAGCCGCGTGGTTCAACGAGCTCGCCGACGCGAGCAAGGCGCGCGCGATCTCCGCCGGCACCAGCCCCGGCACGCACGTCCATCCCGAGGTCGTCACGGTCATGGGCGAGCTAGGAGTCGATCTCGCGGCCGCCACGCCGCAGCGCCTCACCGGCGCGCTCGCGTGCGAGGCGACGTTGCTCGTCACGATGGGCTGCGGCGACGAGTGCCCCGTCGTACCGGGTCTTCGCCGCGACGACTGGCCTCTCGAAGATCCCAAAGGGAAACCGATCGAGCGCGTGCGCGAGATCCGCGACGAGATTCGCGGCCGCGTGGTCGCGCTTCTTCGTCGAGAAGGCTGGGCGCGATCGTGAACGCTCAGGCGCCGCAGCCAGGCCGTTTGTAGCCCGGGCGCGGATCGCACGCGATGGCGCGACCGCGCGCGTCGACGCCGATCTGGCAGCACTCGCGTCGGCGGCCTCGGCGGGCGCGTCGGTGCGTCTTCGTGCGCGAGAGGATGACGCGCGAAGGGCCAACGAGCCCGCGCCAACGGGCGGGGCGCCACCGCGAATCTGCGCGCGCGCCTCCAGATAGCTCGTCCACATATCCGCAGCCTTCGCCATCACCTGGCGAACCGCGACATGGGTGGTCGTCGACGTGCGATTGCGGGGTGCGGCTCGCGCGCCGCGCCGTGGGCAGCCGTTGGCCCCTGGCTGTGCACCCTTCGCGGAAGGGTCGCGACGACGCGGGCAGGCGTGACCGCCGTTCGGCCGAGCGTCGATCACGCCCATCGTGAACGGACAGGTGGCCTGCAGAAGAATTCCACGGCCTCCGTGCCATCCAGGCGAGCGTTCCTCTCGACGACCGCGCGCCCGAACGGACGATGCGCGGGCTTCGCGGCTACTCGTACGTCTCGGGCGCGGCGATGTACGTCGCGCTCGGCGTCATGGGCGAGCACGCGAACGACTTGCCGCTCATCGACGCCGACGCGCTCTGAAGGCGATGGCGAAGTACTGCGCCCGAGCGCGGCCGGCGTTGCTCCGCATGCGCGAGGTGCTTCCACGGAAGCGCCCGCGAGAGCGCGTTCGAGGACGAGCATCGTCGCGAGCGTGCGCGTGAGGCGGTCAAGCGGAGCATCGACCGACACACGGACGTCACCGTGACTCTGTCTGCGCGTCACCCAACGAGCGCGATCTCGTCACGAACCGAGAACGAACGCGTCACCGTGCGCGAATAGCCTCCGCCTCGCTCGACCTCGCCGCTGTGGCGTCACGCGAGCAGATAGAGAGCCTTACATGAAGCGAATCCTCATTGCGAACGCGCTGGCCGCGACGGCCGCGGCAACCGTCCTCCTCGCGATGCCTTCCGAGGCATCGGCCGCGACGTGCGCGTCGCTGACGAACCCGGTGTACGTCTCCGGCTCGAGCGCCGTCGGACCGCTGCTCAAGACGGCGAACGCTTTCTTGCTCGCCGGGACCCCGGCGGTCACCATCGTGTACCAGTCGCTCGGCTCGTGCGCGGGCATGGACGCGATGACGAACGCGACCAAGGTGACGGCGACGCCCGTGAGCTGGGACGCCAACGGCGTCGCCGGCACGTGCGACCTGCCGACCGGCGGCGTGAACAGCGACATCGGCGTCTCGGACGTCTTTCCGTCGTCGTGCCCGAACATCACGCTCCCCTCGACGCAGAAGGATTTCCAAGGCCCGAACCAGGTGATGAACTTCGTCGCGCCGGTCGCGTCGACGCAGAACGCGATCAGCCAAGAAGCCGCGTTCGCGGTGCTCGGGTACGGCGGCGCGATGTACCAAGTCGCGCCTTGGACCGACATGAGCTTCCTCTTCATCCGCCCCGACACCTCGGGAACGAAGCAGATGATCGCCGCGGCCCTCGGCCTCGCCGCCAGCAAGTGGAAGGGGACGATCCCGGGCGCCGGAAAGAGCGGCGACGTCCTGAACGCGGTGTCGACCTCGACGAACGCGAACGCGACGTTCGGGATCCTCGCGTCCGACTTGCTCGACGCGAACCGCACCACGATCAAGGGCCTCGCGTACCAGGCGAAGGGGCAGCTCTGCGGCTACCTCCCCGACTCGTCCGCGACCACCTTCGACAAGATCAACGTTCGCGAAGGTCGCTACGCGATCTGGGGACCGCTTCACCTCGTCGCGGTCGGCGACGCGAACGGCCCGACGAACGCGAACGTCGCCGCGGTCGTCAATGCCTTCACACGCAAGGGGCTCACCGTCGCGCAGAAGAAGGCGATGATCGACGCAGAGTCCACCGCGCACACTGTCCCGCAGTGCGCGATGAAAGTCTCGCGCACGACCGAGGTCGGCGCCGAGGCTTCGTACCAGCCGGACGAGCCGTGCGGCTGCTACTTCGAGAGCAAGGTCGGCACCGCTTCGGCGAGCTGCAAGACGTGCGCGATGGACTCGGACTGCACCGTCGGAACCAACACCCACTGCCGCTACGGCTACTGCGAGGCGAAGTAACATGAAATCCTCCACCCTCTTCGCACCGCTCGCGGCCGTCGCGATCATCCTCTCCGCTGCGGCGGGCCTCTGCGCCTGCTCGTCGGACGACAGCTCCAACCCTCAACCGGTGGTGCGCGACTCGGGCGCCGCAGGCGACAGCACGACAGGCGGCGACACCTCCACCGGCGGCGACACGGGCACGACGGACAGCGCGGCGCTCGACACGGGCAGCTGCATGTCCGACGCGGCCAACTGCAACTCCTGCTACTCGCCGACGCAGAACATGGCCGACCCGTTCAACGCTTGCTCGCCCGCGACCGCGAACTGCATCAAGTTCGACAACACGCGCGTGCCGGCGAACGTGCCAGCGCCCTGAGCCGTCCGTAACGCTTCGCTACATCCGACCGCAGCGCGGGCGATCGTTCGCGCCGCGGCCTTTTTGGTCGCCCACGGATCGATTCGCGCTCGTAGAACTTCAACCGCTCGCCCCCGACACGACATCGGTGAGCGCGTAGTGGCGCATCTCGCGGATGTCGTCGAAGTACGGCTTCACCTTCGCGAAGAACGGCGGAAACTCGGCCTCCTTACGGAAGCCCTGCATGTGACCTTCGACCGAGTCCCACTCGATGCGCACGACGAAGCTCGCGGGCTCCTCCGTGCACTGCGTGACCTCGTAGCGAAGGCAGTGCTTCGACGCGCGGAGCTCGCGCGCGGCGTCGCGGTAGGCGGCGACGAACGCTTCGCGGCGCGCCTCGGGGACTTCGTAGCGGATGTATTCGACGATCATGGCGTGTCCTTTCGTGGATGCCGTGCCAGCCGGTGGCGAGTCGCGGCGCACGCAATCGCACAGCGCGAACGTGAGCGCACCGCCGATCCCGAAGAGCACGCTTCTCCGTGTGGGCATCATGGCGGGGACACTGCCAGAGACCGCCGCGACGTCGAATCGAATGTCGCCATGCGTGGCATCGATGCCGTCGATGGTCGAGCGTGGTAGGTATCGCCATGCGCCTCGAAGCGATCGATACGCACCTCGTCGTGGCGCTGCACGCGCTCTTGCAGGAGCAAAACGTCACGTACGCCGCGCGGCGCGTCGGCCTCACGCAGCCGTCGATGAGCCACGCGCTGGCGAAGCTGCGCGCACACTTCGACGATCCACTCCTCGTTCAGACAGGGCGCTCGATGACGCTCACGGAGCGCGCGCGCGGCCTCGTCGCTCCCGTCGCGACGTCCATCGAGTCACTCCAGCGCGTCTTTTCGCACGCGCCGGACTTCGATCCCCGTCGCGCGGCGCGCACCTTCCGGATCGCCGCCAGCGACAACGTCGCGCTCTACGTCCTGCCTCGCCTCGCTGCGCTGCTCGCCACCGAAGCGCCGCAGATCGACTTGCGTTGCTCGAACATCGGCACCGACTGGGCGGACCGGCTCCGCCGCGGCGAGATCGACCTCAAGCTCGGGCTCGCCGAGCCCCCTCAAGCAGGTCTTCGCACGAAGTCCCTCCTGCGCGAGCACCTCGTGTGCGTGGTGCGGCGCGGTCACGCCGCGACGCGCGGTCGCCTCACCGCCGCGCGGTACGCCTCCTTCGATCACGTGCTCGTCTCGCCACGGGGCGGCGACGTCGGCGCGATCGATCGCGCGCTCGCGGCACGACGGCTGAAGCGACGAATCGTCATGACGGTCCCGCACTTTCTCGTCGCGCCCTTCGTCGTCGCGCGTTCCGACCTGGTCCTCACCGTTTCGGCGCGCGTCGCGAAGGCGCTCGCGCCGAGGCTCGATCTCGTCACGCTCGCCTGTCCGTTCCGCGGCGCGAGCTACGCCCTCGGGCAGGTGTGGGCTTCGTCGACGGACGAGGACGAGGCTCAACGCTGGCTGCGCCGCGCCGTCGAGCGCGCGGCGACCGACGAACGCGCGTGACGAACACGATCGACGCGGTCGCGATGGCGTCGTGACACTCCGTCGTCACGCACGACGCGCTCTCGTCACCATTCACGCGCAGCGACGTCACGCAGAGAGAACCGTGGCGTCACGCATGCCGCGTAGCCTCCCGCCGTCTTGGACACATCGATACTCCGGTGCGCGATCGCGATCGCGATCCTCGTCACCGCCGCCCCTGCCGCCGCGCAGCAGAAGCCCGACGACGACGAAGAGATCGTCGCGAAGCCGCATCCGCCCGCAGCGCCGCCGAAGGCACCCATCGCGGCTGCACCTTCGCCGGCCGCAACGCCGCTTGCCAATCCGGAGCCGCCGCAACGCGCAGTCGAACGAGTCGAGATCGAGGAGCTCCGCGCAGGCCTGGATCGTCTCGAGAAGCGCCGGTCGCCGGTCCACGCGCTCACGGAGTCGTTCACGCTCACCGCGTACATGCAGGCGCAGTACGAGTCGCACAAAGACTCCGACGATCAACTCCGTCAGGGTGGCGCCCTCTACAATCAGGATCGCTTCCTCGTTCGTCGCGCGCGCATTCGCCTCGATGGCGATTGGGAGTACGCGGCGACGGCGCTCGAGATCGAAGGGAACACGACGAGCGGGCCGCGCTTCGGCCTTCGCAAAGCGGAAGCGTCGCTGCAGTACCGCGCCGACCGCACGAAGAAGACGGCGCCGTTCGTGATGGCGACGCTCGGGCTCTTCGACACGCCGTTCGGCTACGAGCTCTGGGAGTCGCCGCGCTTCCGGCCGTTCATGGAGCGGACGACCGCGTCGCGTTCGATGTTCCCGGGCGAGCCGGATCTCGGGCTTCGTGTGATGGGCGGGTTCGGGTTCTTTCGATGGTCGGTCGCCGCGGTGAACGGCGAGCCGCTCGACGAGAAGACTCCGTTCCCGGGACAGGATCCGAACCAAGCGAAGGACGTCGTCGTGCGCCTCGGCTTCGACGCGGATCCGCGAACGGACCTCAACGTCGCCGGCGGCGTTTCGGCGCTGCGCGGAAAGGGATTCCACGCGGGCACCGACGCGACGAAATCGACGATCGAGTGGCGCGATCTCAACGAGGACGGCGTCATCCAGAACACGGAGCTCACGCCGATCCCCGGCGCCGCAGCGACGCCTTCGCAAAACTTCTCGCGCTGGCTCGTCGGCGCGGACGTCCAGGCGAAGCTCCAGACGCGCTACGGCACGACGAAGGTCTACGCCGAGGTCCAAGTCGGCAACAACATGGACCGCGGCCTCTTCGTCTCGGATCCGGTGCTCCTCGGGATCGATACGCGGCAGCTCGGGTGGTACGTCGGCCTGCTCCAAGACGTGACGAAGCACGGGATCGTCGGCGTCCGCTACGACTCTTACGATCCGAACAGCGATGCGCTCGACAAGCGCGGCGGGAAGCTGCTTCCGTTCAGTCAGGCGATTAAGACGTGGTCGCCGCTCGTCGGGCTCGTCGTCCCGCACGCGAAGCTCCTCCTTCAGTACGACGTCGTCGACAACAAGCTCGCGCGCGACGCGCTCGGCGTGCCGACGAAGCTGAAGTCGAACACGCTGACGGTGCGCTTGCAGGTGGAGCTGTGAGGCGCGCGGCGAGCTTCGTCGTCGGCGCGATCGGCGCGATCGTCGCGACGGGCGCGTGCGGCAACGGCGGGCAACCGCTGCTCGTCGGCGCGAACGAGCCGCTCCGCGTGCGCGGCGCGCAGCTCATCGCGGGCGCGCTCCCCGGCAGCGCGCCGATTCCGGAGCCCGACGCGGGTGGCGACGCGGGCGCACCTCCGCCGCCGGCGAACGCGGTGACCGACGTGTCGTCGCAGGATCCCGTCGTCGTCCCTGGCGCCGCCGGAAAGAAGTTCAGCGGGCGCGCGTTCGCCGGCGCGGTCGCGATCGCGGTGCGCTTTCCCGAGCTCGGGAGCGGCTACTGGGTGCTCCCGGTGAGCGCGTCGGATCCGCAGTTCCCGGGAGAGATCACCTGGGAGGTGAACGCCGATTTCAACGCGTTGATCCCGACCGGCAATCACATGCTCCGGTTCGTCGCCATCGACGCAAGCGGCAGCGCCGGGCCGGAGCGCGACTTCAAGCTTTGCCTCGCGTCGCGCGTCCCCGACAACTTGAACAGCTGCGACACCGCGAACCCGCCGCCCGAAGCGGTCATCTCGCTCCAGTGGGACGCCGACGTCGATCTCGATCTGCAGGTGACGACGCCCGACGGACGCGTCGTCGACGCGAAGCACCCGACGACGATTCCGATCGACGCGGGCCGCCCCGGTCCCGAAAACGGCGTCATCGATCGCGACTCGGTCGGCGCGTGCGTCCCCGACTCGCTTCGACAAGAAGACCTCGTCTTCCAGCAGCGACCTCACGGGACGTTCTCGCTCGCCGTGAACCTCTTCGACGCATGCAAGAAGCCCGGCGCGACGTTCCGCGTCGTCGTCTACGAAGCGAGCGGCGACGGCGCGGATCGCCACCTCGAAGAGACCTACCGCCGGAGCGGGCGCGTCATCGACATCGACGCGAACGGCGGCGCGAAGCCCGGTCTCTTCATCGTCGACTACCCGTTTGGAAATTGAAGCAAAGGAGCACGTCATGATCGTCGAACGTCTGCTGAAAGTGGCTCTGCTGGGCAGCTCGTGGGTCATGTACCTGCTCCTCGGGCTCTCGGTGATTTCGATCGGCGCCGCGATCGAGCGCTGGTGGTTTTTCCGCCGTCACACGCGCGGCGACACGCTCGGCGACGAGCTGTGCGATCGCCTCGAGCAAGGCGACTCCGCCGGTGCGGAGAAGCTGCTCGCGTCGCACGGCTCGATCGAGTCCTCGATCGTTCACCGCGCGATCCGCTGGGTCGAAGGCGGACCGGAAGCGCTCACCGATTCGATCGAGAGCGAGCTCGTGAAGAAGCGAAAAGAGCTCGAGCGCGGGATGAATCTCCTCGGCACGCTCGGGAACAACGCCCCGTTCATCGGCCTCTTCGGGACCGTCATCGGCGTCATCGAGGCGTTTCACCAGCTCGGTGCCGGGCAAGACAAGACGGCGATGGGCAACGTCATGAACGGGATCGCCGAGGCGCTCGTCGCGACCGGCGTCGGCCTCTTCGTCGCGATCCCCGCGGTCGTCGCGTTCAACATCTTTCAGAAGAAGATCGCCGACGTCGAAGGGAACGTCGAGGCGATCGCGAAGCAACTGTCCGCGCTGCTCAAGGCGGCGAGGCACGGGCGAGCGATGGGCTCGATCGCGCCGCCGATCACGATGCCGATGCAGACGCCGTTACCGGAGGCGGTGAACCACGTCGAGGTCTTGGGCGCGTCGCGCGTCGCCGAGGGCGCGTGGGACGGGTTGGAGTAGGCGATGGGCGGCGCAGCTTCCATGAGCCGCGGCAAGCGCGGATCGATCGTCGGGATCAACGTCACGCCGATGGTCGACGTCGTGCTCGTGCTCCTCGTCATCATGATGGTGTCGGCGACGTACATCGTGTCGCAGAGCTTGAAGGTCGAGCTTCCGAAGAGCGCGAGCGCCGATGAGGCCGTGCCGACCGTCTCGCAGGTGACGATCGCGAAAGACGGAACGTACGCGTTCAACCAGAAGCCGGTGAACGAGGGCGAGCTCGTCGAGCAGCTCCGCGCGTCGAAGGCGGCGAACCCCGAGGTGAACCTCGTCATCACGGCCGACACGGCGGCGACGCACGGCTCGGTCGTGCACGTGATCGATCTCTCGAAGCAAGAAGGGATCACGAAGTTTGCCATCAACATTCAGCGCGAGTGACGAGGGCAAGATGAGCGCTCACCAAAAGGCCGCGGTCTCGCTCGGGACGCTCCTCTATTTCGGCAGCCTCGTGCTTCACGTCGGCCTCGCGGTCGGCATCTCGCTCTTGCCGAAGCAGAAGAAGACCGAGGTCGTCGCGATCTCGATGGCCGAGGGAAAAGAGAAGGGCAAGGACGACAAGAAACCCGAGCCGCCGAAGCCGATGGTCGAACCACCGAAGCCCGCTGCGAAGGCGAACCACGCGCCCGCGCCGAAGCCCGCCGCCGCAGCGCCGCCGCCCGAGCAGCAGCAGCAGATCAACGCGCCGCCGCCCGCGCCCGGAATGGAGAGCCTGCTCGACCTCGGGATGATGGGGAACGGCGGAAGCGGAAACGGAATGGCGCTCGGCGCGAAGAGCCCGAGCGCGCCGGCGCCGACGGCCATGACGACGTCGACGACGAAGAAGCTCGAGACACTCGCGCCGGTCGTCGACAAGTGCACGGAGCCGACCGTGAAGCCGCGGCGCAAAGGAGGGCCGCAGCCGTCGTACACGCAGCAAGCACGGCAGGCGGAGATCGAAGGACAAGTGCGCGTACAAGTCACGATCGACGAGAGCGGTCGCGTGATCGCCGCGCAGCTCGGCACCGGGCTCGGCTACGGGCTCGACGAAGCGGCGCTCGCGGCGGCGAAGCGCTGGACGTTCGATCCCGCGACGAAGTGCGGCAACCCGGTCACCGGCGCGACGACCTTGCTCTTCGGGTTCCACCTCGACCGATGAACCTGCGTCGACGGTCGGCTTCGTGCGCTCTGCTTCTGGCGAGCGCGCTCC
>JAYVXB010000595.1:0-4164 GCA_043785585.1 Deltaproteobacteria bacterium | reverse complement strand
CCGTAGACGCGCCCTTGCCGGAACGAGCCGGCAGAAATGTCAGCGAGGCCGCGAGCGCGACCATCACGGCCGCGATCGTGCGCGGTGTCACGTCGCCTCCCTCGCGCGCGGCGCTCCCGTCTGTCGCGACTTCGCGATCGCGAGACCGCGCCCGTCGCCACGCGAGTCGACCTCGATGAAGATCTTTCGCATGTGCGGCATCTTCGCGCGAATGCGTCGCTCGATCTCGTTCGTGAGATCCTCGACCTCTTCGACCTTCATTCCGGCGCGAAACGCCAGCTTCATTGCGAGGACGACCTCTTCGGGCCCGAGGTGAAGCGTCAGCATCTGCGTGACGCGCTCGACGCCTTCGACTGCCTCGGTGATGTCGAGCGCCGTCGTTTGATCCTCGGGCGTCGCGCTCTCGCCGATGAGGAGCGCGTGCGTGATCTTCGCGAGGAGCACGGCGACGCCGCACAACGAGATTCCGATGAGGATGCTGCCCGCGGGATCGAGCCACGCGATGCCGGTGATCTGGCTGAGGCCGACGGCGACGAACGCGAGAACGAGGCCGACCATCGCCATCGTGTCTTCGGCGAGCACGAGCGGGATCGTCGGATCGCGCGAGTCGAAGAGCGCTTCGCGAAGCGGCTTGCCCTTCGCCATCAGCTTGAACTCTCGGAACGCGACGCGAAAGCTCATCGCCTCCATCACCAGCGACACGCCGAGGACGCCGTAGCTCCAGAGGCGCGAGCCTTGCGGTGCGCCGTGGAACAAATGATCGATCCCCTCGAAGACCGCGAACGCACCGCCGACGGAGAAGAGGAGGAGCGCGACCACGAACGGCCAGAAGTAGCGCTCGCTCGCGCGACCGAACGCGAACTTGTCGCTCGCGCCGGCGGCGGCGAGGCGCATGCCGACGAGGAGCAGCGCCTGGTTGCCGGTGTCCGCGAGCGAGTGGACGGCCTCGGCGAGCGTCGCCGTCGATCCGGACATGTACGCCGCGCCGAACTTGCACACTGCGATCGCGACGTTGCCCGCGAGCGCAGCGATGACGACCTTTTTGCTGTCGGCCTGGCCGCTCATGAAGAGGGCGAGTGTAGCGCGCTACCGAGAGACGGCGATGATCTTCACGCGCGTCCGAGCGGTCTGTAGGTACGCCAACTCGGCGACGCGAATGCGCTCGGCGACGAACCATCGCTCGAGATCCACGTGCGCCTCGGCGAAGCTGAGGGAGCGGTACGGGTGCGCGGCGGTGCGGTACACCTCGCGGAGCTGATCGTCGCTCGGCTTTAGGATGGGGCTGATTGATCGGTCGATGTAGATCGCCGCGCGCGCTTGGCGGCGGAGCATGGCGTCGATCTCGATGGGCGCGATCCCTTCGGCCTCTGCGGCGAGCGCCATCGTCGCAGTTCCCCCGATGCGCGTGATCAGCGCTTGGCCGACTTCGGCGATCATCTTTTCGAGCTCGGCGGCCGGCGGCGCGTGCTCGAGCGGAAGGCGCGAGAGCATCTCTTCGGCGACGTGGTGCTCGAGCGCGGCGCGCGCGTGGCGTTCGAGGTAGGGCGCCGAACCTGGGTGCGCGTCGTGAAAGGATTCGGTGAGAGCTTCGATGCGCGCCTCGAACGCGAGCACGCGCTCGGTGACGAAGAGCGGCCGCGCCGGGCCCCCGGTCTCCGGCGCGTAGAAACGCACGGCGACGGAGTCGACCGCGCGTCGCTCCGCCACCGCTCCATTGTTGACCGGCGGCGCTTGCTGCGCGTCCGAACCGCCGCTCGCCGTGAGCGCGGCGAGCGTGAGCGCGGCAAACAGCACGCTCGTTCGCACGCCGACGCGCACGGTCACGTCCCCTTTTCGTCGTCGGCCGCCTGCATCGCGACGCCGCGGACCGACGCCGCCTCCGCGCGCTCCTGCAGTTGGTGTTCGTGGTGATGCGCGAAGCCGCGGGCGGCGCGACGCGCCTTCAAGAACTCGCCGAACGCGACGAGCATGTCGAGATCCCGCGGACCGAGCGCTTCACCGAGCTCGCGCAGGTGTTGACGGAGCGCTTCGGCGTTGCGCGTGCGACGCCCGCTCGCCGACTTCGGTCCGTCGAGATCGCCACCGCTCGCGCCGCCCACCGAGGAGCTCGAGCTCGGCGGCGCGACCGCGCTGTCGGGCGCGACCTCGCTGTCGGGACCCGCGCCGTCGGCCCACGCGGGACGCGGCGTCGCCTTGATCGCGTGCGCGGTGAGCCACGCCTCCATGAACGTGCGAAGCCGTTCGCTCCGAAACGCGAACCATCGCTCGCGCTCGGTGCCGAACCCCATGAGCACGTCCTTGAACCTTCGGAACGCGCCCTTGCCGTCGATCGCCTGCGTGAGCTTTCCGCGCAGCTCGGTCTCGTCGACCATCGGGATGAAGCGCTCCATCCAGCGGTATTGCTCGCGCGAGCTCACGGGATCGATGCGCAGGTAGTTGCCGTCCGAAGCGATGCGGACGTGCATCTGCGGATCGGCGACACCGTCGACGACGCGCAGCACTTCGCCGGTCGTCAGGTGCAAGTAGCTGTGAACTTCAGGTGCGTTGTTTTCGAATGCGTCTTCGAGCGCTTCCCAATCCACGGGAACATCCCGCGCCGGACCGGTCCCCTGCACGGGACGGTCCTCATCCTCTCGATCCGTCATGACTGCTCCCTTCGACCAAAGCGACCCGCGCCATGCGTGATGGCGGCGAGCGAAGCGAAACGACGAGGCCAACGAAAACTGGCGCGCGTCGAAAGTGAAGTGGCGAGCGGGCGACACCAGTGGGCTGACCAGAGGCGACCGTTTGAAGCGAAGACCCTGAGGGTATCGCGGTGCGGCCCTCAGCGCGAGCGCGTGCGTCGGATGGCGTCTTGCCATCGTGAAATGTGTGCGTCGCGGTCGCCCGCGGGCATCTCGGGATCGAAGCGCGCGCCGAGCGCGACCATGCGTTCTGCCGCATCGAGGCCCTTGTGAAGCCCTGCGCCGAGGCCCGCGAGCATCGCCGCGCCGCGACCGGTCGACTCGATCTCGACCGGGCGCTCGACCGGGACGTTCGCGATGTCGGCCTGGAACTGCATCAGCAAGTCGTTCGCCGCCGCGCCGCCGTCGACGCGCAGCTTGGCGAGCGGACGCTTTTTGCCGGGCGCCGGTTCTTTCGCTTCGCTCAGGCTGCCGCGCGACGCGTCGGCGACCATCGCGTCGAGGAGATCGCGCACTTCGAACGCGATGCCCTCGAGCGTCGCACGCGCGAGGTGCGCCGCCGTCGTCCCGCGCGTGAGGCCCGTGATGGTGCCGCGCGCGTCTTGATCCCAGTGCGGAGCGCCGAGCCCCGCGAGCGCCGGCACGAAGACGACACCGTCGGACGATGCGACCGTGCGTGCGAGCGCCTCGATCTCCGAAGCGCTTTCGATGATGCCGAGCCCATCGCGAAGCCACTGCACCGCCGCGCCCGCGATGAACGCGCTCCCTTCGAGTGCGTACGTCGTCTTGCCGCCGACGCGCCACGCGACCGTCGTGACGAGGCCGTGCTCGCTCAAGATGGGACGCTCGCCGATGTTCATCAGCGCGAACGCGCCGGTCCCGTACGTGCACTTCGCGTCGCCTTCGGCGAAGCACGCTTGCCCGAAGAGCGCTGCTTGCTGATCGCCCGCGATCCCCGCGATCGGAATCCCGTCGGGCAAGAAGCCGACGCCGGCAGTGCGCGCGACGATCTCGGCGCTCCCGACGATCTTCGGAAGGACGCTCGCGGGGACCTTGAAGAGCGCGCAGAGCTCGGGGTCCCACTCGCCGCGCGCGAGGTTCATCACGAGCGTGCGCGATGCGTTGGTGACGTCGGTGACGTGCGTCGCTCCGCTGGTCAGCCGATGGATCAAGTAGCTGTCGATCGTCCCGAACGCGAGCTCGCCCGCGTCGGCGCGCGCGCGCGCACCTGCGACGTTGTCGAGGATCCACGCGATCTTCGTCGCGGAGAAATACGCGTCGATGACGAGCCCTGTCTTCTCACGGACGCGCGCGACGTTCTTGGCGTCGGCCTTAAGCGCATCGCAGGTCGCGGCGGTCCGGCGGCACTGCCACACGATCGCTTTGTCGATCGGCTTGCCCGTCGCGCGATCCCAGACGACGGTCGTCTCGCGCTGGTTCGTGATCCCTATCGCCGCGACGTCGCTCGGCTTGGCGCCCG
>JAYVXB010000594.1:0-4177 GCA_043785585.1 Deltaproteobacteria bacterium | reverse complement strand
GCACCCACCGCTGGCATCGCTTGCATACCCGCGCACTGCTTCACGCCGCGTGCCGCGCGCGCGCGTCGCGATTTCTCGACGAATCGCGCGATGCGCCCCTGTCATGACACTCTTGGCACCTGTCCTGGGACACCTCAGTAGGCGTCACGAAGCCAAGCAATTCTAGGTGTTCAGTGACAAGGACGATTGAGCGTTTCCCCGTGCTTTCCCGGTAGTAGCGCGACCGCCGCCACCAAGTCGCGCTCCGTCGCATGCACGTAGCGCGTGGTAGACGCGAGGTCTTTGTGCCCGAGAAGGCGCCTCACGACTTCGACGTTTGCCCCGCCTTTGAGCAGCGACGTCGCGAAGAAGTGGCGGAGCTGGTGGTAGTGCCAGCGCGGCTGGATGCCGAGCCGAGCTTGCAGGCGCCTCCACATGCCGCCGAGCGCTCCCTCGGTCGGTGTCCGTCCCCGCCGGTCACGCACCACGCGATCCGTCGGCCGTCTTCCGGCAATCGCGCCTGCGAGCATGACGGCGATCGCGGGCGCCAACGGCACGATGCGCTCGTCGCGGCCCTTTGGCTCGACCACCTCGTCCGCCGAGTAGGCTCGGCGCACGTAAAGGCGCCCTCCTTCGAGGTCGACGTCGCGCACTTCGAGTGCGCGAACTTCGCCGGAGCGCAGTCCCGCTTCCGCCGCAAGCTCGATCGCGATGTTGAGACAGCCGTCGGCGCCCATGAGCAACTGCTCGACCACTGTGGCGCTCGGCGCGTCGGGAAACTTCGCCGAGCGAGCCGGGAGCTTGGGTAGCCGCGGCATCGCCGCAAGTACCTCCAGCTCCACTGCGCTTCGCAGTACGGAGCGCATGCACACGAGCGCGTATCGAGCCCGTGCCTTGCGGCCGAGCGCGTCGGCCTCCACCGCGCGGGCATCCCCCGCTCCGATGGCGTCGAGGCGCTTCTTGCCGAGCAACGCGACGAGCCCGTGGTCAGGCGCGTCGAGGTGCTGCTCGTACCCCTCGCGCGTGCTCGGCTTGAACCGTGGCATCACGAGCGGCACGAACGTATCGCGCACATACGTCGCGAACGTCGGCACCGGTGCTTCCGCATCGAGCGTCCCCTTTTCCGCAGCGAGGCGCTTCAGCCGCGCTGCCTCTGCCCGTGCGCCCGCCATTGACTGCACGGACGCATCGCGACGGTACCGCTGCTCGCGGCCGTCCTTGTCTTTGAATCGAAAATCAATGACCAGCATCTTGCGGTCGCCCCGAAGCTCGGCGCGAACGCCCGATTGATTCTTCTCGCCCATGGGAAAACTTCCTTCCGGGCGGTCGCTCACGTGCGACTCCCCAGAGCATAGCGCGACGGCACGTAATGGAAAGCGCCCGCGCGCTACTCGGTGACGAGGCTGCGCGGAACGACGATCGACCAGCGTCCGGCGGACGCTGCCTTGTACGCGCGAACGCCGAGGGCCAATTCGGCGACGCAGGCGCCGTCGTCGGCGCGACGCGCACGGCGCTCGATCTCTCGGCGCACGGCGTTGGGAGTGCGGCCGGTCATGCGCGCGTACTCGCGGACGTTGAAGCTGACGCGCGGAAGCGTTGGCCCGCGATGGCGCTTCGCAGTGGGCTTGGGGTTGAGGACCGTGGGGTTGTCGTTGTCAGTCACGATGTTTCTCCTTGGACTTGGCGCGCTTCTTCGCGCGCTTCGGTTTGGTGTTCGCAGGGGACGTGTCGGTAATCGTTAGCCAGCGCTCTTTCGCGTTGCCTCGGTCGCGGTGTCCTTCCTCGACAAGGATTCCGATCTGCCGGAGCGCCGTTGCCGCGCGTCGAAGCTTGTTGGAGAGGCGACTGGCATTCTTCGGCCACGTTCTGGCGAAGTCGGCGTCACGCGGGGCGTACTGACCGAGATCGCCGAGCAGCTTCGTTGGCGTCCCCTCCCACTTGCCGCCCTTCTTCGCGAGCAACGTCCTCAACGCGGTCGCGATCGGTGAAGCGTCGAGCGCCGCGGCGATGACGAGCGTGCGATTGCGCTCGTACGCCGCGCCGATCGATCCGTGGGCGAATCCGAGGCCCGTCTCTGCCGCGGACGTGAACTTGATGAAGTCGGCCATGCGCGGCAGCTTCGGCAAGCGCACGGCGTCGACGTTCGCGATTGCGGACACCAGGCCGTCGAGCAGTGCGCCGAGGATTCGCGGTGCCGTCGCCTTGAAGGAGACCCAATACGTCGCCTCGTCTCTCCGGTTCTTCTCATCGATCGGCAGCAGCGTCAGCGCGATGCAACGCTCCGCGAGGTCGGGACGGTCGGCGACATCCTCGATGCCGTTGAGTAGCACCGGGCGAATCGCTTCGAGGATCGTCTCGTCCTCGTCGGAATAGAGCGTTCGCTTCCCGATCCCACCGCCGGTGATCACCCTGCACAGAGCGTCGCTCAGCCAAGGCGCCAGGCCCGACACGTTGTCCAATGCGATGACGTGCGAGTTCGTTGCTGCGATGAGGAGGTCGTCCTCGTTGCGTGGAGGCGAGCGGAGATCCGCCACGTTCGGATCGGTAAGCGAGCGCGCGACCTTGCAGGCCGTCGTCTTCGCGGTTCCCTGCTCGCCCGTGACCGCAAGGGCAGCGCACGGACGATGGGGCCGAAGGCTCGCGACGAGCCACGCCGCGAAGAGGATGAAGCCGTCGGCATCGACGTTGACGAATGGGCGAAGCTCCTCGATGTTGCCGCCGCGAACGGGGCGGACCAGCGGGAGGAGCCCGCTCGGACGGACGAACCGCGCGGGCGCACTGTCGATGATCTGCCAGCCGCTCGCCGCGGCCTCGATGACTTGGCCGGTCTCATCGCCGAGATCGATGTAGATCGTTTGCTCGTGCTCAGCGACGCGCACGTACACGTCGCGCTGGGGACGGTCGAAGCACGCAATGCCTTCGAGGGCGGTGATGGCCTCTTCAAGCGTGGAGGCGCTAACGGTCTGCCCAAGCGCCACGCGCGCCGCGTACGCCAGCCACGATCGCAGCCGACGAGAACGGAGCCGCAGTGTGAGCGTCGCGACGTTCGCCCCGTCCGGCGTGGCAATACTCACAGTCGCGTGAGCGACTCCGCGTGCATCGTGGAAGAGATCGGATTGCGCGACGACGAGTTGCACGAGCACCTCGGCGAGCTTCGGTTCTTCTTTCGCCTTTGGCGCCGTCGCGCCCGCGGTATCGGCCGGCGGCAACTCGTCAACAGCGACGGAGGCCGTGACCGCGTCGGGCCGTGAGGCGCCGTTCGTTCCGTTGGTCATCATCGTCCCACCTTTTCGACCTGCGAGCGTGCAAGGCGCCACGCGAGCGACCCGAGCGCGCGCGGATACTTCGACGCGGCGACGGCAATTGCGCGCTTCGGAAGAACGAGCAGCACGTCCTCAGCGCGTCGGCGCTCGCAATGCTGATGCGCGCAACAGAACGCGCCGAGGCGATGCTCTGTCGTCGGCGGCAAGATCACGGTGCTCGAATCGTCGCCACGGCCGCGATCGTCGGAGTGCTCCTCGGCCCACGGGCACCGCACGGCGATCTTTCCCGGCGGCAATGCCTTGCCGAGCCAGCCGGCCGCGCCGAACGCGGCGCCGAGGAAGCTCGCCACAGCGTCGTCGACCGCGGCGGCGGCCACCGCGGCGCGCTTGCCGGTGCGCCCGCAGATCCAGAGCGGGCACGGGGCGATCGGCGTCTCTCGAATGTGCGCGCCAGCGTCCCAAAGATATGAGTGTCCGCTCTTGTGCCGCGATGGCGGGAGCAGGGCGTACCCGCGATGCTTGATCTCGATGCCAGGTCCGAGCTGCGCGGCGAATCGGACGTCGCCCGGATCGCGAAAGTAGTAGTGCGTCGAGCCGTCGCCCGATCCGCTCAGAACTCGCGGCGTGTGCGGTAGCGTCGCGTGCTTGCCTTCTAGTTCCGCGAGCGTTTCGTCACCGGCGTTGCGCACGTCGACGTCGATGATCACGACCTTCGACGCGATGGCGCTAAGCGCAATGTTCAGCCGCGGACGCTGCGCGAAGAGCTTGCGAATGACCTCGGGATCGTCGCTCGCGTCGAGATGGCCATGCGAGCCCCTCAGCGGGAACTTCGTCCCGTATGCGCACGGGAACAGAGAGAATCCCAATTCCGTGGCGTAGGTGATTGCGATGCGCGCCATCGGCGTCACGTAGTCGTTGGCGTGTGAGGTCGTACC
>JAYVXB010000593.1:0-4182 GCA_043785585.1 Deltaproteobacteria bacterium | reverse complement strand
GAGATCCACGCCGCCGCGAGCCCGGTCACCGTCGACAAGAGGCCGGCGCTCTTCATGCGGCGGGCGCCCCGAGCATCGCGGCGCCGAGCTCGCGATCGCTCGCCGTCGGCGGCATCTCGGCGGCGATCGCGCCACGCGCCATCACCAAGATTCGATCGCAGAGCGCGCGCAGCTCGTGGAGATCCGCGCTCACGACGAGGACGGCGACTCCGCGCGATGCCGCGTCCAGGAGCTCTTCATGGATCGCGCGCGACGCGCCGAGATCCACGCCGCGCGTCGGGTGCGCGACGACGAGGATGCGCGCGCCGAGCCGCGTCCGCGCGATCGCACGCGCCATGACGACCTTCTGCTGATTGCCTCCCGAAAGGGAGCGCGCGGCGAGCCGCGGATCCGGCGGCACGATCCCCGCGCTCGCGAGGCGCGCGCCCACTTCACGATCGACCGCGGCGACGTCGAGGAACCCGAAGCGGGTGAAACGAGCGAGCTCGCCGAGGACGAGGTTGTCGGCGACCGTCGCGTCGAGCACGAGCCCTTCGCCAAGGCGATCCTCGTGAACGACGGAGGCCGCGCCGCCTTCGATCGATCCTGCGTCCGGGGCGTCGAGGCCCGCGAGCACGCGGACGAGCTCTCGTTGACCGTTCCCGTCGACGCCGGCGATCCCCACGATTTCCCCGGCGCGCACGCTCAAGCTCACACCGCGAAGCGCGCGCCCCAACCGCACACCGTCGACGCGCAAGCGAACGTCGCCCGCCTCGGCGTCGCGGCGCGCGATCGGCTCGGGCACCTCGCCGCCCATGATCGCACCGGAGAGCGCGCGCACTTCGTCGTCGGCGCCGCGCTTCAGCGGCCTCGTGAGGACGAGCTCTCCGCGGCGCAAGACGCTCACGACGTCGGCGTGATCGCGGACCTCGTCGAGCTTGTGCGTGACCACGACGATCGTGCGGCCCGCGTCGGCGAGGCGACGCAAGGTCGCGTAGAGCGCGTCCGCCTCGGCGGGCGTGAGGACCGCGGTCGGCTCGTCGAGGATGAGCACCTGCGCATCGCGGTAGAGCGCGCGCGCGATCTCGAGTCGCTGGCGGTCGCCGACGCCGAGCGTCTCGACCACCGCATCGAGCGGCAGCTCCGCGCCGATCTCCCGCGCGACGACCGCGATCTTCGCGCGCGCGCGCGCGACGTCGAGCCGCCCGAACGACGCGACCGGCTCCGCGCCGAGCATCACGTTCTCGAGCGCCGTGAAGACCGCGACGAGCGCGAAGTGCTGCTGCACCATCCCGACGCCGCGCGCGATCGCCTCGGCCGCCGTGTGCGGCGTGAGCCGCGCATCGTCGACGAACACCGCGCCCGCGTCGGGCACGACGACTCCCGCCGCCATCTTGAGGAGCGTGCTCTTCCCCGCCCCGTTCTCGCCGACGACCGCGTGAATCTTCCCCGCCTCGAACACGATCGAGGCCGCGCGCACGGCGTGCGTCTCCCCGTACGTCTTCGTCAGGCTCTCGAGGCGCAGCGTCGGCACGGGCAGCGAATGTAGATGGCGGCGAGTTCGTACCCAAGGGAGAAACGGCGCCAGCCGTCGTAGGTTCTTTGAAGATGCGCCCGTCCGCCCTCGTCGCATCGACCGCGTTCGTCCTCACCGCCAGCGTCGTCACGGGCGCGCACGACGCCCGCGCGGACGTACCGGACGTCGACATCCGTGGCCCCGTCCGCGTCGGGACAGGCTACTCGACGATGTACGGCGCGCGCGTCCTGTCGATCAGCTTCGAGGACGAGCTTCAGGTGAAGCGAATCTCCGACAGCGTTCGCCTCCACGTCGTCTTCGGAATGGACGGCGTTCGCGGCCCGGCGTTCCAAAACGCGGCTGGCGAGACGAAGCACAAGGGATTTCTCGGCGTCGACATTGGCCCAGGGCTGCTCTTTCGCGCGGGCGGCAAGGGGCCCGCGTTCGTCCTCAACGGCACGATCGGACCGCTCTGGGAGTCCAACTCCGACGACTTCGCGCCGCACGGGATCGGCGTCGTCGGGCGCGCCGAGATCTTCCCGTTCTACCAAGACCTCGTCGAAGCGGTGATGTGCCCGCGCGGTTGGTTCTCGACGTACGTGCTCAGCGGCATCAACGGGTGGGCGCTCGCCCGACAAGACTGGCTCGGCAGCGCAGCGGGCGCGACGTACGCGGTCGGGCTCGGGATCGAGCTCGGACGAAATCTCCTCTTGCCGATCTTGGGCGCGGTCATGGACGCCTCGTGCTCGCGCCCCGGCACGCGCTAGTCTCTCGCGCATGGACGAGGCGACGCACAAACGGTTTCTCGACTACCGCGAGCGGCACGTCTACTTCGGCACGAAGGTGAAGCTCCTCGGCGCGGGCGAGTTCACCGCGCTCGACGTCGAGCAGCGAACGCTCGAAGCGCTCGGAGATCGCCGCTCCGACGAAGAAGAAGCGCGCTTCGTCGAGCTGACGATCCTGCTCTTTCGTGACTAACCCGCGGCGATCCGTTTGACGATGGCGGGCGCGGCGGGGGCGGCGGGGGCGGCGGGGGCGAATCGATCGCGCGGCTCGTACGCGATCTGCGACGTGCGCGGCGCATCGGGAGTCGCCGGATCGGACGTGATGCCCGAGTGGAGGCACGCGCCGTCGAGGATCGCCTCGCAGAGCGCGCCGTACTCGATACCGGCAGCGTCTGCGATCTTCGGCAGGAGCGACGTCGGCGTCATTCCCGGGAGCGTGTTCACCTCGAGCACGTATTCGTTCTCGCCTTCGGTCACGAGGACGTCGACGCGGCACGCGCCGCTGCATCCCAGCGCACGCGCTGCGCGCTCCGCGAGGTTCATCACGCCACGCGCGCGCGTCGGCGCGATCCGCGGCGGCGTGATGTACTCGGTGGCGCCCGGCGTGTACTTCGCCGCGTAGTCGTAGAGACCGCTCTTCGGAACGACCTCGATCGCGCCGAGGACGCGACCGTCGAGGATTCCGACGTGCACCTCGGTCGCCTTCACGAAGCGCTCGACGAGCGCGAACGGATCATGCGTGAGCGCGCCTTCGAGCGCCGCGGCGAGCTCGTCCAGATTCGCCGCCTTGCCGACGCCGACCGACGATCCTTCGCCGCGCGGCTTCACGATCACCGGAAATCCAAAGCTGCCGTGCACCTCCTCGAGGTTCTCGAGGCTCGCGCGCGTCGCGACGTAGTACGGCGGCGTCGGCACGTTGTGCAGGCGAAAGAGCTCCTTCGCCTTGAGCTTGTCCATCGCGAGCGCCGACGCGAGGACGCTCGATCCCGTGTACGGGATCTGCATCAGCTCGAGCATGCCTTGCACGCAGCCGTCTTCACCGCCGCGACCATGCAGCGCGATGAACACGACGTCGACGTCGGCGGCGCGGAGCTGCTCGTCGATCCCCGGGCGGGCGGCGAACGAGAAGTCGATCCGCACGACCTCGTGGCCGCGCTCTTCCAGCGCCGTGGCGACGCCTTCGCCGGTGCGCAGCGACACCTCGCGCTCCGCGCTCAAGCCGCCCATCAGAACCCCGACGCGCCTTCTGCTCATGCCGTGACTCCTCGCGCTCGAAGCGCGCGCTTGATCCTGTTGCGGGGCTTATCTACAAGCCGCGGGCCACGACGCAAGGACGGAATTTCTGCGGCGATGCTCGCAACTCGAGCCGACATGTGTGTCCGTTTTTCCACGGAAACGATGCCGGGTACACACCGCACGTACCAAGCTCGCGGTGCTTTGGTCAAAAAAGAGGTCAACGAGCCGAGGTCCGCCGCGCGCGCGTCAGTCGATCTCGACGAGGATGGCGGTGATGTTGTCTTTGCCGCCGCGATCGTTGGCGAGCTGAATGAACTTTTGGACGGCCGCGTTGCCGCCGAGGCCGACGATCGGCGCGATGTCCGAGTCGTGCAGGTACCCGTGGAGACCGTCGCTGCAGAGCAAGAAGCGATGCCCGTTGTCGAGCGCGACGAGGCGCGTGTCGACCTGGACGTACTCGCGGTTGCCGACGGCGCGCGTGATGACGTTGCGGTGCGGCGAGCGCTTGGCCTCTTGCGGCGTGATGAGGCCTTGCTTGATCTGCCACGCGATGAGCGTGTGATCTTCGGTGAGCTGCTCGGTGGCGCCGTCGTGAACGCGGTAGACGCGGCTGTCGCCGACCTGCGCCGTGATCGCGTAGTCGCCGAGGATCAAGAGGGCGCTGAT
>JAYVXB010000592.1:0-4184 GCA_043785585.1 Deltaproteobacteria bacterium | reverse complement strand
CTGGTGCTGCTTCGTGGTCCGTTTCCGTGAATGTCGTCACCTTGGTGGGCGGGACAGGGCTTGAACCTGCGACATCCGGCTTGTAAAGCCAGCGCTCTACCGCTGAGCTACCCGCCCTGAGCCGAATGAAGACAATGAAGAAGAAAGACTGCCGTTGCTCTGCGCTCCGGGGCGACCGGAGGGCGCACTCTACTTTCGCGAGCTATCCGGTCAAGAGAAAACCAGAGGCTCGTGCCTATTGCGTCGGCGGGGCCGGCGCGGGTTCGGCAGGCGGCGCGTCGTGTCCCGCCTTGCTCGCCGCGGCGGTGACCACGAGCTCGCCGCCCACGTACTCCCATGTCTCCTTCGCCGGGCCGAAGATCGCCTCGGGCGTTGGCAAGCAGAGCGCTTCGCGGAGGACTTCGTCCATGTGCTCCACGAGCACGATGCGCGTCGCCTTGAGCACACGACGCGGCACCTCGCGCAGATCCTTCCGGTTCTCTTTCGGGATGATGACCGTCGTGATCCCGCTCCGATGCGCCGCGAGGAGCTTCTCCTTCACGCCGCCGATCGGCATCACGCGACCGCGCAGCGTGATCTCGCCCGTCATCGCGAGATCGCGCTTCACCGGGATGCGAATCAGCGCGCTCGCGAGCGACGTCGCCATCGTGACGCCGGCGCTCGGCCCGTCCTTGCGAATGAACTCCGGGAAGTGCACGTGCACGTCGAGCTTCGCGTAGAAATCCGGCTCGAGCCCGAGGAGCTGCGCGCGCGATCGCACGTAGCTCATCGCCGCCTGCGCGCTCTCCTCCATCCCCTTCTCGAGGAGACCCGTGATCACGAGCTTGCCTTTGCCCGCGACCACGGCGACCTCGCACGCGAGCAATTCGCCGCCGCCGTTGCTCGTGACGCTGAGGCCGTTGGTGAGCCCGATCTCGTCGTTCTCTTCCTTCTTGCCGACGCGGTACTTCGGGACGCCGAGGTACTTCGGGACGTCCTTCGCAAGGACCTCGATCGGCTTCTCTTTCCCTTCGGCGACGACCTTGCGCGCCACCTTGCGCGTGATGCTCGCGATCTCGCGCTCGAGTGAGCGGACGCCCGCTTCCTTCGTGTAGTGGTGGATGATCGTGCGAATGCCGTTCTCGGTGAGCGTGAACGGCACCTCGTCGAGCCCGCATTCGGTGCGCTGCCGCGGCACGAGGTACTTCACCGCGATGTTCAGCTTCTCGAACTCCGTGTAGCCGGACAGCTGGATGATCTCCATGCGGTCCTGGAGAGGAACGGGGATCCCTCCGAGCGTGTTCGCCGTCGTGATGAACATCACGTCGCTCAGATCGTAGTCGAGGTCGAGGTAGTGATCGTTGAACGTGTGGTTCTGCTCGGGATCCAAGACCTCGAGGAGCGCCGCCGCTGGGTCGCCGCGGAAGTCCGTCGACATCTTGTCGACCTCGTCGAGCAAGAACACCGGGTTGTTCGTCCCGACCTTCTTCAACGACTGAATCAGCTTGCCCGGCATCGCGCCGATGTACGTGCGCCGATGCCCGCGGATCTCCGCTTCATCGCGCACGCCACCGAGTGACAACCGCACGAACTTTCGCCCGGTCGCGCGCGCGATCGACTTCGCGAGCGACGTCTTCCCGACGCCGGGCGGCCCGACGAAACACAGCACCGGGCCTTTGAGCTTCTTCGTCAGCGCCTGCACCGCGAGGTACTCGACGATGCGCTCTTTGATCTTCTTGAGGCCGTAGTGATCCTCCTCGAGGATCTCCTCCGCCTTCACGAGATCGTACGTCTCTTCGCTCTTGTCGTACCAAGGGAGCGAGATGATCCAGTCGATGTAGTTGCGGACGACGGTCGCTTCCGCGCTCGTCGGATGCATCATCTTGAGCTTCTTGAGCTCCTTCTTGACCTTGGCCTGAGCCTCTTTGCTCATGCGCTTGGTCTTGAGGGTCTCCTCGATCTCTTGGATCTCGTTTTTGAACTCGTCGCGCTCGCCGCCACCCAGCTCCTTCTGGATGGCCTGCATTTGCTCGTTCAAATAATATTCTTTTTGCGTCTTCTCCATCTGCTTCTTGACGCGCGATCGGATCTTCTTCTCGACTTGGAGAATCTCGATCTCGGCCTGCATCAATTCGTGGAGTCGCTCGAGACGTTTGCTCGCGTCCTCCATCTCGAGGAGCGCTTGGCGATCGACGAGCTTGATCGTCGGGAGGTTCGCGACGATCGTGTCCGACAGACGCGCGGCGTCGTCGATCGTCTGGACGCTCATCAAGACTTCGGGCTGAACCTTCTTGTTCAGCTTCACGTACATCTCGAAGGCGCCTTGAACGCTGCGCATCAAGGCTTCGATCTCGACGCCCTTCGACGCGGCCTCGGCGAGCTCGTCGATCTCGACGAGGAAGAACTCGTCGGTCTGCACGAAGCGACGCACCTTCGCGCGGCGCTTGCCCTCGACGAGAACCTTCACGGTGCCGTCGGGCAATCGCAAAAGCTGCATCACCGTGCCGAGCGTTCCCACTTGGAAGATGTCGTCGGGCGTCGGCTCGTTGGTCTTCGCGTTCTTCTGCGCGGCGAGGAAGATGTCCTTGTCGCGGGTCATGGCGGCGTCGAGCGCGTTGATCGATCGCTCGCGACCGACGAACAGCTGACTCACCATGTGCGGGAAGACGATGATGTCGCGCAGCGGGAGAAGCGGCACGATCCGCTTCTTCGATCCGGGGGGCGGCGCGCCTTTCCCGTCGTTGTCTTTGTTGAAGAACATGCGGCCTCTTTAATAGCCCTAAACCACTCTCACCGCGACCACGCGAGAGGAGATCAACCGCCAAGACGCCAAGGCGCCAAGTATTTGGGGGAAACCCAAACCTTGGCGGCTTTGCGTCTTGGCGGTCAAACCAAACGCGGGCGGCTCAGGCGAGCTCAGCCTCTTTTTGGTACACGATGAGCGGCGGCTCGCGCTTCGTGATCACGTCCTCGTTGATCACGACCTCTTTGATGCCGTTGCGCGAGGGGATGTCGTACATGATGTCGAGCATCGCGTGCTCGAGGATGGCGCGGAGACCGCGCGCTCCCGAGTTGCGCAAGAGCGCTTCCTTCGCGACGGCGGCGAGCGCGCCCTTCGTGAACTTGAGCTTCACGCCGTCCATCTCGAAGAGCTTCTGGAACTGCTTCACGAGCGCGTTCTTCGGCTTCGTGAGGATGTCGATGAGCGCGTCTTCGTTCAGCTCGTGGAGCGTCGCGAGCACCGGCAAGCGGCCGATGAATTCGGGGATGAGCCCGAACTTGAGGAGATCCTCCGGCTGCACTTGCTCGAGCAGCTCGCCGAGCTTGTAATCCTTCTTGCTCTTGATGTCGGCGCCGAAGCCGAGCGTCGACTGCCCGATGCGCCGCTGCACGATCTGCTCGAGCCCGACGAACGCGCCGCCGCAGATGAAGAGGATGTTCGTCGTGTCGACTTGCAGGAAATCCTGCTGCGGGTGCTTGCGTCCACCCTTCGGCGGAACGTTCGCGATCGTGCCTTCGATGATCTTGAGGAGCGCTTGCTGCACGCCTTCGCCGGAGACGTCGCGCGTGATGCTCGGGTTGTCGCTCTTGCGACTGATCTTGTCGATCTCGTCGATGTAGACGATCCCGCGCTGCGCGCGCTCGACGTCGTGATCCGCGTTTTGCAGAAGCTGGACGATGATGTTCTCGACGTCCTCGCCGACGTAGCCCGCTTCGGTCAGCGTGGTCGCGTCCGCGATCGCGAACGGCACGCTGAGGATCTTCGCGAGCGTCTGCGCGAGGAGCGTCTTGCCGCTGCCGGTTGGGCCGAGCAGGAGAATGTTGCTCTTCGCGAGCTCGACGTCGTCGGCCGCGAGGCGCGAGTCGATGCGCTTGTAGTGATTGTGAACCGCGACCGCGAGGATCTTCTTCGCGCGGTCTTGGCCGATCACGTAGTCGTCGAGGATCGATTTGATCTCGGACGGCTTGGGGACGGGAGCCGAGCCTGCATACGGCTCGTCCTTCTCGACCTCTTCCGCGATGATGTCGTTGCAGAGGCCGATGCACTCGTCGCAGATGTAGACGGTCGGTCCGGCGATGAGCTTCTTCACTTCCTTCTGCGACTGTCCGCAGAAGGAGCAGCACAGCGTGTGGTTTTCGCGCTTTTCGACCATCTCGTGAGTGCCTCCCCGCCCTTCAATCTAACCCTACTTTGGCACTCCGGC
>JAYVXB010000591.1:0-13188 GCA_043785585.1 Deltaproteobacteria bacterium | reverse complement strand
CTCGCTGCGCGGTCTCGTCGGCGCCAAGGATCCTCAGCTCACGGAGGAAGCGCTCGAAAAGATGCTCGACGCGTTCACGGCGAAGCTCGACAAGTCGGGTCGCGCGGCGTGCCTCGCCGAGACGACCACGGCGCTCGGGCGCCTCTTGCCGCGCGAGCTCGCGTACAAAGTCGCCGTGGCGATGTCGCTGACGGATCTCGACAAGAGCGACTCGGAAGACGACTTCGACGACGAGCTCATCGCATCGCTCAAGCTCTCCGAGGAACAAGCCGACGTGCTCGCCGGCGACGTCTACGCCGCGCTCGAAGGCGAAGGCGACTGACGTCGGTGCGCGCGCCGCAGTGGATCCCTCGCGGTTCCGACGCGCCGGGGCTCGGGCTCGCTGCGTTGCTCGGCGTCGCGTCGATCGCGATCGTGCGCGCGCTTCCACCGTCGCCTTACATTTCGGACATCCTCGTCGCGCTCGTCCTCGGCGCGCTGATTCTCAATACGCCGCTCCGTCGCGCGATCGCGCTCGCGCTGCCCAGCGAGGAGCGCGAGCCGGATCGGTGGGCGGCGGGGTTTCGGTTCACCGGCAAGTGGGTCTTGCGCCTGTCGATCATCTTGATGGGATTCAAGGTGCAGACCAAATCGTTCGCGATGGCCGATCTCGCGCTCATCGGCGGCGTCGGCGCGGCGGCGCTCCCGAGCACGTTCTTCCTCGCGCACGTCGCGGCGGCTCGCTTGGGCGTGCGGCGGCCGATGGCGGATCTCGTCGCAGGCGGGACGATGATCTGCGGCGCGTCCGCGGTGAACGCGTTCGCGCCGGTGTGCGGCGCGCGACGCGAAGAGCAAGGGATCGCGATCGGCGCGATCTTCCTCTTCAGCGTGGTCGCGCTCGTCGTCTTTCGTCCGCTCGCGTCGGTCATCGGTCTCGACGAGGCGCACGCGGGCCTATGGAGCGGTCTCGCGGTGAACGATCTGTCGAGCGCGATCGCGGTCGGCAAGCAGATGGGCGATCTCGGCGGCGTCATGGCGGCGGCGTCGAAGTCCGCGCGGATCGTGATGCTCGCGCCGGCGCTCGTGGTGCTCGCCCTCATGCGACGCGAGCGCGCGCCGAAGGGGGCGGCGCCGCCCAAGACGACGCTCTGGGATCGTGCCGTGGACCAGCTCCCGCGGTTCTTGCTCGGCTACCTCGCGTTCGCGGTCGTGCGCGCGGCGGGCGATCGCGTCGCGGACGGCGCGGCGTGGAGCGCGCTCATCGGCTTCGACAAGATCGCCGTCGACGTTCTCATGGCGACGGTCGCCGCGGCGATTGGCCTGCACCTCGAGGTCGGGAAGCTCCTCTCCGCCGGCGCCAGCGCGATCGCGCTCGGCGGCGTGACGTCGACGTGGATGGCGTCGCTCACGCTCGCGATGATCGCGCTCTCGGGTCGTGGATACCACTCGGCCGCGGCGCTCGTCGGGCTCTCGGCGGTGCTCGCGACGTTCGTCGCGTGGCGCGTCACGGGCGGCGCAGAGAAAGAAGCGCATCGCCTGCAAGAGCGCTTCGAGAGCGGCGCGCCGATGTCGCTCTCCGAGGCGACGCGCCTGCTCAACGGTCTCGAAGCCGCCGCGACGACCGACGAGCCGACGCTGCGACGCTTGCTTCGTCAGCTCCATCCCGCGATCGGCGAGCTCATCCCGGTGCGCGAGAGCCCGCTGCCGCACGGCGAAGGCTGCCGCTGGCTCACGTACTGGGAGGGCAAGAGCGGATGGGCGCTCGTCGCCGTGTGCCGCGAGCCTGGATCGGCGACGCCGATCCATGCGCACCCGCATCGTCTTCTCGGAAAGTCGATCGAGGGGATGCTCGAAGAGCTGCGCTTCACCGAGAAGCACGAAGGCTCGCTCGAGCTCGTGACGCGCAAGGTCCTCAGCCACAACGATCTCGTCGAGACCGACGGGCTCGCGACGCTTCACCTCGTGCGCGCGCTCGGCGACGCGCCGGCGATCGATCTGCAGCTCCGCGGCCCCGAAGTCGGAAGTCCCGGGCGACGCTTTCGCACGCTCGAACCGATGGACCTCGATGCGCTGAAGGTCGGCGCGCTCGTGCACGCGGCGAGCGAGATCGACGATCGCCCGGGGCAAGGCGGCGACGGCGCAGCGGCAGGACGCGCGCCGATCGTAGCCAGCGCGCCCTGAGGCGGATCAAATCCCGAGCTTCACGTGCCACCCGTCGCGCATGGGAAAGCTGCTCGGTTGCGTCAGGCCACCGAAGACGAAGTACGAGTCGCTCACCGGATCGTAGCCGGTGCTCGTGAAGCCGCGCGCCTTCGGCGCGGTGTCGTCGGGGAGCTGCGTCCACGTGAGCGTCGCGGCGTCGAGCACCCAGACGTCTTTGAGATCCTTGGTGTCGATCGTTCCGCCGAAGACGAACCACTTCCGGCGTTTCGCGTCGAACGCTTGGCCCGGCACGCGACGCTTCCCCGGCGCGGCGCCGTTCGGCGTGAGCTTCTTCCAGTCGCTGCCGTCGAACGCCCAGAGATCGTCGGTCGGTGCGCCGATGCCGTACTCGCCGCCGAACATGAGCATCCGCCCGCCGTCGCCGGGATCGTACGCGGCCATTCCATCCATGCGCCCGGGCGGCGACGTCGCGGGGCTCAGCAAGGTGAACGTGCGCGCGACGGGATCGTACGACATCGTGTCGTGCGACAGCGAGTTGCTCCCGCCGCCGAAGACGATCGCGCGCTTTTGGTTTTCCATGTACGCGGCCATGCATCCGATGACGCCGCTCGGGACGGGGCCCGTGATCGCGGTCCACGCGTTCGTCGCGAGATCGAGCGTCCACGCGCCGGCCGCGAGTGGACCGGAGTCGTCGCGGCCGCCGACGACGAGCAGCTGATTCTGATCGGGGAGCGCGACGGTGCAGTGGCAGTAGCGCGGCGCGGGCGCGTTCGTGTCGGCGAGCTTCGTCCACTTCGCGTCGGCGGGCGTGAACGCCCATGTCTCCGCGGCCGCTGCGTTCGTGTTTCCGCCGAAGCCGACGAGGCGCTTTTGCGACGCGACGTACGCCCACGGCATTCCCCACCGCACGACGTTATTCGGCGTCGGCGAAGTCGCGGTCCACGTCGCGCCCGGCATCGTCGTCGACGCGTCGTCGCCCGTCGTGTCCGCGTCGCTCGTGCCTCCGTCGTTCGCCGGTGGTGTCGCGCCGGACGACGACGACGAGCCGCACCCCGCGACCGAAAGGAGCGCGACGAAAAGCGTGCATCTTCCCATCATGCGCCCGACATCAGCAGAATCCGTGCCGCGCACATCTGCGTGCGGTGTCGTCGCGATCTTCGCGCGCCGTCACTTCTCGAACAGCAGCAGCGTCAAGATCCGCGACAATGTACCAATGCGGTACATCGTCGGCGTTCTGTCCGGTGCGCTCGTCACCGCCGCGTCGCTCCCCGCGTTCGCCGTCGGCGAGGGGAAGAGCGGATTTCCCAACTGGTCCGAGCGCGTCATCCACGAATGGATGAACCGCGCGCGCGTCGAGCCCGCGACCGAGATGCAGAAGTGCGGCGCCGCGTGCGGCGACTCGGCCTGCTTCACCCCCGTCGCGCAGCTCGCGTACGGCGAAGCGCTGAACCACTCCGCGCGCTTTCACTCCGACGAGATGGCCAAGCAAGGGTACTTCGCGCACGACTCGGCATGCACGCTCGTCGCGAACATCAACATGCTCTACCCGGCGACGTGCGACGGCTCTGCGAGCTGCGCGTGCGTCGGCGGGATGAAGGCGTGCAGCGGCGCGTGCACGTCGTGGTCCTCGCGCGTTCAACTCTTCGGCGCGTCGACATCGGGCGAAATCATCGCGAGCGGGAGCGATCCCGACGGCGCGTTCTACCAATGGCTCTTCGAAAATTACCCAACGACGCAATCGGGATCGACGTGCCACTACGATCAAGGCCCACCGACGAACGGGCATCGATGGAACATCCTCAAGTCGATGGGCAGCGTCGGCGTCGGCGTGAGCCTCACGAACGGCTCCGCCGTCGGCGACTTCGGCGGAGGCGGCGCGGCGGCAAAGATCCAATCGGGATCGCACTACCCGCGCACCGGCGCGTCGGTCGACGTGTGGGTCAACTTCAGCGACACGGGCGCGCCGAAGCAAGCGCTCGTGAACGTCGACGGGAGCTGCACCGCGCTCACACGCGCGCGCGGCACCGACACGAACGGCGCGTGGACCGCGAAGATCGCCGGCGTGTCGACGGGATGCCATCGCTACTACTTCGCGTTCGAAGACTCGACGGGAACGCAGGTGCTCTACCCGACGACGGGATCGCTCGGCATCGGTCCCGCGGCGAGCTGCGCAGATTGGGATCCGGCGCGACCCGCGGCCGGCGCGACTTGCACCGGCCTCCCGCCCGGACAAGACGCCGGCACGACGGGCGACGACGGCGGCACGATCGGCGGAGGCGACGACAGCGGAGTCGCGAGCGGCGACGGCGGCGCGGGCGGAGGCAACGACGCATTCCCGTCGAGCAACTCCGGCTGCGGCTGCCGCGTCGGCACGAGCAACGACGCGACGATCCCACTCGTCGCAATTGCAGTTTGCGCGCTCGTCACGACGCGACGTCGCCGCCGCCGCTGAACGACTACGAGATTTGGAGATTCACAGGAAGGCGGGAAGACGGGAAGCGAGAGGAAGTTGGTTGGGTTTCTCCAAATCCCCTCTCACCTTCCCGTCATCCCGCCTTCCTGTGAATCTCTCCTCATTGAATCCGCGCGACGGCTTTGGCGCAGTTCGGGTTGATGCACGAGTTGCGTGAGGGGACGATCATCAGGTGGATGACCGCGCCGTCGTCGTTCAGCAACGTCGACGCGAGCGGATACACCAGCGGCGCGCCGCACTTCTTGCACGTGCTCCCCGCGCACTTCTGGCAAATCCATGGACGCATTCCGTCGAGCGCAGCCTCGAGCGCGCGCACGTCGGCCTCGTCGGTCCAGCCGCTGCCGAACGTCACGAGCATCTCTTTGCCGACGAGCTTCATCACGCGCGCCGGCGGTCGCAGCTCGCCGAGCGTCGTTTCGGGTCCGCAGACGAGCACGCCGCGGTCCTGCGTGCCGACGACGCGCTTGCCGCCGATCACGGAAAGCGACTCGGCGCACTGCGCGCATGCGGGCGCGGGCGGACGCTTCTTTTTGCTCATCGCCCTCCATTGTCCGATTTTCCGGGGGAGAAGTCGAAGTGCTAGGCTCGGGCGTTGCGCTCCGTCAGTCAGGCCAGCTTCGCGATCGTCGTGCTCGCGTGTGCGGCGAGCGCGCTGCCGGCGTGCAAGCGCCGCACGGCGGCGACCGAGGGGGAGTGCGCGGCGCTCTTTCAGAAATACTTCGACCTCTTGGCGCAGGAAGACGCCCGCTTCAAGACGCTCCCGCCGGCCGAGCGCGATGAGCTCTTGCGGCGCACGAAGGCCGAGCTGATGTCGACCGATCCCGAGATGCGCCGCGCGATCGAGTGCAAGACGGTCACGCGCGCGGAGTACGACTGCGCGATCAAGACGACGACGACGCGGAGCTGGAACGACTGCTTGCGGGTGGCCGGTCCGTAGCGTGCTAAAGGTCGGGCGTGAAATTCGTCGATTCGTGCACTGTGACGGTGACCGCGGGCGCGGGCGGCAATGGATGCGTGGCCTTTCGTCGCGAGAGGTTCGTCCCGTTCGGTGGGCCTTCGGGCGGCGACGGCGGCAAAGGGGGCGACATCGTCTTCCTCACGGATCCGGGTCTCTCCACGCTCCTCGACCTCGCGTACTCGCACACGCTCGAGGCGAAGAAGGGCGAGAACGGTCGCGGCAAGGATCAGTACGGCGCGGCCGGTCCGGATCGCATCGTGCGCATGCCGGTCGGCACGCAGGTGTTCGACGCCGCGTCGGGCGATCTCCTCTTCGATCTCGACACGCCGAACGTCGCGACGATCGTCGCGCACGGCGGCAAGGGCGGTCGCGGCAACATCCACTTCGCCACCGCGCAAGACCGAGCGCCGCGACGCGCCGAGCCCGGAATGGACGGCGCTTCGTTCAAGCTTCGTCTCGAGCTCAAGGTCATGGCCGACGTCGGCCTCCTCGGATTTCCGAACGTCGGCAAGAGCACGTTCATCCGCGCCGTCTCGCGCGCGCGCCCCAAGGTCGCCGACTACCCGTTCACGACGCTCGTCCCGCACCTCGGCGTCGTCGCGGTCCACGAGGAAGCGCACTTCGTGCTCGCCGACATCCCGGGCCTCATTCCGGGTGCGTCCGACGGCGCGGGCCTCGGCATCCGATTCTTGAAGCACGTCGAGCGCACGCGCGCGCTCCTTCACCTCGTGACGCTCGATCCCGAGGAGGGGCGCGATCCGGTGAAGGACTACGACGCGCTGATGAAGGAGCTGAAGAAGTTCGATCCCGAGCTCGCGAAGCGTCCGCAGATCGTCGCGATGAGCAAGGCGGATCTCCCCGACGTGAAGGAAGCGTTCGCGAAGGTGAAGGCGCGCTTCAAGAAGAAGGGCGTCGAGTGCACGCTCATCTCCGCGGCGACCGGCGAAGGCGTGCGCGACCTCGTCGTGGCGCTGTACGCTATGGTCCACCGCAAGGCCGAGCCCGACGACGATGAGCGAAAAGACCGAAGAAGCGACGCCAAAGCGGCTCCGGCGCGCGCGCGAAGAAGGCGATAGCGGGACGAGCGCGTTCGCCGCGCAGGCGATCGCGTTCCTCGTGGCGGTGGCGCTCGTACCGGCGGCGGCGCGCTCGCTCGTGGCGCGCGTCGGCGACGATCTGCGTGGGGCGATCGCGAGCGCGAAGGACGGAGCGGTCGCGGTGGAAGTGGCGCGCGCGGTGGACGCAGGCGCGCTCGCGACGGAGCTGATCGCGCTGGCGTTGCCGGTGCTCCTCGCGGCGGGAATGGCGGGCGCGGTCGCGCACGCGGTGCAAACGGGCGGCCTCGTCGCGACGAAGAAGCTCGCGCCGAAGCTCGAGCGACTCGATCCGTTCGCGGGGCTGAAGGGGCTCGTGTCGAGCGTGCGCCTCTTCGCGGTCGCGCGCGCTCTCGTCGGCGCGGCGGTCGTCGCGTGGCTCGCGTACCGCGGGATCGCGTCGCACCTGGTGGACCTCGCGCACCTGAGCGAGCGCACCGCGTACGTCGCGCCGCTCGCCGCGGAGATCGCGCGGACCGTCGCGCGCGACGCGGCGCTGCTCGGCGTCGCGATCGGCGCGTTCGATCTTCTCGTCGTGCGACGGAGCTGGATGAAGCGCCTCCGCATGTCGAAGGAAGAGGTGAAGCGCGAGTACAAGGAGAGCGAGGGCGATCCGCAGATGAAGGCAGCGCGGGATCGCGCGCACCACGAGATGCTCGCGTCGGCGGCGATCGCGAACGTGCGGACGGCGACGGTCGTCGTGGTGAACCCGACGCACCTCGCGACCGCGCTCCGGTACGACGAGAAGGACGGCGACGCGGCGCCGGTGGTCGTCGCGGCGGGCGAAGGGGATCTCGCGGCGCGGATCGTCGCGGCGGCGCGCGACTACGGCGTGCCGATCGTGCGCGACGTGCCGTTGGCGCGCGCGTTGGCGGAGCTGCAGATCGGCGACGTGATTCCGGAGGCGCTCTACGAAGCGGTCGCGGAGATCTTGCGCGACGCGTGGGACGAGAGCGCGGCGGGCGCGGGGGAGCCGCCTCGCTAACGGCGCGTGCCGTGTCCGTGGCCGTGCGCGTAACGTGAGCGTGAGCGGACACGGGTACGGCGACGGGCACCGTGGCGTTATCGTCCCAAGTGTCGCGCACATCTGTGACTACGGCAGGATCCTCGTCGAGCCGAAGAGCGAAGGCGCCCCCGCGGTCCTCGCTGCTACGCTCACACGTAGAGTCCCCGATTGTCTCGCCATCTTCTTCTCTCACTGGCGCTGCTCTCCGCGTGCGGGTCGCGAACGTACCTCGACACGGGGTCGGCGCCCGACGCGGCGGCGCTCGCGCCCGACGGCGGAGGCCCGCGCTCGTCGAAGTGCGTCCCCGGTGCGGCGCCCGTCGTCTTCGTGTCGAACGCCATCGATCTCGTCTCCGACGGGAACGGCTTGCTCTTCGTCGAGCGCCGCGTCGGCGACATGAGCGGCGTCTGGTCCGTGAGCACGGCCGACGGTTCGCTCGGCGCGCCCCTCTTCATGGATGCGGACCTCCACATCACGTTCGCGGTCGACACCACGCATTTCTACTGGTCCTACGACAGCGACAACGGGTTCGGCGTCCGCCGCGTCCCGCGATCGGGCGGCGCCGTCGAAACGCTGACGACACTCCCCGACTTCGCGCGCGGGCTCGCCGTCGACGATCGCGACGTGTACGTGGGGCTGTTCTCGTCGACGGGCGGCGTGCGCGGGCTGATGCGCTTTCCCAAGTCAGGCGGCCCGATCGTCGCGATCGCCGACGCGACGTACGGCTTCGAGGTGCTCGCGCTGAGCGCGACGCGCGTCTACGCACGCGACCCGCAGTGGCTGTGGTCGTTCGACAAAGCGACAGACGCTCGGACGCACAACCTGCTGCCTTGGGCATCTCGAGCCGTCGTGGATGGCGAGGCACTCTTCGTCACCCACGGGACGGACCAATGGAACGGACAGCCGCCCACGGGCAGGGTGTATGTGCTGCCGGGCGGAGTCGCGCCCGCCATACTTCTTGCGGAACGACAGGCGAGCCCGACTTCGCTCGCTGTGGACGGCGCCTTCGTCTACTGGCTCAACATCGGCACGCTGACCCATGATGATGCCGGCACGCGACCCGATGACAACGGGACGTTGATGCGAATGCCCAAATCAGGCGGAACGCCCGTGACCGTCACGCCAACCCCCGGAGCCAACGGCACGATCGTCGTCGATGACGAGTGCGTGTATTGGGCGGCGAACGGCGCCATCATGAAGGTGCACAAGTAGCGCGACGACCGCGAACGCCAAATCAGACTCTGAACTGGTGTGGTGGGCAACGGGGTTTGCGCAGATCGTTTTCGCGCGATTCCCGCTTCCACTACTTACTCGCCTGATCGCGGTGCAGACGGCAGGTCGCGGCGCGCGAGCGTGCGCACCACGAGATGCTCGCGTCGGCGGCGATCGCGAACGTGCGGACGGCGACGGTCGTCGTCGTGAACCCGACGCACCTAGCGACGGCGCTCCGGTACGACGAGAAGGATGGCGACGCGGGCGCCCGTGGTCGTCGCGGCGGGCGAAGGGGCGGCGCGGATCGTCGCGGCGGCGCGCGACTACGGTGTGCCGATCGTGCGCGACGTTCCGTTGGCGCGCGCGTTGGCCGAGCTTCAGATCGGCGACGTGATTCCGGAGGCGCTGTACGAAGCGGTCGCGGAGATCTTGCGCGACGCGTGGGACGAGAGCGCGGCGGGCGCGGGCGAGCCGCCTCCTTAACAGCGCGTGCTTCAACGATCGAGCACTCTCGGCCGCGGCGGCAGCGGCGTCGTCGCGTCGTCGGGAGGCAGCGAGTCGACCTTCGCGTACACCTCCGCGAGCGGCATCGCGACGCCGAGCGCATCGAGCGGCACCGATTCCCCCGCCGTCCCCCAGGTCGTGAGGCGCCAGCTTCCGTCGGCTTGCCGCGCGTAATGCTCGACCGACGTCGCGTCGGGCGTCACGAGCACGTACTCGCGCAGCGACTCGATCGCTCGATAGAGCGCGAACTTCGCGCCGCGATCGTACGCCTCGGTCGACGGTGACAGCACCTCGACGATGACGGTCGGGTTGACGAGGGTGTCGTCGTGCTTCGGGTGAAAGCGCGGTCCGTCGCAAACGACGACGACGTCGGGGTACGTGAAGAGGCCCGACGCCGCGACGTAGACGCGCTGGTCGCTCGTGAGGACGAGGCACGGACGATCGCGCAGGAGACTGCGGAGCGCGCCGATGACGTTCGCCGCGACGAGGTTGTGCCTCGGCTTCGCGCCGGCCATGGCGAAGATTTCGCCGCGCAAGAACTCGCTCTTCGTCGGCGCGGCGCGCTCGCGGGCGATGTACTCCTCCTCGGTGAGAAGCGGCTTGTGCACGGCGTCCATGCTCGCGCGATCGTAGCACGGGCATGGCTCACCGCTCGCGCGGCGGGCCGGTGGAGTGTCCGTGCGCGCGTGCAGATACGCGGCGCGCGGTTCGTGAGCAAGCGCGCGATGGCGCCATCACCAAATTCGAGAAACGCCGAAGGCGTCGAACACTGCGTCCGCGCTCACGATCGGAATGCCTTCGATCTGCGCCTGGGCGGCGAGCATTCGATCGAAGGGATCGCGGTGTTCGCCAGGCAGACTCCCCGCCTGCTGCGCGTGGACGACCTGAATGTCGAGCGCCTCGAACCCCTGACTCGCGATCGCCGACGCCACATCTCGCGCCACCGCGTCGACACCCGCGAGCTTGCCGAGTCGAACCTTCGTCGTGATCTCCCACGCGGACGCCGCGCTCACGAGGCACTCGGTTTGAGACGACGCGACGAGCGCGCGAGCCTTCTTGCTCAGCTTCGTATCGCCGGCGAGCCACCAAAGGAACACGTGTGTGTCGAGGAGGACACGCACGTCAACGCTCCCACGCTGCGAGCTCCGCCTCCGGGAGCGGCTCGAAGAAGGACTTTGGGATCTTGATCTTCCCCTTCATGGCGCCGAATCGGCGGCGGGGTTCGGCGCGCTTCACGGGCACGATTCGCACGACCGCGACGTCGCCGCGGTGGACCACGACGTCCTCGCCACGCAGCGCGCGCTCGATCAGCTTGGAGAGCTGCGTCTTTGCATCGTGCACGGTGATGCGTTTCGCCGTCTTCGACATGATGACTAAATAGCTTAGCTAACCGTGGAGCGCCACGCACGTCACGGCGTCGGCACCTGTCCGGAGGCGCTGTACGAGGCGCCCGCGGAGATCTTGCGCGACGCGTGGGACGACAGCGCGGCGGGCGCGGTGGAGCCACCTCCTTAACAGCGCGTGGCGTGTCCGTGTCCACGCGCGTGCGCGTGAGCGTGGGCGTGGGCGTGAGCGTGCGCGTGAGTGTGAGCGTGGGCGTGGGCGTGAGCGAGAGCATCCGCGGGATCTACGAAGCGACCGCCGCCGAGAAGGACTTCATCCTCGCCGGCTTCACCGCGGCGCACGCCACCGCATGGCTCGAAGGGCAACCCGATCCGCGCGCGACGTTGAAGGACTTCGCCGCCGCGTGCACCTCGGACGACGAGTGCAAGTCGAACGTGTGCGTCGCGAGGAGCGACGGCGGATCGCAGTGCTCGCACGGCTGCTTGGACGCTGCGTGCCCGCAGGGCTACGCCTGCACGCTGACGAACGCGCGAATGCGCTGCGGGCCGATGCCGCCGCAAGCAGAAGCGGGACCCGCCGCGGCCGCGCCGCTGCAGGCGTCCGGTGGATGCGCGGCATCGCCAACCTTGCACCGACCGCTCGCCCCAAACTCTCTCCTTCTCTTGGCGCTCCTGGCGTCCTGGAGGTTGAAACGACGCGCGCGGAACGCGGCATAGGAGAATTTGTCCGAGCGTCATCTTGACGCGACGCTTCCAGGAATTCGGCTCTCGCCCGCCATTCTCCCCTGGCATGCCACTACCCAGATGTCATACCCGCGCGCGCCGCATGCAGCCCAACACCGACAACCCCACCGCCCCGCCCGCCCCGCGCTCCCCCAGCTCCCCGCCGCCCGCCGCCGACGTTGTCCACGCGCTCGTCCTCGTCTGGAGCCGCCACGAACCGCACCGCGTCGGCGAAGTCGCGCTCCTCGCCGACGCGCACGCCTGGCTGATCGGCCGCGGCACCGACGACGGCGCGCACCCGCGCATCGAGCTCACGCGCGCCCGCCCGAACGCCGCGCCCGTGCCGACCAGCCACCTCCGCGGCGATCAACTCTCGCGTCACCAGATGCGCGTGATCTTCCGCGGCGACGACGCCTTCGAAGTCCTCAACCAAGGCCCCGTCCCGATCGTCGTCGACGGCGTGCACACGACGCGCGCCCCGCTCCCGCTGATCGTGAACGGCGTCTCCACCGAGCGCGCGCTCCTCCGCGTCGGCGACATCTTCGGGCCCGACGATCACTACCTCTTTCTCCTCACGACCCGCCCGCGCAAGCTCACTCCGACCGACTACCCGCCTCCGGCGTTCGGCGCCGTCGACGCGCACGGCATCCTCGGCGAGTCCGCCGCCGCGTGGAAGCTCCGCGCCGAGATCGCCCTCGCGGCAAAGTCCCCGCGCCCCGCGCTCCTTTTCGGCGAGAGCGGCACCGGCAAAGAGCTCGCCGCGAACGCGATCCACAGTCTCTCGCGCCGTGCCCGCGGCCCGTACGTCACACGCAACGCCGCGACGCTCCCAGAGGGCGTCCTCGAAGCGGAGCTCTTCGGCAACATGAAGGGCTTCCCGAATCCGGGCATGGCCGAGCGCCCCGGCCTCGTCGGCGAAGCCGACGGCGGTACGCTCCTGTTCGACGAGATCGGCGAGCTGCCCGAGAACCTGCAATCGCGCCTGCTCCGTTTCCTCGACAACGGCGAGTACCATCGCCTCGGCGACGCGAAGGTGCGTCGCGCGGACGTCCGCGTGATCGGCGCGACGAACCGCGACGTCTCCGCGATGAAGCACGACGTCGCCGCGCGCATGACGACGCGCATCACGCTCCCGCCGCTCGCGGCGCGTCGTGAGGACATTCCGTTGCTCGTGCGTAACCTCGTGCTGAAGCACGCGACGGACACGCCGGAGATCGCGCAGCGCTTCGTGCGCCGCGAAGAGGACGGCAGCTACGCGGTACGCGTCGAGGCCGATGTCATTACGACACTCGTGCGCCGCGAGTACACGACGAACGTGCGCGAGCTCGACCGGCTGATCTGGGACGCGATCTGCGCGACGACGGACGGCGACACGATCCGGATGACCGACGAGCTGCGTGCGCCGCAGACGCCGACGCGGACGCCGGGGCTGCGGAAGGCCACGGCGCACGTGGGGGATCCGAATGCGCCCAGCGCCGAGGTGCTCCTCGAAGGATACGGCCGGTACCCGAGCGAGGCCGTGGTGCGCGAGTCCCTCATTCGCCACCGTGGCGTCGTCGCGAAGTGCGCGCGCGAGCTGGGTATCGATCGGACTGCTTTGTACCGACTGCTGAGGAAGTATGGCATTCAAGTGCGCGAAGCCGATGAGCGCGCCGATGAGCGCGTCGATCCGGCGAAGCCGCACGTCGGCTTCTAGCGCGCGCGTGCGATTCGCCCAAACTGCGGTGCTGCCC
>JAYVXB010000590.1:0-13192 GCA_043785585.1 Deltaproteobacteria bacterium | reverse complement strand
GCGCGTACGAAGCGGGGATCGCGATGCTCCCGATCCCGGAGAAGATCCTGGGGTGGCACGCGGAGGGGCGGCGCGAGGCCGAGAAGGTGATCGCGCTCGGCGGCCGCGTGACCGGCGACGCGGCGGCGCAGCGCGCGCTCGGTCGCGTCAACGAGCTCGGCGCGGCCGTGAACGAAGACTCGTGCGCCACCGTCCGCGCGCTCCTCGCCCGCGGAAAGCTCGTCGCGCTCCTCGGTGGCGATCACTCCGCGCCCTTCGGCGCGATCCGCGCGGTCGCCGAAGCGCACCCCGGCGTCGGCATCCTCCACATCGACGCCCACGCCGATCTCCGCGAAGCGTACGAAGGCTTCACGTTCTCGCACGCATCGATCATGCACAACGTCGCCGCGCGCATCCCCGAGGTCGCGCGGATCGTGCAAGTCGGCATCCGCGATTTCTCCGAAGAGGAGCTCGACGCGATCGAGCGCTCGAACGGCCGCATCCGCACGTACTTCGACGCGCACCTCGCGCGGCGCGCGGCCGACGGCGAGCCGTGGTCGAAGCAGGTCGATCGCATCGTCGCCGATCTCCCCGCGAAGGTGTACGTGTCGTTCGACATCGACGGCCTCGATCCGACGCTGTGCCCGCACACCGGCACGCCGGTTCCGGGCGGCCTCTCGTTCCACCACGCGACGTCGCTGATCGCCGGCGTCGCGCGCTCGGGACGGACGATCGTCGGCGTCGATCTGAACGAGGTCGTCCCCGGCGAAGAGGGCGACGAGTGGGACGGCAACGTCGGCGCGCGCATCCTCTACAAGATGATCGGCTGGATGCTCGCGTCGCATTCGCTCACCACGCCGCGGAAGGTCTGACGTGCTCGCCCGCGTGAAGGATCCCACGACGCGCGTCATCTACGCGGCGACGCTCACGGTCGGCATCGCGTACGGCGTGTCGATCGCGCTCACCGCGCTTCGTCTCAACGCGCTCGGCTTCGGCAAGCCGGCGATCGGATCGCTCGCCGCCGTGTTCGCGTCGGGGATCGTCGTCGCGTCGGTGCCGATGGCGGCGCTCCTCAAGCGCTTCTCCGCGAAGACCGTCCTCGTCGTCTCGCTCGCCGGCTACGCGTTGTGCGTCGGGATGTTTCCGTTCGTCGAGTCGGCGCCGGCGATCGCGGCCGTGCGTCTCTTCGACGGCGCGTTCTCGGTCGCGACGTGGATCGCCTTCGAGACCGTCCTTCTTCGACGCGCGGAGTCGCACCAAAAAGCGTACGTGATGAGCATCTACGCCGTCGCCGTCGCGCTCGGCTACATGCTCGGACCGCTCCTCGCCAAGGGGATCGTCGTCTTCGCGCCGATGCGCATGGCGTTCCTGGCGTCGTCGGTGTTGGCGATCGCCGCGTGCGTGCTCGTGAGCGTGTGGCTCGATCGCCGCGAAGCCGAGCGCGCCATCCCAGGCGCGTCGCACGCGGACGCTCCGTCGAAGGCGACGCTGTCCACGCTCGCCGTCATCCTTCGCATCAAGACCAGCCTCGTCGCGACGTTCGCGTACGGCTACTTCCAAGCGTCGGTCATTCTCTTTTTGCCGCTCTTCTTGATCGAGAAGAAGGGCGTCCTCGAGTCGCAGACGATCCTGATCCCGGCGTTCTTCGCGGCGGGGATGCTCCTCTTCTCGAACGCGGCGGGGCGCCTGGGCGATCGCATCGGCCACCTCCTCGTCATGCGCGTCCTCGGCGCGATCGGCGCGTTGATGGTCGCGGGCTTCGTCTGGCTCGATTCGTTTCCGCTGATGTGCGCGGCGATCTTCGTCGCGGGCGCGACGCTCGCGTCGATCTCGCCGGTGAGCCTCGCGCTCCAAGGCGTCGTCGTCGACGCCCCGTCGTACGGGCGCGCGAACGCGCTCTACAACGGTGTGTACGCGGGTGGGATGCTCCTCGGCCCGCCGATCTCGAGCCTCTGCTACGAGCGCTTCGGCGGCGGCGCGATGCTCGGCCATCTCGCCACGCTGTGGGGCGCGTTTGTTCTCTTCTCGATCGTCTTCTGGCGGGACGATCCTGCCGCGCGCCGGATCACCGCGACGACGCCGGCACCGGAAGAATCTCCCGCTCCTGCAGACACCGCCGCGCCGTAGCGCGCACCCGCGCGAGCTGCGCGTCGTCGAAGAAGAGCGTCCCGCCCGTGCGCGTGTAGCTCATGATGTTGTTCGGCGTCGGGCTGTGCGGGTTGCCGAAGTAGTGACCGAGCTCGTGCGCGAGGACGCTCGGCGGCGCGGTCGCCGAGAGGATGACGTAGCGCGACGTCGGCTGCTGCGACGGTCGCCAGTGAACGCCGAAGCGGAAGCGCTCCTTCTCGTCGACGTCGCGGAGCGACGACACCACGAAGACATTGATGACGCCCGGGCGCGTGAGCGAAAAGAGCGCGTCGCGATCGGCGCGCGTCTCGAGCTCGGCGTGGAGCGATCCGACGAGGCGGCGCGCCGCCTTCTTGAAGTGAACGCCGTGCGGGCCAAAGAGGCTCTCGGCGAAGGCGAGCTGCTCGTCGAGCCATGCGTCTTCGCGCACGGGATCGCCTGCGTTTTGGGTGACGGCGAAGACGATCGGGAACGTCGCGATCGTCGGCTCGTCCGCGGCGCGCGTGGGCGTCGGGAGGAGAAGCAAGGCCCCGCCGATGACAGAAGCGGTGACAACGATGACAGCGGCGCGATGCCTCACGCCCTCATCAGACTACGCGGCGGACGGAAGGTGAAGACGCTCGAGCAAATCCTGCGTCGAGCGCGCCCGCGGTGCATCGCCTCCCGAGCGGCGGAGCCAGAGCGCGTGCTTCAGCGCGCGCTGCGCGTCGCCTTCGTGGCCGATCTTCGCGAGCATCCAGCCGTACATCGTCCAGATCGCCGCATCCGTTTCGTCGCGCAAGCACGCTTCACGGAACGCGACGATCGCTTTGCGCGTTTCGCCTCGCGCGCGAAACCGTCGCGCCTTCGTGACGAGCGCGTTTTGCGCGTCGTCCGGCGTCTGCGCAGCGATGTGGCGATGGTGCGACATGACTCTCACCAACCATACGAGCGAGCCCTATGCCAAGTTTTGAACAATCGACTCACGCGGTGCGGCGTCGAGGGTTCTCGCGCAGATACACGGTTGACGCGCCCCGCCGCGCGGCTCCGCGCGTGTCGCCGGGGCGACAGCCCGATCACGGCGCTCGACCGGGGCGGTGTAGGCGTCGCGCGGGAACTGTGCTTGTCTGCCGCCCATGACGAAGGAGGAATTGGTCGTCGCCGTAAAGGCGATCGTGGCGCTCGCGAAGGAAATGAAGATCGACGAGATGTACGTCGGTTACAAAGCGCTCTTCTCGAAGCCAGACTTCGCGACGCTGCGCCCGGAGGATCAGCGGCAGGCGCTCAAGCTGATGGTGCTCTTCAAGGGGGCGCCGCGAAAGCCGTTCACCCCGGCCATGACGCAGGCGTGCGAGAGCGCGATCGCTCCGCTGACCGAGCTGGTGTCGGTGCACAGCGAGCCGGGCGATTTCGAGATGCTCGGGATCTGCCATCTGGCGCTCGGGCGCGAAGAGGCCGCGTCGAACATGTTTCGCGCCGGACTGACGATCGAGCGCGAGCGGAATCCGGGATCGGATCTCTGCGGCACGCTGATGCGGCGCGTGTCCGAGCTGTAGGGCTGCAGAAGCGCGCGCGCGCGATTGCGGCGCGCTTCGAAAACGGAATGTCCCCTGCGCTCGGTCGCGTGCCGATGCACAATGGGAAGATGCACGGTGATCGACCTCTGCTCTTCGGCGCGATCCTCCTCGCGGGGTTGAACCTGACGAGCAGCGCGTGCTCGTCCAACGACAGTACGAGTCCGCCTGCCGGCGGAGAGGACGGCGGCGATTCGGCGGGACAAGGCGATGCGTCGAGCAACGTCGACGGGGGCGCGGGAGACGCGAGCACCGGCGCCGACGCGCGCGCGGGGGACGCGAGCACCGGCGCCGACGCGAGCAAACCGGCGTGCAAATACCAAGCGCACAAGACCGGTCTGACGGCCTTCCAGCAAGCGGGCGGTCTCGCCTTTCACGTTTATGCGCCGAGCTCGTACGACCGGAACGTCGCTCACACCGTCATCGTCATCCTGCACGGCCAAGACTCCGACGGGACCGGAGAGCTCGCCGCCCTTTGGCAGCCGATCGCCGACACCGCGCAGCTCGTGTTGCTCGCGCCGAAGGGCTCGCGCGCAGCGACCGATCCCGTCGCGTATCCGAACGGCGCGAACTGGTCGGTGAACGATCTCAACCACGTGCAAGATCTCGTCGGTGAGATCGACGACTGCTACACGGTCGACGCGAAACGACACATCCTGTTCGGCTTCTCCGAGGGCGGCTTCTACGGGTACCTGCTCGGCATCGGCGCCGCGAACCAGTTTTCGGGGCTGGCGATGGGCGGATCCAACACGAGCTTCGCGCGCCAGAACGGGTACGCGCCCAGCGCCGCGCCGTGGAAGATTCCGGTGAGTCACGTGCAGGGCACGACGGACCCGAATGGGACGGCGCAGTCCGTTCAAGACAAGACCGACTTCCAAACCGCCGGCCACGTCTTCACGCTGTACTTGCCGGTGCAGGGTCACACGATCACGCCCGCGCAGGTGCTTGCACAGTACAATGACCTGAAGGCGTCGTCGTCGCCGTGAGCCCTGACGTTCGACGCCGGCGTGGCGGAGCGGGCGAGGGTCGCCGCTCGGGACGTGGCGAGACGACGCCCGTGTCCGCGCCGAGCGCTTCGACGCGATCGAGCTCGAGCTCGAGCTCGCGGCGCTCTCGGCGCGGTAGCGGGTTGGCTTCACGTTCGAACTACCGGCGCTTTTGCCAGTACTTCGGTCTCCGCTTGGTGTGGGCGACTGCGAGCACGCGGATGATGTCGTCCTCAACCGAGAAGATGACGACGTACGGAAACCGCGCGACATTCGCGGCGCGTGCGCCGAGGCGTTCGGCGTAACCGTTCGGCGCTGCCGCGATGCGCTCCAGCACTCGCTCGATCGCGACACGGAAGCGCACACCGCGTCCCGCGTAGTCCCGCTCGTACCAGTCGACCGCGTGCGACAGCTCGTGGAGAGCATCGCGATGAAGCTCGACCTTCAACGCCCTTGGCGCTCCGTCCGAATGGCTGCGAGCTGCGCGTCGAGTTGCGGGCGTGCGTCCTCCCACGCGATCCCCGGCGTCCCGTCCGCGGCGCGACGTTGAATCTCGTCGCGCCACTCGCGATTCCACGTCTCGCCCGTCACCTGGTCGTCGGGCTCCAATTCGGCGAGGAGCTCGGCGGCGACTTCCTGCCTCTCGTCGCGCGTGAGCTCGCTCGTGAGCTCGAGGATCCGATGCACTCGCGCGGAAGACGTCACGCCACAAGAATGAGTCAAGGCCCGCGGCCTGTCGAGCGCCCCGACGCGGTATTGTCCGCCGATTGCGTCACACAGTGCACCCCGTCTTGCTCGCGCCGAAGGCTCGCGCGGAGCGATCCCGTTGTCAGCGAGCCGCGCTCGGATGAATCACGTTCTTTCCGGGATCCGTCGTGCACCACTGCGAGTCGAAGTAGACGCATCGATCCTCGATGCACGCCGTTGGCGGGATGCACGACGAGTAGTAGCCGATGGAGATCCCCCCGCTGACGGTGCAGGGATCGCCCGGCTCGAGCCACGTACCCGATGGGGTTCGCCACTCGCTGACGGACTGACACGCGAAGAACCCATTGCAGTGGTACCCCGCCGCGCAAGTGGATCCGTCGCAGTCTCCGCCGGCGCCGACGAGCGGCCTGCATGAATACTTGTTGCTCATCGGGGTGATCGCCCCGCAAAAGAGGCCGTCGCGGCACGTGCCGTCGAAGCACGGCGCGCCTGCGGGGTCGGGATCCGTACATGCCCTCGGCGACTGCGAGCCGCACACCAGGCCTCCGCTGCACTCGGCGTTGTCGGAGCACGCGCCACCGCGCGGGACCGCGAACCGCGCGGCGCACCGTCCGCTCACGCAGAAGAGAGTCGTCGCGCAGTTCGCGATGTTCGGGCCACACGGCTCGCCGACGCCCGCCGCCCGCTTGCATGTTCCGCATGCCTCCAAGTTGAGGAGGACCTCCTTCGAGTGTGTCGCGACGACGATGCCGCAGTCTCCGCCCGCGCACTGCAGATCGTTAGAGCACGCGGAGCCGTCCGCGAGGTCGCCGCTCGGGAAGTCGCACGCAGGCGTGACCTGCAGCACGTCGAGCGCCCCCACGTGCTGAGAGAGCGAACACGCCGTCGACGGTATCGCGTTGGCGCAAGCACGGAGGACGTCCGGCGTCACTCTGGAGCCGATCGTGAAGTACCCGAGCTCGCATGCAGGCGTCCGACGCGCGACGTACGTCTCCTCGTCCGCATCGTCCGGAATCCTGTTGCCGATCAGGGGGCAGTCATGGGTCCAATGTCGATAGATCGCGCGCGTGAGGGCTTCGCACGCGCCGCGCTCGTCGGCCGAGAACGCGCGATCCACCGCCGCGAGCGGCGCGGTCGTCCCTCCGCAGGCCGCGACGATCGTCACGACGAGAGCGACGAGCGTCCGGCTCTTCAGGTGCGCCGCGATGTCCGGTTCCATGTCGCGCCACGGAGTATGGCGCCGTGAAGGCGCGAGCGACGAGACGACTCAGCGCACGGACGGCGCTCGTATTGCAGCACGGGCATGACCTCTCGCGCTAACGTGCTCCGCATGCCGTCGTCACGCGCGTGGGCCGTCTCTCTCGTGTGCGTTGCGTGCACGCCGGCGGCTGCCGCACGGACGCCGACAGTCGCAACGAGCCACGCACGGCCCGGTCCTCCTGCCACCTACGACGCGCCGGTACCGGGCCTCGGCCCTCTCGAAGTGATACCGGATGTCGCGGGCGCCGACGGTTGCGCGGACGCTGTCGTCGTGACGCTCGACGCAATCGCGCGTGGTGAGCACGAGGGTGAACGTGTCGCGCTCGTCGGGCTGCCGATGGCCCGGAAGGGATTCACGTTGAAGTATTGTGGCCCCCCCACTGTCTGCTGCAATCAGTGCACGGGCGGCTGGGTGCTGGGGCTCGCGACGAAGGACGTCGTCGAGCTCGTCGGCATCGGCGACTGCAGTGGCCTCGACTGCAACTACCACTGCGAGCCCTTTGGTCGGGCGCCCACGCATCGCTACCGCTTCGTCGGGCGAATCGAGCACACGCCGCACGTCGTCCCTATGCGCCCGCCTCGGGCGCCGTCGCACATGACCGTGGAGAAGTTTTGCAAGGTCGCCGAAGATGACAAACCTTGACCGCCGTCGAGGCGCAGACCGCGCGGCGACGCGCTCTCGCGGCCGAGCGTGAGCCGTCGCCACGAGTCGAGTACAGTCCGACCGCTGCAACGACGTTGCAGCACGCACACTTCATCGAGGAGGGCTCATGTCAGGCTTCGATCCGTTCGCGTTGCTTCGCGAGGGTGCCCACGAAATCGCAGCGATCGTGAAGTTCGGCGCGGGGATGCAGGCAACCGCGCGCACGGACCTCGTCACATCGCTCCAGGGGATCTGCGCGCGCTGCGATGCCGCGTACTCCACGCTCCTCGCGGAGCTCGTACCGGTGAAGGCGGCGTACGCGGACGCTGTCGCGCTGCCGAACGCGCTCCGAACGTTCGCCGCGTCGCCCGTCGTTCGCGCGAGCTTCCGGCCGGTCAACCTATGCGGCGAGCTCGACATGCTCATCAGCCGTCTCAACCAGCAGCTCGATCCGCTGAAGTACTCCGTCGACGTCGCGCGCCTCGCGGAGCTGCAGCGCGCGCTTCACGATCTCGGACACTTCGACGACGTCCTTCACGACGAGCTCGACAAGGCAGCGCGCCAGCTCGATCGCCGCGCCACGGACCTCGCAGATCCGAAGCTGAGTGCGATGATGCGCGACGAGATGATCAAGTGGGCCCGCTACGACGTGGAGCGGCTCGAAGACCGTCTCACGCGGACGATCCGCGAGATGCGCGACGTGAAGGCACAGCTCTCGACGGTCTGAGGCGAGTGAGCGGCCGTGGTGTAGAGCGGCGCAGCTCTCGAACGGCGCGCGGTCGCTTGGACGGCCGATCAACGCGCTAGTCGCGTCGCCCGCGCCGCGGTACGACCGACGACGGAGGGCGTCCCCGACGTGCGGATAGGCGTGTGCTTCGTGGCGATGGTGGTCGCGTGCAACGCGCCCGGCGCGGGCGTGCGCCCGACGCCTCCGCTTCCTCGTGCGACGGGATCTTCCTCAGCGGCACGGCGCGCGCTCCCGAGTCCAGGATCGCTCGAGCCGTCGATCGCCGTGACGCTCCGACCGTTCGCCGAAGGGAGACTCGGACTCCACGTGGAGGTGACGGCGACCGGTGACGCGTCGAAGCTTCGCATCTGGTCGCGCGCCGCGACGAACGTCGGCGAGATCTCGCACGTCGAAGCGAGCGACCTGCGTGGCCGCGTCGATCTCACGACGACCGACGCGCGGATCGATCTCGCGCGCGCGCCCGACGGACCTGCGACGCTGCGCTACGACGTCGCACTGCGGGCGGGCGAACGATCGTCCGCGCTGACCGTGATGACCGACCGCTTCGTCGCGAACGGCGAGCCGGTGCTGGTGCTGCCCGACGCGCTCGACGACGCGACGGTCTACGTCTCGATCACGATCGATGCGTCGGAGCTTCACGCCGCGCGCGCGGCGTCGAGCCTCGGCCTCGGCGAGAAGCGCAGCGCGGTGCGCATCGGCCGGTTCCTCCGTCACTCGACGTTCGTCGCCGGCTCGCTCGGCACGGCGATCTTCGACGCGGCGGAAGGCCACGATGAAGCGGCGTGGCTCGGGTACACGGCGTTCGACATGCGCGCCGTCGCGGGCGAGCTCGCGCAAGTTCGAACCGGGCTCGCGGACTATTTTCGAGCCGGGTACGAAACGCCGACGACGTACATCGTCCTCGCGGAGACGCGGCGCGCGGGCTCGTTCCGCGTCGCGTCGCGTGCGGAGAGCGTGGTGCTCGCGGTCGGCCCACGCGAGCCGTGGTCGGCGCCGCTGCGGATCGCGCTCGCGCAGCAGATGCTCCACACGTGGATCGGCGGCGTGCTCTGGCTCGGCCCGACCGAAGGCGCGCACGTGAAAGAGAGCGCGTGGTTCACCGAAGGCGTGACGCGCTTCCTCGCCGCGCGCCTGCTGCGTCGCTTCGGGACGTTGTCGCCGACCGATACGCGCGACGAGCTCGTCGCCGAAATCGCCGAGCAAGCGACGTCGCCGTACCGTCGCGAGCCCACCGCGCGCCTTGCCGCGCGCGATGACGCGGCCGCGCGCACGCTCCTCATCGCGCGCGGCGCGATCTACGCGTGGCGACTCGACGCCGAGCTGCGACGCGCGACCTCGGGAAAGCGATCCATCGACGACGTGATGAAGTCGCTCTACGCGCGCGCCGTCGAGACGAGGCGGCCGCTCCCGATCAGCGATTTCGTCGCCGCCGTCGCGCGTGATCTCGGACCGAGGGCGCAGGAGCTTCACTCGGCGCTCATCGACGACGGCAACGACATCGTGCTTCGCGACGACGCGCTCGGCCGCTGCTTCCGCGCATCGCAGACGGCGTACACGCGTTTCGATCTCGGCTTCGACGAAGCGCGGACGGAGGACGACCCGCGTCGTCGCGTCGCCGGCTTGACGAGCGACGGTCCGGCGGCGCGCGCCGGGATTCGCGAAGGCGACGTCATCGAGTCGGTGCAGCTCGTCGCGGGCGACGCGAGCAAGCCGGCGACGGTGAAGCTGTCGCGGGACGGGCGATCGCAGGAGATCGCGTATCTCCCGCGCGGACCCTCGCAGCGTGGGCCGACGTGGACGCGCGTCGCGGATGTTCCTGATGAGGCGTGCGGACAAGAATGAGAGAACGCGTCCTGGGTCGTGGCGCTAGCTTGGGAGCCCTGACCCGCTACGTTAGTCTGAGGCTATGAAGGCGTGGCACTTCGCGATCGCGCTGTCGCTCGCGGCGTGCGGCGCGCGGACACCGCTCGAAGTGACGAACGCGGACGCGGGAGCCGACGCAGTGGCCGCGCTCCCCTCGATTCACGGAAAGTACGTCGTCCACTACTTCCCCGACTCGGCCGAGGTGATCGCGCGGAAGGATCTGTCGCACGCGGAGCTTCAACTACGGCGAGACGCCCTGCCGCATCGACGCGGCGAAGGGCGACCACGCCACGTTGGTTCAAACGGTCATCGTACCCAGCGGAGCACCGCAAGCGTGGCGGATCGCGACGCTCGATCTGCCCGGCTGGAGCGGACCGAACCGACCGCCGACCGACATCACGGGATCCTTCACCGAGATCCCGCGCGCGCATGCGTTCAAGATGGACGTGCGTCCGGGATCCTTTTCGGACAGCCTCTTCGTGGCGGGCGCGACCCAGACGCGAATTCGGGTCGTTCTCTACGAGCGACCCCCCGTCTCCGCGCACGCAGGACCGGCGCAAGCGCTGACGGGGTATCCGCTCGGGGAGGATCCGCCGCTCGTGGACGGGCCGTTCTCGCTCACGTACGCCGATCCTTTTCCGGCGTGGACGAAGGTCGTGGACCTCACTGCGCTCGAGCTCCTGCCGATCGCGATCCCGGGCATGAGCGCTACCACGGCGCCATTCGGCATGCGGCGCACGATCGATTTCACGTCCGCGACGACGGCGCCGCTCGCCGTCGCGCTCTCTCCGCCGCAAGCCCCGCGCGTCGGAGGCGCCGCGCCGTTCGCGGCCGCGACCGGAGTGAGCACGACGCCGCGAATCGAATGGTCGGCGCCGAAGTACCGTCCGACAGGGACCATCCGTTACGTCGTCGCGATTGGCGAGGTCTGCGCCCACGCATGTCCCTCGACCGGCGGCGTGACGATCTGGACGACCGCGACGAGCGTCGTCGTGCCCGCGGAATTCCTCACGCCAGGCAAAGTCTACACGGCGTCCGTCGGCGCCGAATGGACCGGCGGCACGATCGATTTCGCCGCGCACCCGCTCGACGGCGACGTCATCGAGCGCGCCTTCGCACCGACCGGCGGCTTCACACCCTGACCGATCGACGACACTCTCCACACCGAGCGAGGCGCATCAAAACGTCCCGAGCACACCGAGCCCACCGCCGCTCCGCCCTAGCGCCATCGGCATCGGTGAAAGCGTGAGCCCGAGATCGTTGCGGACGAGGACGTTCCTCCCCGCGATACCGAGCGCCAACATGACGATGCCGCCCGTCTGCCCGATGCCATCGATGGCGAGAAACGTGTTGCCCGTCGCCGTCGACGTGCTCGCCATTTGGATGAACGGACCGATGCCGGGGACGTAGAGCGCGGTGCCCGTGCGCGAGCCCGAGCCCGAGTACGAGCCTTCGTCGTGCATGGCGCTCGCCGCGAGAACGGAGAACAAATAGAGGACGCCCGCCGTGACCGCGCCACCGATGACGAGCCCACGCCGGGCGCGGTTGGCGACGTGATACCCGGACGGAATCGCCTCCCCGTCCTCCCAATCCGCGATGACGCGCGGACCGGAGAGCGCGACGCTCTGGGGCACGTACGTCGTCTGTGTCGCCTGGGACAGCGGCGCGACGTACTCGCCGTTCGACGCGCGTGCCGACGGAGGCGCTGGCTGCGCTTGCGACGGAGGCGTCGGCGGCTCTTGTGCGTGCGCCGTCGCGGGCACGCCGAGGAGCAGCAGCGGGCCGAGCGTCCGCGCGAGGTGCAACACGACTTGCTTCGTTGCGTTCGTCATCGTCACTCCCTCTTCACACCTCGTGCCACGCGGTCCGCGCCCTCCGAGAACGGAAACAGACGCTCCAACATGGGCACGCGCGTGCACGGCGTTGCACATCGTCGTGCACTCCGTTGCACGTCGGCTACTTCATCCGGGCGATCGGCTTCGCGCTCTGGGTCAACGACGCGACGCCCGGGCAGCCGACGGCGAGCATCTCGCTGCCGCACGCGAGCTCGTACGACGAGTGCGATCGGAAGCTCGCGCAGCTCGGCGCGCATTGCGCGCACGTCGGCGACTGCTGTCCGTCGCAGCAGTCTGCGGCGCTGGGCTCCGTGATTCCTTCGAAGACCTCGTGGCCGCCGGCGAGCTGGTAGTCGCAATCGGCGTCGCTTGCGATCCAGGCGATGCGTAGGGAGACGAGCGTTCCGCGTACGGTGACTTGCGCGACGTCGTTGTGGCCCACTCGGGGAGCGTCGGCGTAGTAGTGCACGACCATGTCGCCGTCGCGCGGAGAAATCCCTGCGCTATCGACGAGGCACTGGAAGTCGTCGTGCGCACACACCGCGTTGACGATGGCACCGTCCTCGAGAGTCATCGCCTCGCCCTTCGGATAGGCCACGACGAGGGCATTGAAGTCCGGCCGCGCGAGGACACACGTGAAGAAGCGCGTGACCTTTGGCGCGCAGGTGGCCGTGCTCGGCTCCCAAAGGACGAACAGCCTGCGTCCCGCGCGCGATCGAGTCGCCGTCAGCATCGCGCTGATCACGATCGCGCCGCACAGCACGAGGCGTGCGAAGCGGTTCGCACCGGACAATTGCACGCGCACGAGACCCCTGCCCGTCACGGTATCGGGAACTCCGCCGCGCCGCGAACCCGCGTTTGCTACGCTTCGAAGTCGAGGTGCCGTCATGCGACGCTGGGTTCTCATCGCGTTGCTTGCCGCGGCACCGTTGCTCCCCCTCGCTGCGTGCTCCGGCGGCACCGTCGCCGCGACGCAGGACGCGGCGACGCCGGACCCGGCGGCGCAGGACGCGACCGCCGGCGACGACTCCGCGCAACCTCCGCTCGACGACGCCTCCTCGGAAGGGAGCATCGCCGACGCGAGCGTGAGCTGCGACGGCGGCGCCGACGGCGACGAGGCGGGCGCGAGCTGCACGTACAGCGGCGACGCGATGCCGGACGTCGCGCGCGGGCCAACGTGCACGGTGTCGGCGAAGAGGCAGCGCTGGTCGACGATGCTCCAGCAACCGATCGTCCTGACGAATCGCGCCGGTGGACTCGATCTGCGCGGCACGAGCTGCGGCGGGCTGACGCTCGCGGAGGCCGAGGCGATCAATTGCCAGAGCGACGACCAAGGCGATCTCTTCGGCGACGGCAAGCGCGTCGCGACGTGGGGCGACAACGCAGAGCTCTGGCTCCACTACGATCCGTGCTCGGGCGCCGGCACGTTCTTGGTGGTGTATCAGGGCTACACGGGGAAGCTCGATTTCAAGAGTCCGGACGGCACGTCG